>JARLIH010000090.1 GCA_031291845.1 Isosphaeraceae bacterium | reverse complement strand
CGCCGGGAGGGAACGCGCGGGCACTTCTTCGAGGGGCGCTTCAAGAGCATCGCGATCCTGGACGAAGAGGCCCTCCTGGCGACGTGTGCCTACATCGATTTGAACCCCCTGGCCGCGGGCTTGGCGGCGGTGCCGGAAGCGGGGGAGCACACGTCGATCAAGCAGCGCGTGGAGCAAGTCGCCGCCCAGGGGCGCGGGGAGGACGTGACGGCGGCCGAGCAAGGCTGTGTCGCGGCGGTGGCGCGATCGTCGGGCCTGGAGGAATCGCACTGGCTCTGCACGATCGAGGATCGGCGCCGTGTGGACTCGGCGCACGAGGGGATGATTGCCGGGTTCACGCTGGGGAGTTACTTGCTCCTGGTCGATTACACGGGTCGCCTCTTCCGCCAGGGGAAGGCAACGATGTCGCGCGATTTGAGCGGCGTGTTCGCGCGCCTCGGGAGCAGCGCCGAGAGTTGGCAAGCGCGGCTGTTGAAACTGAACGAGGGTCGCCTGCTCGGTCGGTTCTTCGCGGCGACGCGTGAGCGTCTGCGGGATGCGGCGGCGCGGCTGGGCGTGCATCATCTGGCGAATCTGGCCGGTTGCCCGGTGCACTGAACCGGCGCGTGTTCCTGCTCGGCGAAAACAAGACGATTGCGAGGCGCAACCTCGTCTGCGGTCGCAAGGGACCGCTAGATGGCACACGCCGGTCGTCGGCAGGTGCTCGCCGGGGAACGCGAATCACCGTGAGACCACCGGCCCGAGGCGAGTACGGTCCGAACTACTGAGGAGCGGCCCGTTCGGAACGGGGCCGCTTGAAGCCGGAGCCGACCACGCGTTGTGTGTCCTCATTGCTTCGGCGCAGGCGCGCGTCGCCCGCTGACACGCGTTCAGAGCGGTTCTCAACAGCGGAAGCCCAATGGGGGTGATCGAAGGGCAGGCGGAAACCGCGGCGTCAAACGTCCAGCGGGGTTGCGAGGAAACCGGTCTTCGGGCGGCGCGCCCTCGGGCCGGCTGTTTCGTTCTTGACTGAAATGATCGTTGTATCGGAAATGGCAATTCGGCGTATAACTTTCATCAGACCTCGTTGCGTGACTCGGCGCAATCGTCCGGGATGCGAACGTTCCCTATCCTTCGTTACCGCTGCCGGCGATAATCAAAGCCACACGGAGATTCTGACCATGACCCACCCCACGCATGTCTTTCGCATTCCGCTCCGCGTCGTCTTCTACCAGGAGGGAAGCGATTGGGTCGCGCACTGCCTGGAATTCGACCTGATGGGAGACGGCCCGGATAAGGCCATTGCCCTGGAGCGGCTGTACCAAGCAATCGGCCTTCAGGTTGAAGCAACTTACCGACACAAGAACGAGGCCAATTTGTTCTCCCCCGCCGATGGGCGGATCTTTGCGATGTTCGCTGCTGGGAAGGACGTCGGCATCGGCAAAATCGAAATCACGGC
Organism: Isosphaeraceae bacterium; assembly: GCA_031291845.1. Taxonomy (GTDB): domain Bacteria; phylum Planctomycetota; class Planctomycetia; order Isosphaerales; family Isosphaeraceae; genus DAIDJG01. The sequence continues at coordinate 1,820 of JARLIH010000090.1, read as the reverse complement.
CTCCCCAATCGTGGTCGAAGGCGTCTCGACCCGCGAGTACAGTGACGGCCTGGCAATTGCCTGATGGCCGACCACACGCTGAAAATCGACGACCTGAAGAGAAAACTCAAGCGCTACGGCGTAACGTGGAGCGTGTCCCGCGGCAAAGGCTCTCACTTGATGTTCGAGCGCCGCATGTCGGATGGAGTCTTCACGTTTCCGATTCCGACACACGACAGCGACGTGAAAGTCTGCTACGTCCGCGGTGTTCGCGAACGCTTCCGCCTCCGAGCCGAAGATGGGGTCTCCGACAAAGAGTTCTACGCCAAGCAAGCTCGCACAACCCGGGGTAGACTCTGCTTTTGGTTTCCCACTGGCCGCTCGGCGTTTCGGGCGGCACTCCTCAGAAATTCCGCGACGACTGCGCATTGAATTCGAGGGGCGATCTACCACCTCATGACGCGGGGTCATGCCCGGCAGGACATCGTCCACGACGATGACGACCGCCGAAGGCTCCTCGATGATCTCGAACGCACCGTCGCGCACTGCGGCTGGCAGGTGCTCTGCTTCGTGGTCATGAGCAATCACATTCATCTTCTGCTCAAGACCCCGCAGGCCGATCGACGGGCGTAGTCAAGCCGCCCTGGACGTGCGCCACGCCCGTCCAGACTCCGGGCGTGCCACCCAGAATTGGTCCACAATCGACTTTGCAGTCCTCCTGTTCGCTCGACCCACAGGATGGCCGAATTCGGGCGGCGAGTTGGAATGAAAAGCAAGAAGGTGGGCGAGTCAAACACGAGGCGAGGCGGCTTCATGTGCGTCCCATTCGCAGAAGCGCTGGGGCAGGTCGACCTGGAAGCAGGACAGGGTTGCAGGTGTCAGCTCAGGGGGTACGGGGTCGAGCTGCGCGTGTGGGGCCCGACCGAGGCCAGGCGGTCTGCGCTGCTCAACGGTGAGGACGTCATGCTCGACCCTTGGATTGAGTTCCCATACCAGCCGAGCACCCGTCCCTAGCGAGCCGGCGGAAGATTTTTTCTGCTTATCCAATCACGACTTAGCGCCAAAACGGCTCGGCCTCGCGCCTCGCGCGTTGTGTAAATGGGTATACCCAATAGTGAGCGCCGCAACTTCGCCCTGCACTGGGTGGCGGGTCGACGGGAGCGCGCGCTCGGCGGATCCTTGAACGGTAGGCGTGGGAATGCGATCGCGGCGGGCACCGGGAGCGATAGCGATGAGAATCCGGGTGAATTCGCAGGGGGGCCGGGGGCGCGGTTATGGGCGGCGGGCTGCGGGGATGCGCCGGCGGCACGCGGGTGACGACGAGCGAGGCCAGGACGAGGACGAATCAAGGGAGTCGTTCCCCGTGGGGGTCGAAGAGCCGGAGGCGTCGCAGTTCGATGACGAGCTCTGGGGGCGGCCGGAGGAGGTCGTGCTGGTGACGCGCACGAAGGCGGAGTCGGCCGCGCTCCGGCAATGGGGTGCGCTGGCGATCGCGCGGCCACAAACCGGGTGGTGGTGCTCGGCGTCGCTCCAGGTGCTCGAGGACCGCGACGTCGTGTTCGTCGACGCCGACGCCGCCTCGCAGTTCGGGTGGGCGGCGGACGACGTGGAGGCGCTGGCGGGGGTTGTGGGGCGGGTCGGGCTGCTCGTCCCGGAGGGGTGCAGAGGCGAGGCGCCCCCGGGCGACCTGGCGGTGTTCGTCGAGCGCGAGCGACAGCAGAACAAGGGGCCGGAAGAGCTGGTGCGTGAGGCTCAGGCGCGGCTCACGAAGCTGCCGGAGCGGGAGCCGGGCGCGGTGGCGGACGGGGACTGGCCGCCGCTGCGCAGGGGGGAGCGGTGGG
>JARLIH010000089.1 GCA_031291845.1 Isosphaeraceae bacterium | reverse complement strand
GGTTTTTGGGGGGGTTTGGGGTTTATCCGATTTTTTTGTGGGTTTAACCCGGGGGGGTAGGTGTTTGGGCTTTTGGCTTATGGGGGGGGAAAAACCGGGGGTTTATGGGCGGGCGCGCCCCCCCCCGCAAAACAGGTGGAGAAGACAGACGCAATAATAAGAAGATAAAGTACAGTAAATCGTAAATGCGAACACGATCAGTATAAGGTTATCTAGTCGTCTTGCTATTTTAGTCTCAACTCTCTTCAGCATTTTCCTCTCCCTGCTCTTTTCCCTTCCCTCTCTCTTCCCTCCTCTTGTCTTGGCGTTCTTGGCGCCTTGGCGGTTAGTCCCTCTTTCTTTGGCGGTTTACCCCGGCGGTACGGCGTAGTGCGACTTGCGGAACAGGTGCGGCACAAACCGGCTCGTATTGCGCGTGATCGGCCCATCGTCCTCGCGGATGCCCAGCCCGCAGGCGTGCCCGTTCACGATCCAGCTTCCGAGGACGGGGTAGCGCCCGCCGTGGTTGGGCAGGGGGGCGTAGTCCTGGAAGACGCAGCGCCCGCCCGAGTACAACCCGTCCGTCTGTGCGACGGTCCGCCCCTCCTGGACGATTGAGACGTTCGCCCCCTCGCGTGCCAGGATCGGCTTGGCGACGTATGTGTCCCCCAGCGGCTCGAAGCCAGCGCGCAGCAAGTAGGGGCTTTCCGGGAAGAGCTCGTACAGGACGGTCAGGATCGCCTTGTTGCTGAGGATCATTTTCCAGGGGGGTTCCAGCCAGCGCGTCGAGGCCAGAGGGAGGTTCGGGCCGAATGTCTCGCGGACCATCCACTCCCAGGGGTAGAGCTTGAACAAGACGGAGATCGGTCGCTCTCGCAAGTCGGTGAACGCGCGGCGGCCGGCGTGCCAGCCGATGTCTTTCATGGCGATGAGCTCGGTTCGCAAGCCCGCCTGCACGGCCGTGTCGCGCAGGTAGGTCACGGTCATCACGTCCTCGAGGTTCTCCCGGATGGCCGAGAAGTACACGACCGCGCCCATGTCCTGCCGCACGCCCTGCCACGCCTCGATCAAACGCTCGTGCAGGCTGTTGAACTGGTCGAACGGCTCGCTATCCCGCACGCTGTCCCGCGAAAGGATGTCCTGCATCCAGTACCACTGGATCACCGCGGCCTCCAGCAGCGCGGTCGGGGTGTCGGCGTTGTACTCCAGGAGCTTCGGCGGGCCGTTGCCGTCGTACGAGAGGTCGAACCGGCCGTAAATCGTGTGCTCGTCGACCTCCCAGCTCCGCCGGAGCCAGGGGCCGAGCTGTGGGGGGATGTCGAAGTCGGCGAGGAGGTCGCGCTCCAGGACATGCTCGACGGCCTTCAGGCACATCGCGTTGAGCTGGTAGGTGGCCGTCTCGACCGCGTCGATTTCGTGCGCCTCGAACAGGTAGTAAGCTCCCTCGTCCCAGTAGGGCGCGTCGTCGATCGAGTGATAGAGCATCCCCTGCGACTCGACGGTCTTCGGCCAATCGGGGCGAGGGCTGATCGTGTGGCGTCGCATGCGGTGCAATCCGGGCGGGACGCGAGATCCGTTGGGTCAGCCGACGCCCACCGAGTGCACGCCGGTGGCGCCGAAACCGCCGCGCGCGGACCCCCCGACGCTGGGCGCTTTCGAGCCCCCCGGGTAGCCCGAGCCTCCGCCCGTGAAGAAGAAGCGTCCGCCGCCGAGCCCCCCGCTCCGGTACGGCCGGTTCCGGTCGTCGTTCTGGTAATACCAGCAACCGCGGGCCAGGAAGAGGGCCGAGCCGATCACCACGAGCGAGATCGCCACCGTCGACTTCCTTGCCAGCAACGGCGCGTGGCCGGCGGCCGGCGCATCCGCCTTCGCGGGAGCGGGTCCGAAGAACTCGTCGTCGTACGCGCGGGTCGGATCCATCAGTTACTCTCCATGAGGTCGTAAGACCTGCTTGCGCGAGGAATTGGCTCGGAGCACGGTGACCCAGGCCAATCATGCGCCTCGCGCGCTGGAAAAGCCAGCCGCTCCGCTCGAACCGGTCGATTTCCGTCGATTGGTGTGAGGTGTCTTCGCCGGGCCAGGCTCGACATTCCGGAAAACGCCCCGCCGTTCAACGCGAAACTCGGGTGCGTCCGGCCCGAAACACGTCCGTTCGCAACATCCAATCCCTGGAAAGGGGAGTGCATTATCGCACGCAATCTGGCTCCTCCCAACAATCTGGGGAATCAGCGCAAAGCTTCCGGTGCATCTGCCCTGTTTTTACTTTGTATTGCAAAGTTTTTGAGCCAGCCGTGTGGACAACGGCGTTGTCTTTGTCAACAATAGGCGAGGTTGGACGGACGCTGGGCCTCCTGGTGGTGGAGAGCCTTTGGGGCGCGCACGGAAGGCGCGTCGACCGCCGCCGGTTTGCCGCTGGAACTGGTTTGCCCATGACGACTTCCACGCCGGTTGCGGCGACAGAGCTCGCCGAGGTCCTGGAACACGCTCGACGCCGAGTCGAAAAGGCGCTGATGCGCTACCTGCCCGAGTCGGGCGATGCGTTGGGCGTACGTTGCCCGGCGCGGCTGGGCCAGGCGATGAGCTACAGCCTGATGGCGGGTGGGAAGCGGCTGCGGCCGGTGCTTTGCCTGCTGGCGGCGGAGGCGTGCGGAGGGGACGTCGAGGCGGCCTTGCCGGCGGCGTGTGCGCTTGAGATGGTGCATACCTATTCACTGATCCACGACGACCTGCCCGCGATGGACGACGACGACCTGCGGCGAGGGAGGCCGACCTGCCACAAGGCGTTCGACGAGGCGACGGCGATCCTGGCGGGGGACGGTCTCTTGACCCTGGCCTTCGAGGTGTTGGCCCGGCACGTCCGCCCGGCCGAGGCGGCCGCCGGCTGCGTGCGGGTCCTGGCCGAGGCCGCAGGACCCGAGGGGATGGTCGCCGGGCAGATGGCCGACCTCGAGGCCGAAGGGCGCGACGACGCCACGCTCGAGGCCCTGGAAGCGATCCACCGGCGCAAGACCGGCGCGCTGTTGCGCGGGTCGCTTCGCATGGGGGGAATCATCGCCGGGGCGGACGAGACGTGCCTGCGGGCGCTCGATAGCTACGGCCATGCGGTTGGCCTGGCGTTCCAGATCATCGACGACCTGCTCGACGTGCAGGGGGATGAGGCGAAGCTGGGCAAACGCGTCAACAAGGATTCTCAGTTAGGAAAGTGGACCTATCCCGGTTTACTGGGTATCGAGGGGAGCCGCCGGCGTGCCCGGCAACTGGCCGACGAGGCCGCCCTAGCGCTAGTGCCCCTGGGTCCAAGGGGGGAACGGTTGCGGGCCTTGGCCCTGGATCTTTTGGAAAGGGATCGGTGATGAGCAGCACGATGTTGCCGAGGATCGGGTCGCCGGCGGACCTGAAAACCCTCTCCGAGAAGGAGCTCGAACAGCTTGCCGCCGAGATGCGCGAGGAGCTGATCGGGGTCGTCGGGCGCCGCTCCGCCCACTTCGCCAGCAATCTCGGGGTGGTCGAGCTCTGTCTCGCACTCCACCTGGCGTACGACTTCACGACCGACCGTCTCATCTGGGACACGGGCCACCAGATCTATCCGCACAAGCTCATCACGGGCCGCGCGGACCAACTGCACACGATCCGGACCAAAGGGGGCCTGATGGGCTACCCCAACCCGGCCGAGAGCCCATTCGACCTGTTCATGACGGGTCACGCCGGCTGTGCCCCTTCCACCGCGCTCGGTATGAAGGCCGGCGACGAGCTGGTCGGTCACCCCGAGCGCCGGTCGGTCGCCGTGATCGGTGACGGCGCGTTCCCTTCGGGGATCGTCTTCGAGGCGCTCAACAACGCCGGTGGGCTGCGGAAGAAATTCCTCGTCGTCCTGAACGACAACAAGATGTCGATCTGCCCGCGCGTCGGCGGCCTGGCCTACTACCTCGACAAGGCCCGGATGACCCCGACGTATAACGACTGGAACAAGCGGGTGCGCAAGCTCCTGCCGTCGATCCCGCTCGTGGGCGAGGGGGCCGACCGCTGGCTCCAGCAGTTCAAGGACGCGATCAAGGCGTCGATCCACGACGGCGGCATGCTGTTCGAGGAGCTGGGCTTCGCCTATATCGGGCCGATCGACGGTCACGACCTGCGGACCTTGCGGGCGTACCTGGAGCGGGTCAAGGCGATGGACGGCCCGGTCTTGCTCCACGTCCTGACCGACAAGGGGCACGGCTTCGCCCCCGCCGAGAAGGACCCGGTCAAGTTCCACGCCCCCGCGCCGTTCCACCAGGCTGAGCACGGGATCGTGCCGCTGAAGATCTCCTCGAGCCGGGCCTACACCGACGCCGTGAGCGCGGCCTTGTTCGAGGTGCTCCAGCGCGACCCGAAGGTGGCGGTGCTCACGGCCGCGATGTGCGAAGGGAACAAGCTCCAGCGGATCCGCGAGACCTTTCCGAACCAGTTCTTCGACGTCGGTATCTGTGAGAGCCACGCCGTCGCGTTCGCGGCCGGGATGGCCAAGACCGGCGCCCGGCCGGTCGTCGACATCTACAGCACGTTCCTCCAGCGCTCGTTCGACCAGATCTTCCAGGAGGTGGCGCTCCAGAACTTGCCCGTCGTGTTCACCCTCGATCGCGCGGGCTTGGTCGGCGCCGACGGCCCGACGCACCACGGTTCGTATGACCTGGCGTACATGCGTATCTTCCCGAACATGGTGGTCATGGCCCCGGGCGACGAGAAGGACGTCGCGCCCATGCTTGAGTTCGCGCTCCGGCACGACGCGCCGGTGTCGATCCGTTACCCGAAGGCGAACGTCGAGACGATCGACCGTGAAGTGCAGCCGATCGAGCTGGGTCAGGCCGAGATCCTGGAGTGGGAGACCGACGGCGTCTTCCTCGCCTGCGGCACGCTCGTGGGCACCTGCCTGCGTGCGGCCGAGCGCTTGCGCGAGGTGTACGGCCTGCGCGTCGGCGTGGTGAACGCGCGGTTCGTCAAGCCGCTGGACAAGCCGACCGTGCTGAAGGCGATCGAGGAATGCGGGTTCGTCCTGACGGTTGAGGAAGGGTGCCTCGCGGGGGGCTTCGGCTCGGCCGTGCTGGAAGCCGCCAGCGACGCCGGCCTGACCACAGCGCACGTGCGGCGGCTCGGACTGCCCGACTACTTCGTGCTGCACGCCGAGCGCGAGGAGCAGCTCGCCGAGGTGGGGCTCGACGTCGACGGCATCACCCAGGCCGCACTCGACATGGCGCGCGCGGCGGGGCTGCCGGTCGCCGCGCTGGAGAACGGTCACGCCTGCGCACGGTGATCGTGCGTGGTTGATTCGGGTAAGACGCCCGGAGTCGTTGCGGGAGGAGGATGATCGGTAGTCTTCCAGCCCCGTCAACGGGGCTGGAAGGCAACGACAACCGGCGCTTCCCTTTATGCCGACTTCATCACTCGCAGCTCCGTCACCGCCCCCGGTCGTGCCCCCGTTGCGTATGGTGATCCTGGGCAACGGCGGCAAGCCCGAGGTCCACGCCGAGGCCGAGCGCCTCGTCACCGCGATCCGCGGACGCGATGGCTTGGTCTTGGCCGGCGTGGACCTGGCGTCGGACACGAACCTGTCGCGCCTGAAGGCCAATATCGCGCTCGTGCTCGGGGGTGACGGCACGGTCCTGCACACCGCCAGGCGTATGGAGGACCGGCCCACCCCCGTCCTCGGAATCAACGTCGGCCGGCTCGGGTTTCTGGCCGAGCTGACCCCCGAGGCCTTCCTCGACCGGCTGAGCGACTTGGCCGAGCGGCGATACACGATCGAGAACCTGCTGACGCTCGACTGTACGCTCACCCCGCGCAGCGGGCCGACGCGCACGTTCCGCGGCCTGAACGACGTGGTGCTCCGCTCCGCGCCGCCGTTTCACTTGATGGAGATCGGGCTCTCGATCGACGGCGAGAGCGTGATGACCTACCGGGGCGACGGCCTGATCCTCGCCACGCCGGTAGGCTCCACCGCGCACAGCTTGTCGGCGGGCGGGCCGATCCTGCCGCCGAACGCGGCGATGTTCGTCGTCACCCCGATCTGCGCTCACACCTTGACCCAGCGGCCACTCGTGGACGACGCGACGCACAAGGTCTACGAAATGGTGCCGCTGGGGCAGGGGATCGCCACCACGCTCGTGATCGACGGCCAGGTGCAGGTCCCCATCACCTGCGGCGACCGCGTGACGATCCGCCGCGGCAAATCCCCGTTCCCGATGGTCCGCTTGCCGGGATACAGCTTTTACCGGACGTTGCGCGACAAGCTCGGCTGGGGCGCCACGCCGCCCGGGGACCGCGGGGCGCGGCCCTGAACCGCCGTTTGTTTCGCTGGCTCAATTCAAGACTTGTTGTGTCTATCGCGGAGTTTTAGGGACCTCGTTCCTAACCCCGGACGGGGCTCAGAACCGTCCTGTCTGGTGCCCCCGAAATCAGATCGGGGGTGGCACACCACCGCGCGGAATGTGCAGTCCTCTCTCCAGAGGACGACCGATTCCGTCTTAATCCCTGACAAAGGTCAGACTCGCAGAGGGCATTCCACGGGGGAATCCATACATGGCCCGTGTCACACGCGGATGGCTTGGGGGCGCGTTGGCCTGGCTGGCGTTTCCGGTCGTACCGGCGGTGCTGAGCAGCTTCTACCACGACGCCGTCAATCTGTCGTTCGACGGCCACGGAGGGCCGGATCCGTTCGAATGGGACTGGTCCAAGTGGCTGACGCTCCTGGGGCCGCTCCTCGGTTTCGGCTTCCTCGCTGGGGCGACGCTCGACCTGCCCGACGATCCGGAAACCCGTGGCTGGCGCAATTGGTCAGCGCGTAGGGCGGTCTGGGTGGCAGTCGGTCCTTGGGCAGGACTGCTGGCCTGGGGGACGCTCGTGCTCCTGGTCATGCTTGTCAACATGACGTTCCCTCAACTCGCCGAAATGCCCATCCTCGCGCAGTGGTCCGCGGCCGTGAGCGCGCCGGTCAGGACGGTGGTATGGGTCATCGTTGCGATCTTCCTCGTCGCGACTCTCTGCTACGCCTGGCTGTTACCGGCGGTGGCCGTCGTGCGGCGGGCGCGACGGTGCGGCCGGCTCGGGCCGGTACTCCAGCGCGGGCTCGCCGTGATGATCGCATTCGTCGGCTCGCTGCTCGGCACGTTCTGGGCGGTGACCCAAGCCATGCGAAGCTACTTCTTCGACAAGACGGCGGTTCCTATTCTGGTCGCGTCGTTGAGCCTGGCCGCCTTGACGGGTTGTGGGTCGACGGTCACCTACGGCGAAGTCCGCCGCCGCGACCTGTTCCAGGGGTTGCTCGTGTCCTGGGTCCTCGGTCTCGCGATCCTCTGGCGCTGGTGGAGCCGGCCGCGTCCGAAGGCATGACTTCCATTCACAACCGCCGCCGCGACTCGGCTTGTCGCGCAGCGCGATCTCCGTTATGGTGCGCCCTCCTTTTCTCCCAAGGGGCGAGGGGGATGCTGCGCGTGCAGGGAATGCGCGGGCGCTCAAGGAGGATGCGCAGGATGGCGGTGCCGGCAGTGGGCATGCGAGGTTGGACCGCGCGGTGGGGCCCGGAGTCAGTCCTGGCGCTCTTCGCGGCCCTGGTCTTCCTGGGCTTCCTGGGTTCGGTCGACCTGTGGGGCAAGCGCGAGCAGCGGGCGTCGGCCGAGGCGATCGATACGATCGACCACGGGCACTGGCTCGTGGCGCAGATCCAGTGCCGGCCGAGGCTGGAGAAGCCTCCACTACCGCGCTGGACGATCGCAGGCCTGATGCGCCTGACCGGCCGCCGCGACGAGTGGATGGTGCGGTTCCCCAGCGCACTCGCGGCGCTGGCGACGGTCGGCCTGGTGTACGCGCTGGGCCGGCGGCTTGCGGACCGCGACGTCGCGCTGGCGTCGGGCCTGGCACTCACGTCCCTAGGCTTCTTCATCAGCGAGCTTCGCCAGGCGGGCAACGACGGGCCGCTCGCTTGTTTCACGACGCTCGCTCTCTACGCCGCCTGGCGCCGGCTGCATGCCGAGGGGGCCGAGCCCGGCGCGCGGCGCTGGTCGATGGTGTTCTATCTGGCGCTCGGGCTCGGCTTCCTGACCAAGGGGCCGATCATCCTCCTGCTTGCGGGACTGACCGTCGTTCCCTACCTGGTTTGCGTCGGCAAGCTGCGCGTGGGGCTGGCGCGCCTATGGGACGGCTGGGGCCTACTGCTGTTCGTGGTGCTCGCCCTGAGCTGGCCGGTGCCGGTCCTGCTGGCCGACCCCAATGCTGCGCGGGTGTGGTGGCTCGAAATGGGGCAGAAGGCGGGCATGGCAGGGGTGACCCACCACCGTCAGCGGCTGCCGCTGGCCGCTGACTGGACCTGGATGACCCTCCCCTGGGTCGTGCTGGCGACCACGGCCGTGCTGCTGCCGCTCATGCCGCACGGGCGGGAGACTCGGCCCCGCATCTGGTTCCCGTGGTGGTGGGCGGTCGGCAACCTCGTCATGTTCTGCTTCTGGTCGGTCGCCAAGCCGAACTATTTCCTGCCATGCCTCCCCGCGGCCGCGCTCCTGATCGGTTTCGAGTGGGTGCGGCTGACCCGCTTGGCCCGCGTCCCCGATGCGCAGCATGCCACGTTGGCCCGCCGGCTCCTGCAAATGCACTGGGTGCTGCTCTTCGCGGCCTCGGTCGTTGCGCCTGTGTTCGTGCGTCGGCTCGCGCCCGAGTTCCTCGGCCCGTGCGTGGTCGTGTCGCTGGCCGTCGCCGTGGCCGTGCTGCTCAGCGCCTGGGCCTGGCGCCGCGGGGCCGACGCGCTGGCGCTGGCACCGCTGACGGGCGCCGTGGCCGTCGCCGTTCTCGCCGGCTATGGCGCGCTCGCGCCCGCGCTGAACCCAGTGCACAGCCACCGCACACTCGCGGCGACGCTCGACCGCCTCTTGCCCCCCGAGACCCGGACCGTCATGTTCTTCAAGGAGCTCGACGAAGGGCTCTGGTTCTACCTGCGCGGTCGTGCGCTCGTCCCGGTGCCGGGGAGCCTGCCCAAGTACAACGGGGCGATGACGCTCCTGGAAGAGGTCCGGAGCAACCGGCTGGAAGTGGACTGGACCAAGCGCGCTGAGAGCGAGAAGAACCTCTTCGTGGACTGGATTCAACGCCCCGACCGCGCGTCCTCCTACGTGCTCATCCGCGCGAAGGACTACGAGAAGTATGCCGCCGGCCTCGCCCCGTACGTCACCCCCATCCTCTGCGAAGAGGGCATGCAGCGCAACGAGCTGGTCCTCCTTCGCGTCAATCCTCCGGGACCCGTTGCGCGGGACCCCGAGCGGGTCAACCCGGTCCGACGCTAAGCCGCGCATCGCCCCATGGGTGGTACGCCCGGAGTCTTGACGGGTGTGGCGTACGGCCAGCCGGAGTGCGCCGCGCCCCCCGAAGACTGCGGGGCGTGCCAGCCGCGTAGAGACCGCGCCGATCGGTTAAACCTTACGCATTGGTAAATCGGTGCCGCGCGTGTCGTGGCGAATACCCCAATTATGCGGGCCATGTTTCTTGCGCAGATCGCCCGTTTTTCCCGACCGTGAGGACCGGCAAGTTCGATCGCCGTAAGTCCTTGATAGAAAACGTGAAGCGCTCTCAAGGGTGGCTTGTGGGATGACGATACAACGGTTGGCTCGCCACGGTGAAGACCACGGCGAGGACTAGGGAGCACCAATAGGGTGGTGTCGACTGGAGGGTTGGGCCGCAAGGCCCCGGGTTCTCGGGAAGGCCCGCCGACAGAAGATACCGTGAACTGGAACCAGAGGGTGGAGTGCGCCGGCCGGCCGGACCCGCCTCCCTTGATCGAACGAATGCCAAGGAGAATCATCTCCCATGTTGAAGCCCTTGACGCTGAGCCTGAGCCTCGCCGTCGCTCTTGGCGCCTGTAGCATGAGCATGGCGGGCGGCCATCACACGTATGCTTCCGCGCAGGCCCCCTGCGCCGCGCCCTCCGCACAGTGCGCCACCCCTTGTGGTGACGTGTGCGCCCCGAAGAAGAAGTGCGCCCTGTTCACGGGGTTTGGTGATTTTTGCGGCGGCCTCAAGAGCCTCTGCACGCCGAAGCCCAAGTGCTACACCTACACGTGGGTCCTGAAGAAGAAGCGGGTTTGGGGTTGCCACTCCAGCAGCCCGTGCGGTGCCCCCACGTGCGAGACCTGCGGCGTCTATCCGTCGGGCCAGGGCTATGCGGCCCCGTCCGGCCAGGCCGCCTACGCCGCGCCGACCTACGGTGCGGGCCAGACCGCGAGCATCATTCCGACGCCCGCCCCGGCCATTGCCACGGCCCCGACCGGCGACGAAGCGCCCCCCGCTCCCGAGCTTCCCTCGGCCAGCGGCCCCCAGAGCAGCCTGCTCTTCTCGACGACCCCCTCGGGCAACTGAGGTGGGTTAACCGGGACGACGCCAGTCCTGGAACGGTCACACCACGCAACGGTTCACGCGCTTCAGGGCGCGTGAACCGTTTTTCGTTGCGCTGCGGGCGCGATTGACAAACCGCGCCGATTGTGGATAACACACCGCACGCAGGATGCGACGGGCCCCACGCTCCCAGGGACGGGAGAGCGGTCAGCCAGACCTTTCGCGGTTCGACACCCAGCGCGGCGTCCGCTTTGGGCCAATTCCCGTCCGCGTCCCACGCTCTCGCACCCGGTTGTCGCCCCCCGTTCTCGGGAGCGGCCCGGGCCGTTCGGAGGAGAGTCGATGCGGACCGACCAATCTACGTCCGCCGGCATGCTCGGCGCCCGCGTGCGGGCCCAAGTCCAGCGCGCCGGGCGAACTTGGCGCGAACAGGGCCCCGTCTTGCGGTGGGGCCTCGGCGCGGCCGCGCTCGCGCTCCTCGGCGCCATCTTCTATCTCTCGGTTTCCGTCTCGTCGGGAAACGCCTTCGTTTCCGATGGGCAGGTGTTCAAGCCGGACGACCTCGTCAAAATCAAGCAGGAGTTCCGGCGCAAGCACATTCCCTGCCGCGAGGACGACCAGCGCCGGCTGCTCGTCCCGGCCGACTCGTTGAGCGAGGCCAACGACGCCGTCGCCAAGCTGAACGTCGGCGCCAAGTCGCTCGACGACCTCTGGAGACCCGACGGCAACGGGGGATTGCTCGAGACACCGTGGGACAGGGACCGGCGCGTGCTCCAGGCGCGGGGCGAACGTCTCGCGGAGATGATTCGCCGGCTGCCTGACTCGGGCATCATCGCCGCGCACGTCGAGATCCAGCGGTTGCCGGCGAGCCCGGGCATGCGGTCGTCGGTCCATCCGACGGCCTTCGTCCTGCTCGAAACCGAGCGCGACCGCGCCGTGCGCTTTCAGATCATCAAGACCATCGAAGAAATGATCGTCGCGTCCGAGGCCGGCATGAAGCCCGACGCCATCTCGATCTTCGACCAGGGCGGGCACCACTACATCGATGCGCTCAAGCCGGAAGTGCGCGAGCAGACCCACATCCACGCCCGCGAAGAGGAGTTGAGCGAGAAGATCCTCGACCGGATCGACCACATCAAAGGGGTGCAGGTCACGGTCCAGATGGTGCCCGTCGCACCGTCCAAGCCCGAGCCCGCCGTGAAACCCGAACCGGCACACGAGCCCGTGCCGGCCGAGCCGTCGCAGGTCGCGGACCTGCTGCCGCCGCCGATCGCGGTGAACCAACCGGTGGAAATCGTGCCGGAGCCCAAGCCCAAGCCCGACCCGGCGCCGCCCCCGGCACCTGTCGCTGCGAAGCCCGAGTCGTCACCCGCGCAGGGGCTGCTCGCTCGCGTCTGGGTCAAGGTGCCGCGGAGCTGGTACCTCCGCATGCACCCGAGCCCGACACCGTCGCCGGACGAGCTTCGGAAGTCGAAGGAGGAGACCGAGCGGCAGATCCACACCGCAGTAGAGCACACGGTTCCGCCGGGGGAGGCGAGCGAGGTGAAGATCGACACGATCGCCGACGAGCAGCCGGCGCGGCCGACGGCGGCCGTGCCGGTGGCATCGGGAGCGCGGGACGTGCGGTGGGTCTGGCTGTTATCCGGCCTGCTCGTCGGCGTAGCCGCGACGCTGGTCCCCCTCGGCCTGCACCTCGCGGCGGCCCGCCGGCCGGCGCCGCAGGTGGCGCGGCAGGCAGACCTCGGCTGGTTCCACGTGGACGAGGCGGGTGAAGCGGGGCCGGGTCCCTCGGAGCGGGTGCGCGAGCTGATCCGGCTCAACCCCGAGGCGGCCGCGAGCGTGCTGCACCGCTGGACCGGACGGGGAGGGCCTGTCGAATGACGCGCATGGACGCCCCACACCAGCATTCCGACCCGCGCGGCGTTGCCCCGCTCTTCGCGGTGGCCGAGGCGCCGGGCGACCCGTTGACCGAAACGACCCCCCTGCGCAAGGCCGCGATCTTGCTCGTGAGCCTGGAGCAGCCGTTGGCCTCGCAACTGCTCGCGCAACTCGACCGTGCGGCGGTCGAGGCCGTCACACTTGAGATCGCGCGGCTGGAGCGCGTCGATCCCGGGGAGCAACAGGCCGTACTTGAGGAATTTTACGGCCTGGGCCTCCGCCGGCTCCGATTTGTGTTCGACGATCTGGTGAAGATGGACGATACAGACATCAGGGAGGCGTACTACGACGAGGACGCCGCGATCTGGGCCCTGGCCTTGGCCGGCGCCGCCCCGCCCGTTCGGTCGAAAGTGCTGGAGGCCCTGCCCGCCGATACGGCCGGCCGGTTACGCCAGCGCCTCGACCGCCTGGGGCCGTTCCGTCTCGACGACGCTGAATCAGCGCAGGCCGAGCTCGCCGAACGGCTCCGACGCCTCCACGATGACGGACGTATCACCCTGCCCGACCCAAACGGTCAGGAGGCCATCCTTGTCTGACCTCGTGGACTTTGAAGACCTCGGATACCTTGACGGCGGCGACCTGCGCGCCGTGTTTGACCAGGCCAGCGAAGAGCAAGTGCTCGACGCCCTGGTCGGCACGACCGAAGGGCTGCGTCATCTGATCCTGAACAAGCTGCCGTCCGCCTCGGCCCTGGCGCTCGAGGCCCAGATCAACATCCGCGGACCTATTGCCAATGAGTCGGTGCACACCGCCCAGCGCGCGGTCGTGGAGGTGCTCTGCCGGCTCAGCCGCTTCGGGCAAGTCGCGTTCGACGATCCCGAGGACATGGTGGCCTAGTCGACGCTGAATGGTGTAGGGGCGGGTTTCAAATCCGCCCTAACACTGAACAGTTGCAATTGGGGGGGGGAAAACCCGCCCTGACCATGAACATTCTCTATTCAGGGCGGGTTTGAAACCCGCCCCTACACAGCGTTGCACATAGCCCGCGGGACCGCGGTGCGAACAGCCTCTGATGGCGCTTCGCAAAAAGGATGTTGCGAATGCCGAAATGGATTCTTCGCTGCTCACTTGTCGCATTGCTCGTTCTTTATTTCGGCCATTCGATGGCCGTTCTTGAGCCTCGCGCGGCGCGCGCTGAGGACCTGGCGGCGGTCACCGAAGCCAGCGCGGACGAGGGAACAGGACGACACCTGTTCCCGCCCCGCCGCGCGTCATCATCGCGTGGCGGCGAACCATCGGGGTACACCGGCGGATGGTGGCTGGGCACGGTAGGCATCGCGCTGGCGCTCGCGGTCGTCGGCGGTTTGAGCGTCGTGTCACGACGCTTCGCGCCCGCCGCCCAGCCCGGCGCCTTGGGCCTGCGGGTGGTCGGGAAGACGAGCCTCTCGCCCCGCCACTCCGTTTACCTGGTACGGGCCGGTGACCGCGTGCTCGTCCTCGGCACGGGGCCGCAAGGTCCCCCCTCCTTGCTCGGTGAGCTCGACGATGAGCCGGGCCAAGCCATCGTGCCTCCGGTCCCTCGGCCGGTGTTCGACCGGGGAGGTGCGGCGTGACGACCGGACCGGTCTTCCGTCCCCGGCGTGCGACGCTCTGGGCCGTGCTTGCACTGCTCCCGTTGCTCGGCGCCGGGTCGCCGCCGGCGCGCACCCACGACGCCGGGGTGGCGCCTACGCGGCTCGACGTGCGCGTCGCGCCGACCCCGTCGCGCCCGGAGGCCAAGCCCTCGAAGCCGGCTGACACACCCACGAAACCGGTCGCTGAACCCGCGGCCGCGCAGGGCAAAGGGCTGGGTGCCGGCTTGATCACGCCGGAGACCCTGCGCAGCGTTCAGTCGGTCGCGCTGTTCGCCCTGATCTCGTTCGCGCCTGCTGCGATCCTGATGGTCACGGCGTTCGTGCGCATCAACATCGTGCTGCTCTTGCTCCGCCAGGCGCTCGGCAGCCCGCAAGTCCCCGGCAACCAGGTCTTGACCGTGCTCGCGCTCTTGTTGACGGCCCTGGTCATGCGCCCGGTCGCCGAGACGGTTTACACCGACGCCGTCGCGCCATTCGCCGCCGGCCGCGCCTCGGCGGCCGAGGCGTGGGCCGCCGGGACCAAGCCGGTCAAGGCGTTCATGCTCGAGCAGATCGAACGCACGAACCATCATCACTATGTTTGGACCCTGTACGAGCACACGGTCAAGTCGCCCGGCGAGCCTGAGCCGAAGTACGGCGAGGACTTTCCCCTGCGCGTCGTGGCGCCGGCGTTCCTGCTGAGCGAGCTCACGACGGCGCTGACGATCGGTTTTTACCTGTACCTGCCCTTCCTGGTCATCGACCTGGTGGTCTCGGCCGTGCTGGCGTCGATGGGGCTGTTCATGCTGCCGCCCTCACTGGTCGCGTTACCGCTCAAGCTGATCCTGTTCGTGCTGGCGGACGGCTGGCTCTTGGTGGCGGCGATGTTGCTCCAGAGCTTCGGGGGCGTACCGTGATGGGGGAAAAGCCGGCTCAGCCGTTCCTGGAAATGTTCGTAGGGTGCATGAAATGCACCAGTGCGTGCTTCAAGACGGGGAGAGGAGACCGGCTCAGTCCCCGTGCTAACTGCAAGGGCACGTGCCCCCGCCCCGCCAGGAGGACAACCGCATGGAGATGACCCCGGTCCTCGAATACTCGCGATTCGCCCTTCAGATGGCCCTGCAACTGGCCGGGCCCGTGCTGCTCGCTGCGCTGGTGGTCGGGCTGCTCGTGGGGGTGGCTCAGACCTTGACCCAGTTGCACGAGCCCACGGTCGCGCTCGTGCCGCGCCTGCTGGCGGTGGTATTGGCCGTCTTGGTGCTGCTGCCGTGGATGGCCGGCCGTTGGGTGGAGTTCGCCGGTGGCCTGATCCACGAGATTCCCCGGCTCGTCACCACGGGGGGTTGACCGCCTTGCAAACGGGCGCGAGCGAGCTGGCCTGGTTGTGGGAACATGCGGGGGCCTGGGCCCTGGTCACGGGCCGCGTCGCCGGCGCGTGCTGGACCGCACCGGCGTTGGCCGCGCCGGGGCTCGGCGCACGGGTGCGGCTGCTCTTGGCGGTCTTGCTCGCGGCGGTGCTCGCGCCGGCACTCGCGCCGGAGTTGAGCGCGCCCGTCGAGGCAATTGGCCTGGCGCGTGCGGTCCTGGCCGAGGTGCTCGCCGGCGCGGTGCTGGGGTGGTCGGCGGCTTTGGTGGTGGCCGGAGCGCGGCAGGCGGGTGAGCTCGTCGGCGCCCAAGCAGGGCTGTCTCCTGCGGCCCTCTTCGACCCGGAGGCGGGGGACGAGATGACCCCGTTGGGGCACCTTTACGGCCTGGTCGCGCTGGCGGCGTTCCTGGCGCTCGACGGTCCGCTCCGGCTCGTGCAATCGATGGCCGAGAGCTACCGCGTGCTCCCGGCGGGGGGGATGTCGCTGTCGGAGGAATCGGTCCGCCTGTTGTTCGGCCGGGTGGGCGAGGCGCTTGAGCTGGCCCTGCGCGCGGCCGCACCCCCTGCGCTGGCCCTCGCGCTGGCGGGCGTGGCGCTCGGCCTGCTGGGCCGTGCTGCGCCGTCGCTGCCGCTCTTGGCCCTGTCGTTGCCGGTGCGGACGTTGCTCGGCCTGGCCCTGGTGGTCGTCGGCCTGGTCGCGCTGGGTACGTTCCTGTCGTCGGCCTGGTCGGCCGTGCTGTGGTAGGGCGGAGTCGAAGCGCCGCGCCCCTCTTGAGGACCTCCCCATGTCCGAGGACCGGACCCAAGCCCCCTCCAAGCTGCGCCGGCAGCAGGCCCGCGAAAGCGGCCAGGCCGCGCACAGCACCGAGCTGACGGGAGCGGCCGGGCTCCTGGCGGTGGTGGTGCTGCTCGGGTTCTGGGGCGACGACCTCGCGGCGGCCCTCTTGAACGTCCTGCGCACGCCCTTCGAGGAGGGCATGCCACTGGTCGCCGACGCGGGCACCGTCGTCGCGCACTTGCGCGCCGCGGCGTGGGGCGTGGCGTGGCCCTTGGGGACGGTCGTGCTGGGCGGAGCGCTCGGGGCGCTCGGAGCGCACCAGGCGCAGGTCGGCGGCCTGTGGGCGCCCGCGCTTCTGGCACCGAACCCCACGCGGCTCTGGGCGCTGGGGCAGGGGGCTGACTTTCCCGCGCGCGTCGGACGGGGTGCCTGGTCGATTCTGAAGGCGGTGCTGATTGTGCTCGTCACGGTCTGGGTCATCCGCTCCGGCTGGGACGACGTCCAGCGCCTCTCCGCGCTCGACACCCCGCGCCTGGCCCATGCTGCGGGCGCTGCGCTGCGACACGCGGTGCTCGTGCTTGCGGCGGCGACCCTCGTGCTCGGTCTGGTCGACTTCGCGCTCCAGTACTACCGGCTTGAAGCCTTGCTGCGCTTGACCCCGGAGCAAGAGCGCGAGGACCTACGCGCGATGGAAGGCGACCCCGCCCTGCGTGCCCGGCGGCGGCGGATCGCCCGG
>JARLIH010000007.1 GCA_031291845.1 Isosphaeraceae bacterium | reverse complement strand
TCCGCCGGAAACGAACACGAACGGTAGTTCCGGGACGCGCGTGTGGGCGATCTCGAGCGCACTGAGGCCGTCGAACGACGGCAAAGAAAAGTCGGCGAGAATGATGTCGTACCCGCCACGGTCGAGCGCAGCGACAAAATCGTCGCGGGTTTCCACTCGCGCGATCGCGCACTCGATCCCCCCCTTCACCAGGCGGGCGTGCACCAGTTCTGCGTCGCGCGGGCTGTCTTCCAGGAGCAGGATGCGAATTGTCGTCACCGTCACAAACCTCGGTCCCTGAGGGGCTACTTCCTACGCGAACGGGCACTGCCTGGCGGCGGCTCGTTGAGCACTGCCCAGAAGATCCCCAGGTCTTGGATGCTGTCGATAAACTCGCGGAATCCGACGGGTTTCACGACGTACGCGTTGACACCAAGTTTATAACTGCGCAAGAGGTCTCGCTCCTCGCGCGACGAGGTGAGCATGACCACGGGAACCGATTGCAGCTCGGGATCGCTCTTGACCTTCTCCAGCACTTCCAGGCCGTCGACTTTCGGTAATTTCAGGTCGAGCAGGACGACGGCCGGGTTCCCCCTCGCACGGCTCTCGTGGGGGCCTCGGCAGTAAAGATAGTCGAGCGCTTCGGCGCCGTCACGCACGATGACCACCTCGTTGGCGAGGTTGGTCTTCTCGAGCGCGACGAGCGTGAGCTCCAGGTCTTTCGGATTGTCCTCCACGAGCAGGATCGGCTTCAGCATGCTCAAGCCTCCTCGGTTTCCGCGCTGGCCGGAAGCGCGAAGTAGAACGTGGCTCCCTCGTCCACTCTCCCCTCGGCCCAGACGCGGCCGCCGTGCCGCTCAACGATCCGGCGGACGTTTGCCAGACCGATGCCTGTGCCCTCGAAATCGTCCATTCTGTGCAGGCGCTGGAACACGCCGAACAGCTTGTGGACGTACTGCATGTCGAACCCGATGCCATTGTCGCGAACAAAGTAGACGACCTCGCCGTCGTTCCGCTTGGCCCCCACTTCGATTACGGCCTCGGCCCGCGTTCGCGTGTACTTCACGGCGTTTGAGAACAGGTTCCGCAGCGCCAGCCGCAAGAGCGCGGGGTCACACACGCAGTCAGGGAGGTTGTCGGTTTTCCAGACAACGTTACGCCCTTGCGCTTCGCCCGCGACGTCCCTTCGCACGGCTTCGGCGAGCTGGTTCATGTCGACGATGGCCGGATGGATCGAGGCCCGTCCCATCTGCGAGAACGCCAGCAGGTTATCTACGAGGTCGCCCGCGTAACGGGCCGACTCGATGATCGTCGCCGCGTACCGCCTGCCGGTCTCACTGAGCGATTTCTCCTCCATGAGAAGCTCCGAGTAGCCCGAGATGTGCCGGAATGGCGCCCGCAGGTCGTGAGAGACCGAGTACGAAAAGGCCTCGAGCTCTTCGTTGATACGCATCAGCTCAGTGCCCAGCCGCGCTTTCTCCTCCGCGTTGCGCAACACGACGCCGACGACGGCGTTTCGTAGCTCGTTCGCGGCCTCGACCTCGGCACGCCGCCATGGTGCCGACCGTCCACGAACCGTCTCCTTCCACGTTTCGAAGCTCGTTCGCGGGCGGAGCCGTTGCTCGCCGTGCTCGGGGGCGACGGGTTTGCGCGGGTCGCCCCCCCACCTGACCGTGCGGATAATCTCCGGTCGAAACCAGAGGACGTAACTTTTGTGTACCTTTGAGATTGCCACGGCCAGCAGCCCGGCGGCCCGATCGAGGCGGTTCGAGGCCTCAGGGAAGACCGAGGCGAGCGAGTCAGTCTCGAAGACGTCCTGCCGGACGTGCTCGTCGAGCCAGTCCACAACCTTGCGCAGGAAGGCCTCGTCCGGCGCCGCGCCGATCCTCGTCAACGTTTCGTCCTGGATCACCGCAGCGCTCTGGGCATCGGCCAGCGACAGAAGCTCCTCGGGATGATTCTCGAGGGCCTCGTCGAGTTGATCTTCCTCGGCCATGTAGCCGAGGAGCTTTGCCTGAATCGAGCCAAGACGCATGCGGAGTTCGGAGTCGGCCTGGCGCTCCTTCGCTTCGAGCTGGAGCGAAAGGACCTCTCCCAGAAACCCGCAGACGGTGCGCAGGCCCAGCGACACGACGCGAGGGGCCTGGTGATGGCACGAGATCAGGCCCCACAAGGCGCCGTTTTGCAAGAGCGAGATTGACATCGATGCGGCAGTGCCCATGTTCCGCATGTACTGGACGTGGATCGGAGACACGCTGCGCAGGCGTGTGTAGGTCATGTCGAGCGGCCGACCGGTATCTGGCCGAAGCGGCGGCACGATCGGCACGGGCCGGTACGACGCGTCGGGAATCAGCCGTAGCCGGTTCAGCCGGTAGAGCTTGCGTGCCTGCCGCGGGATGTCCGAAGCCGGGAACCGGAGATCCAGATAGGATGGCAGGACGTCGTTGCGGTCCTCTGCAATGACGGTTCCGTTTTCGTCCTCATCGAAACGATAGATCAGGACACGGTCGTATCCGGTGATCCGCCTCGCCTCGACCGCTGCAAGGTGTGCCAGTTCGGACACGCTCTGCGCGAGCGCGAGGTTCGCAAGGAAGCTGCGGAGGAGAGGGTAGAGATTGGGGAAGGCGACCGACTCCCCCGACTGAAACGGCTCCAATTCCAGGATGATGGCGCCGTCCCACCGGTGCGCCAGCGCATGGAACATCGGGGAGCCCGTCTCGGCGCCAACGGCCACCGGCCCCAGGTAGGTGGCTTCGTCGTTCCCGGCGTGGATCTCCGGCAGTTCGCGGAGCTGTGCGGCGTTCGCGGTGCCGATCACGTCGGCAACGTCGTGCCCCAAGAGCGTACTCGGCTCACGGCCGAGCATCTGACCGACATTCGCGCTCGCCTGCAGGACCGTGAGGCCGGTAGTCTCGATCACGAGGACGCAGCCAAACGGTTGAACGCCGCCTGGAATATGGATCGGCTCGAGCTCGCAGGTCGTCAAGTCGACGAGGCGGGAAGAATACGATTCGATCTGCGACATGGGACTGCCCGACTCTCTCCCGAGCGACGCAATTCCTTAGTTGCGTCTGATTCCCACACGATCTCCGTGAAAAACTCTAGCGAATCGCGGGCCAAACCCATCCGAGGCGCATGCCGGCGTCATGCGTGATGGGCCGAAAATCGTGTCACGAGCGACCGGAACGCCTCGATGCGCACAGGCGGGACGTTCGGGAAATCGTCCCAGAGGAAGGCCTTGAATCCCGCGTTCCCGGCGTGGTCGAAGAACTGGAAGGAATAGGTGGTGATCGTGGTGTCGTGACCCCATTTCTCCACGGCGAAAATGGCGCCGATTTCTTCGTGGAAGATGTGCATGTCGAGTGTTTCGGTCTGAACGTTGAAGAACGGACCGGTCTCGGAAAATCCGCCGAACGTGCCCACCGATTCGATGACTGCCGCCTTGCTGCGCACGAAGACGCGCATCGGTCCGAGCTCCGGCAGCGCCTCGACCAGCGCGCGGAATGACCCGTCGCGCAGGCGTACGACCGGCCAGAGGTCGACGAGCGCTTCGACGACCGTTTGCTCGGGGACCGCGAACTGCCGCGCGGCCATCATCGTCATCCGCGACCGGTCGCCCTCGAAATAGTCGCGGATCGACGCCCGTAGCGCGGCGTCGGGAGCAAGGTTGAGTATCGACGGCATGAGCCTGGATTCCCTTCCGACACGGAGCCACGGCATCTTCTGGACACACATTCAATTGTCGCGAAGCACGCGAGGCGGAACAAGGGCTCGTTCGCCGAGGTCCTGCGGCCTGCCTACTCGAAGCGAATGTCGTCGAGGAAGAACGTCACGGGCTGGCCGTCAGCGGCGAGGGTCCAGCAGAAGCCGGTTTTGATGCGCGAGAGGTCCTTACCGGCGAGGTCGAGGGAGTAAAGCGTCCACTCGGGGCCGAGCGTCACGCGCGCCAGCTTTCCGCTGGCCGTGTCGAAAAACTTCTTGTCGCGCCCGAGCAGCCCGAACTCGAAGCCGACGACTTCGCCCCCCTTGGCCCCGCGCGCCCAGAACGTCAGGCGCGTCGCACCCGTGAGGTCGAACCCCCCCGGCAGATTTCCCCAGTCGTTCGCGGGGCTTTGCCAGACCACGCCCCCCCACTCCTTCGTGTCCTGGTAATCCACGCGAATGCACGTCTTACCCGAGTGCGGTTCCTCGGCGCAGGCCGGGTTCAATTTGATCGCCTTCTGGTTGCCCATCCAGCCCGCCGGTGCGAACCCCTGCGGGCGGTCCGACTCTTCGTACACGACCAGGGGCAGCGCTGGGGTCTTGGCTTTCGGCATCTTGACCGGCCCCTTGACGAACAACGGCAGGTTGGCCGTCGCCGCACCGCCGTGGTTATCGTAGATGTAAGCGTAAATGCGATATCCGCCGCCCCCTTCCGGCATCCGCAACTCGGCGTGCTCGGGCGAGGCGCTCACGACCGCGCTAGGGAACTCGGGCGGTACAACTTCGGCATCGCCGCCGGTGCTGTACGTCCCTTCTTGCCTCAGTTCCCAGCGCGCCTTGAGCGGGTCTTTGTCCTGGTCCTCGGCCGCCAAGTCCACATGGACCGTCGCGCCGGGTGCGAGCTCCTTCGGCCCTCCGTATTTCAAGGGCTTGACCGTCGGGCAATGGTTGGCCGGCGGACGCCCGGACCAGAGCTCTGACAACGTGTCCACGGCTCCGGTACGGGTTCCGTCGGCCAGGAACAGACCGAACCACGTGGCGGTCGATTCCTGCTTGTGGCCCCACACGAACGCGTAGGAACCCAGGCAGGTTTCCGGGTGCCCGACGACGACCTGCTGGTAAACATTGCCGTAGAACGCCGCCTTGTCGGTGCTCGTCGCTTCGATGGCCGCGCCCCACGCTGTTTTCGCCACCTCCCACGAGCCGGCGGGTCCGAATTCCGTGAGGACGAACGGCTTGACTCCGCCGGCCTGCTTGTAGCGCTGGGGAAGCGTGGCGGCGCCCCCGTAACTGTTGATCCCAACGACGTCGATTGCCGGGCAGAGCCGGTGAACGTTCTTGACCTTGTCGCCGCCAATCTCGGCGATGACGGTCATCGTCGGATGGTTGGGGTCGAGTTTCTTGGCAAGGGCGGCGACGCTGTTGACGGCCGACCAGATGGCGGCGTTGTCCCCTTTCTCGTACCCTTCCATCTCGTTGCCAAGCCCCCACATCAGGAGCGCGGGGTGGTCCTTGTAGCGGAGGATGGTTTGCCGGGCCTTTTCGAGTTGCCCGGCGACCTGATCGGCGTCGTTGTAACGGAAACCGTGCCGCTCGTGCCCCAGCCAGATGCCAAGGGTGACGGTGATACCGAGCCCCTGCGCCTCGTCGAGCAACGCACCGGCGTTCTCAGGTCCCCAGGTCCGCACCGAATTGCCCCCGGCCTCTGCCAGGGCCTTCAGCGAAGCCGACCCACCCGCGCCTTTGATGACGTAGGGCTTGCCGTCCCGCAGCAGTCGCCAGCCTCCGGCCGACTCGACGACCCAGACCTCGACCGGCCTCTGGTCCTCGGCCGCGACGAGTGAGACAACCGTGTTCGACAAGAGACCAACGGCAACGAAACCCCAGCGCAGGATCAGGTGCACGGCGGTGGACCTCGGCCGATGCTCATCTGTAGGGTGCGCGCAACGCACCGGTGCGTTCCACACACCCTAGGATTGTAGTCGCGACGGGTCCACTCGACCAGCGTCAGTCGTCGTCGTACTCGTCGGCCAGCGTGCGGATGTAGTCGAGCGCCTCGCTCAACTCGCACACGTCAGCGCCGGGTACGCGGCCGCGTTGGTCGAGGTCGCGTAAGAGCATCATGTCCTCGAAGTCATCCATTTCACGCAAGCGCGCGCTTCTGCGGCCGCCGAGCGTCCCCTTGCGATAGGCCAATGCTTCCATGTGGTGCGCGATGAGGGTCGCCGTACGCTCGGTGATCGTCCCTTCGAGCGCCTGGAGGGCTGCGCCGACGTGGTCGGACGGATCGATGGCCTTGCCGACGTCGTGGAGGAGCGCCGCGAGGAGGAACTCCTCGTCGTAGCCACGCTCCTCACGCGCCAGCTCGAAGACCTGGAGGCTGTGGTAGAGCGCATCGCCCTCGGGATGGTAGCGCGGGTCCTGTTTGACCGCCTCCAGCGGCTTGAGCAATAGACGATAGAGCTCGAAGCGGTCGAGGTGGTCCTCGACGTGCTCGACTGCTTCGTCGAGGTCGACCTCGGGCTTCTCGGCCTTGAGGAACGCCTCGAGCTCGGCGATCGAGGCGCGCTCGATGGCCTGGCCGGTGATCGAGCTCTTGAAGACGTAGTGGGCTTTGTCTTCGGGGTAAACGGTCAGCTCGAACGGGAAGCGGTCTTCGATGTGGATGTGCGTGAAAAGCCGTTCCTCGCCATGTTTGACGATTCGCTTGCGCTCGAGCTGGTAGTCCAGGCCGAATTCCTGAAGCGTGTCCGTCACGAGGCCAATGCTATCGGAGAAAACGTGGAGGTCGATGTCCGACCCGTGGCGGACGTGGCCGGTCCAGACGCTGCCAATGAGGCGCGGTCGAAAACGCGCCAGCTTGCGCATCATGCGAAGCGCTTCGATGCGCATGTCGCGCAGCTTGTCGAGGCGTTTCTCCCCCTCGTGCATGCGCGCCATCGCCTGGATCTGGTCGCGGATTTCTTTGTTCGAGGGGAGGTCGCCGGGGCGGTAGCGGTACTCGACGCCGAGCTGCTTGGCGGCTTTCCGCTTCGCGGTGAAATACTCGGATTCCTCGCGGCGGTACATCATCTGGGCAGCGACGAGGGCGATCTGCTGCCGAAGGCGGGGGTCAGCCATGTCGGAAAGGTGCGCCGATTGTGCCCATCGAAGCGGCGCTGGGCGAGGGCCGTCGGCCCGAACGGGAGATCGAGAGGGCCGTGCTGCCTCAAACACGAGGCGGTTGCGGCCAACAGGGGAGATTCTAGCAGGAGAAACGGCCGAAGGCCAGCCGCCGCCGAATTCTCACCAGTGGTGTCTACGCAATGCGTTCTTGGCTTAAATTAGGCGGGATCTCTCGTTTTCATGCTCTGCCTGGGAACGCCCGCTTCGCCGCTCTGTGGGCGGATTGCCGCGAAAAATCAGGACACGCAACGCGGGACCGAGGGTTCAGTCTCAGGTACGCCTAAGAAAGCGTTTTTGCGGCGCCGACGGCTGTCATACCGAGCGTGGCGCGAAAGCTCCCGCACTTGAAAGGTCCCGTTCGAGATGCGCCGTACTTTCGCTTCGAAAGAGAAAAACCCCGCCGCAGACCACGGCGGGGTTCGATGGCCGGTGCGCACTCGGTTAGCGAGCGCTCTGCTTTCGCAGGAACGTGCGTCCGGCTCGCCGGCCGTTGAGCCGGGAACGGACTTCCCAGGAGCCCCAGAGGAACACGGCTGCACCCGCTGCCACGGCCGACTCGTGACCGGCGTTGATTTGACTTCCGCTCGAATCGGTGGCCGGTTCGACGGGCATGGGGATGAGCGATGCGCCGTCGCCAAACCCCGCGAGGACGTCATCCCACGAGTCAAGCGCCAGGGGTGTCTCCATCGGCGCTTTGTCGTCGGGCTTGGTTGCGGGATCCGTGTCGTTCTTGGGAGCGTTCTCTTCCGGCGCGGCGTCGTTCTTGGGAGCGACCGCGGGTGCGACGGGCTGGGCCGCTTCGTCCTTCGCGGCACCGGCTTCCGTGACCGCCTTTTCTTCGGCCTGCGACTGGTCGTCCGACGAGTTGCCAAGCGAGCGCGGCTCCGTCGAAACGGTGGGCTGGACGGGCCGAGCCGCACTGGGCGCGCTCGACGCGGTTGTGGTCGAGGCGGCCTGTGCTGAGGTGGCCGAAGCCGTTGTGTTTGTAGTGGTCGCGTTCGTGACGGCTCCCAGAGAGCCCGCGAGCGTCGACGTTGGCGTGGTGACGGGGCTCATCGTGACCACGGTTGCAGTGGTGTTGGGCTCGGAGAACCCATGATGCCTGCCGCCTCCCGTAGATCCGCCTCCCGTCGTCCCGCCGCCGGTGGATCCGGTCCCCGTCGTTCCGCTCCCTGTCGTGCCGGTGGTCGTGGTCGTCGTCGTCGTGGTCGTCGTTGCGCCGGCCAACGCGGCGACCAGATTGGTGACGTTCGGGGTGCCCACACCGGCGCCCAGGGAGAACGTGACGCCGTTGGAGGTATTCAAGAAGTACCAGTCACCCGCGGTCACCGAGTGGAGGTCGCTTGCGGCGGTTGACTTGTTGTTCGCCAGACTGTAGATCGCGGCCAACGCCGAAGAACTCGAAAGGGCGGACCCCGCCGGCCGCAGCGCATCGGCGGTCGCGAAGATTCCGGCCCACTGCGGGGCACCCGCGCTGGTGCCGCCGACCTGGAACCACCCGCTCGCGGAATAGCTGTTTTGGTACGTGTCGAGCACCGCAACCCCGGAGCTCGGATTGGCATCGTACCCCACGTCGGGCGTTGCACGGGCCCCGACGCCGAGCAGCCCGGAGTAGGTGGCCTGGTAGCTTGGCTGGGCCTCGAAGTAGCTCAAGCCACCACCCGTGCTGTTCCAGACCGATTCCGAGCCGTAGCCACCCGAGCCCGAAAGGGTCAGCGTGGTGCCACCGACGCCGACGACGTTGGGTGAGACCGACGGCCAGGTCGTGCCCGGCGAGTCTCCGGCCGACGCCACGAAGGTCACGCCCGGCACGTTGAACACGGAGTCGTACTGCGTCTCGCCGAAGAACTCCGAGCCGCCCCAGCTCATGGAGACGACGTTCGCGCTCTTCGACGCGGTCTTCACCGCCGTGATCAGGTCGCTCAGGCTGGCGGACGACGCTTCGACAAGTACGATCTTCGCGCCGGGCGCGGCGGCGTGCGCCCACTCGACGTCGAGGGCGATTTCCTCCGCCCAACCGGCGTTGGCGGCCGGCAGGCTCGAGCCTCCGTTCTCGTTCACGACCGAAAGGTTCGCCGCCGGCAACCCGAACTGAGTCGAGAAGGCGGCGAGGTCCTTGGCGATGTTCGGGTCGTTATAAGCGTCAACGATGGCGATCGTCTCACCGCTCCCGGCGGTGCTCGACGTCGAGAAGTTGTAGGCGGACTTGATCTGACTCGGCGTCAGACCGGAAATCGTGGCCGCCGAGGCCGCCGAACTGATCGCGGGAACGGCCGTGAGGCTTGACAGGTCGACGGTCGAAGTCGACAGAAGTTGACGTGATTCCAGGGCTTCGGTCTCGATCAGCGCAACGTGTCGAAAAGCTCGGGACGTACGGCGATCGCGGCGGCGGTGAGCATCAAGGTGCATCTCATTGCTCCGGTTGGCCGGACCGGGGGGCGTCGGGCTGGCCATCGATAGGACTAGGCCATGGAAACTTAAATCACGAAATCGCGGGTCGCAAGTGAAAATTCAAGGTGGACGATCAGAACCCGGCGGCAGGACCTCAAGCGGTTCGCGCACAAAGTTGCCGCATGCGGAGACGGCTACCCGCGGCCGCACGGCTGCGGCCTCGGACGATGCCGGCTGCGCATTTCGAGATCGAAGCCCTCATCCTTCTATGGCTAAACCGTAAGAGACCGGGACAGGCGCGCGCTGATTGCTTGCATTTTTTTTCGATTTGGCCCGTTGCGTTGCGTTACGTCCTCACGCGAAGAGCCCGTTGACGACGTTACCGTGGACGTCGGTCAGTCGGAAGTCGCGGCCCTGGAAGCGGAACGTCAGCCGGGTGTGATCGATGCCAAGGCTGCGCAGGATGGTGGCGTTGAAGTCGTGAATGTGAACGGGGTCGCGCACGATGTTGTAACAATAGTCGTCGGTCTCACCGTATGTGATCCCCGGCTTGATGCCTCCGCCGGCCATCCACATGGTGAAGCAGCGGCCGTGGTGGTCGCGCCCGTAGTTGTCCTTGGTGAGTGCGCCCTGGCTGTAGACCGTGCGCCCGAACTCGCCGCCCCAGATGACCAGGGTCTCGTCGAGCAGTCCGCGGGCCTTCAGATCCTTGACGAGCGCGGCCGCCGGCTGGTCGACGTCGCGGCACTGCCCGCGGATCTGTACGGGGAGGCTGCCGTGCTGGTCCCACCCGCGGTGCATAAGCTGGACGAAGCGCACCCCTCGCTCAACCATCCGGCGGGCGAGCAAGCAGTTGCGCGCGAAACCGCCGTCGGTCTCGCTTTCGAGGCCGTAGAGGTCGCGGACCGACTTGGGCTCACCCGAGAGGTCGGTCAGCTCGGGGACCGACGTTTGCATTCGGTACGCCATCTCGTACTGGGCGATGCGCGTATTGATCTCGGGGTCGCCGAACGCGTCGGCGGCCATCTGGTTCAGGCGGCCGACTCCGTCCAGCATCCGTCGGCGGGTTGCGGCATCGATGCCGGGCGGGTTTGAGAGGTAGAGCACCGGGTCGTCGCCCGACCGGAACCGCACCCCCTGGTGCCGGGTCGGCAGGAAGCCGCTCCCCCAAAGCCGCGAGAAGATTGGCTGGTCGGTCTTGTTGCCGCTCCCCTGCGAGATCAGGACGATGAACGCCGGCAGGTTCGCGTTCTCGCTCCCGAGGCCATAGCTGAGCCACGCCCCCAGGCTCGGCCTGCCGGGCTGCTGGGTGCCCGTCTGGATGTACGTCGTGGCCGGGTCGTGATTAATCGCCTCGGTGTTCAACGACTTGACGATCGCGATGTCGTCGACCACCGACGCCGTGTGAGGCAGCAGCTCGCTGACCCACGCCCCCGACTGCCCATGCTGCGCGAACCGAAACATGGGCGCGACGCACGGAAACGCCTTCTGCCCCGAGGTCATCCCGGTGATGCGCTGGCCCATCCGCACCGAGCCGGGCAGCTCGGTTCCGTGGTACTGCTTGAGCTTTGCCTTGTAGTCGAACAGGTCGATGTGGGAGGGTCCACCCGACATGAACAGGTAGATGACGTGCTTCGCCTTGGGCGCGAAGTGCGGCGCCGGCAAGACGCCCGGCTCGCTCCGTCCGGCCGAGATGGCGGCCCCGAACAGCTCCGGGTTGAGCAGCGACGCGAGCGCGGCGGTGCCGATCCCCGTGGCGGTCCGGCCGAAGAACTGGCGACGAGTCAGCAGGATCTGTCGTTCGCGAAGCGGGTCCATCGATCACCCCTTCGTTACCGTTTCATCGAGGTTGAGAATCACACCCGCCACCGTTGACCAGGCGGCCAGCTCGGCCGCGTCGAGCTTCGCATTGCGCGGCGACTCGCCGACCGAGAGCAATTTCGCCGAGGCCGCGGCGTCCGTGCGATAGACGGATAGCTCGGCTTCGAACACCTTCCGAACGACGTCTCGCTCCTGAGCGCTCGGCAGGCGGGCGGTCGCCAGGCGGAACGCGAAGGTAATGCGCTCGTCGGCCGTTGCACCACCTTCGGTCATCATGCGCTCGGCCAGCTTGCGGGAAGCCTCGACGTAGGTGGGATCGTTCAGGAGCACAAGGGCCTGGAGCGGCGTGTTCGTCCGGGCGCGCCGCACGGTGCAGGTCTCACGATCCGGCGCGTCGAACGTCATGAGGCTTGGCGGCGGGGAGGTCCGTTTCCAGAAGGTGTACATCGTGCGGCGGTACAGGTCGGTGCCGTGGCCCTGGACATAGACCTGCGCGGTCCAGTTCGCCCCGTCGGCGCGCGAAGCCAGCTCTTCCCAAAGGCCGGGCGGCTGGTAAGGGGAAACGCTCCGCCCGCCGATCTCGGGGTTGAGCAGGCCGCTGATCGCCAGCGCCTGATCGCGAATGAACTCCGCTGTGAGCCGCACGCGCGGGCCGCGGGCCAGCAGGCGGTTCTCGGGGTCCTTGGCCACCAGGTCAGGGGTGACGACCGACGACTGCCGGTACGTGGCCGACGTCACGATCGAACGCACCAGGGCCTTCACGTCCCACGCCGGCGTGCGCGGCGACTCCGGCGTGACGAACTCGACCGCGAGCCAGTCGAGCAAGGCGGGGTGGCTCGGCAACTCCCCCTGCGAGCCAAAGTCCTCGGCGGTCTTGACGAGACCCGTGCCGAAGAAAGCCTGCCAGAAGCGGTTGACCGTCACACGCGCGGTGAGCGGGTGTGCCGGGTCGACAAGCCAACGCGCCAGGGCCAGCCGGTCGCGGGGCGAATCCTTGGGCAACGGCGGCAGGAACGCGGGGACGTGTGCCTCCACCTTCTCGCCGTGCTTGTCGTACTGGCCTCGCACGAGCATGAATGTGTCGCGCGGCTTGGGCATCTCCTGCATGACCATCGCGGTCGGGATCCCCAGCTCAATCTCCGATCGCTCTCGCCGGAGCCGCTCGAGCGCTTCCGCCAGTGGGCGGCACTCCGAAGCGACGCGCGTGCGGTAGTAGCGGCGCAGTTCCCGGCGCTGAGCTTCCGTCCGCTTTTCGCCTTCGAGTGCGAGCGTCTTCGCGATCGTGCTGGGAACGGTCCGAGGACCGAGCGGGTCGCGGTCGCCGGTGACCGCGAGCCGGAACTTTCCGAGCTGGTGCTGGCCGTACGGCGACTCGAACGCCAGTGCGACCGAGAGCGGGGTCTTCCCGTCGACATGGACGGGCGTCTCGAGCGCGAAGGTCGCCTCATGCGATTTGCCCACCTCCGGATAGACGGCCCAGCCCGTGCTCGGTTGGTCGTCGATCGCGTACGCCACGGGGTGACCCTGCTGGCTGAAGTCGGCCAACACGCCCTTGATCCGGAGCGGTTGGCCGGCAAAGCTGATGCGCACATCTGTGAGCACGAAGTTGCCGTTGACCGAACGCCCGGGACCCTTGTTCACCAGGCGGTCGTCCGGGAGCGCTTCGAGCCGCAGGGCCGTGACCGTGCTGGCCTCCGGCGTGGACGACACGGTGTAAAGCTCGGTCGCCGGGTTCCCCTTGAGGGCCTGCACACTCCGGTCCGGCAAGCGCTTCAGCGTCGTGCCGCCGCGCGACGTTGTCTCGGCAGGGTCGAGCGCTGTGAAAACGACCGGACGCTCGCTCCCCGTCGTCTGCTCCCACTGAGCCTGTGCGGCGTCGACAGCGGGCGTTGGGGCGTCGAGGCGCGTCTCCGTTTCGCGGATTGCCTCGGCCAGCCTGTCGAGCCTTCGCTGCTGTTCTTTCGTGGGGGCCGGGATCATCGGCGCTGCGTTTCCCTTGCTCCCGTCGAGCCCCTGCTCCGGTACGTTGTTGAAGAACGCGTAGAGCTCGTAGAACTCCTTCTGCGTCATCGGGTCGAACTTGTGGTCGTGGCACTGCGTGCAGCCCACCGTCAGGCCGAGCCAGACCGTGCCGGTGGTGTTGACCCGGTCGACGATGTACGCCGTCAGGTATTCCTCGGGGATCGCTCCCCCCTCGAACGTGATCATGTGGTTGCGGTTGAAGCCGCTCGCGACCTTCTGCTCGAGCGTCGCGTTCGGGACGAGGTCGCCCGCGAGCTGGTCGATGGTGAACCGGTCGAACGGCAGGTCGCGGTTGAACGCGTCGATCACCCAGTCGCGCCAGCGGGTCATGTTACGGCCCGAGTCGATGTGATAACCGTGGGTGTCGGCGAACCGTGCGGCGTCGAGCCAGTCGAGGGCCATGCGTTCGCCGTAGTGGGGCGACGACAGGAGGCGGTCCACCAGCGCCTCGTAGGCGTCGGAGCGCGGATCGTTCACGAACGCGTCGACTTCGCCCGGAGTCGGCGGCAGGCCCGTGAGGTCTAGCGCGAGGCGCCTGATGAGGGTCGGGCGGTCGGCCTCGCGGCTGGGCCGGAGCCCGTCACTCTCAAGCCGGGCGAGGATGAAGCGATCGATCGTATTCCGGGGCCACGATTCGTCCTTGACTTTTGGCAAAGCCGGCCGCGTCGGCCGGGCGAACGACCAGTGTTGCCGGTAGTCGGCCCCCTGCTCGACCCACGCGCGAAGTAGGTCTTTCTGCTCCGGCGTCAGCGCCTTGTTGCTCGCCGGCGGGGGCATCATGAACCGTTTGTCGGACGACGCGATTCGTTTGACAAGCGTACTCTGGTCGGGCTTACCGGGAACGATGGCCGGCTTGCCCGAGTCGGCCGGGCGGAGGGCCTCGTCGCGGTGGTCGAGACGCAGGCCCGACTCCCGCGTTTCCTCGTCCGGCCCGTGGCACTGGAAGCAGGTGTTCGAGAGGATCGGTCGAATCTGCCGGTCGAAGTCGATCGCCTTCGGCGGCGCTGGGCCTTCCCCGGCGCGGGTGGCCGCAACCAGCCCGACATAGAACAGAACGACGCGAAACGTGGTGGCAAGGCAGCGGCCGTTCATGATGGCGGGAACCTCGCTTCGTACTCCGCGCGGGGCGCAAAATCGTCAGGCAGGCCGGCAAGGCGGGGACCCTCACAGAGCCACGTGATTATCTCGCGCATCCGGACCTCCTGGCAAGGCGCCGAGCATGATTCGCAGGGCGATCGCAGACTCGAAGGGTGGCGTATCGCCCGAAGCTACAAACGCTACGAGCTCCCCTTTTTCTTCTCCAACGCCGCTCGCCAGCCCGTGGCCACGGCATTCACGAGGTGACCCATCTTGGGGTGCTCGGGCTCGATGTCGACGGGGAGCCCCTTGTCGCGGAGCGTTTCCGAGGTCGTCGGACCGACCGAGCCGATCACAACGCGATGCGTCAAGGCGTCCCGCAAGGCCGTCAGGCGCCCCTCCTCGGCCGCCACCAGGAGCAAGTGCTCGACCTGCTGGGCCGACGTGAACAGGGCGGCAATGACTCGCCCCTCGGCGATCTCCGCGATCCCCCGTCGCAACGGGCCGGTATCCTCCGGAAGGGCCCAGCGGTAGACGGGCACACGCGTCACGTCCGCCCCGCGCTCGCGCAGTCCCTCGATCAGCTCGGGGTTCGGCTTGCCGTATTCTTGCACGGCCACGCGCAGCCCGCGCACCGGCAGTCGCTCGTCGAGCGCGGCGAGCAACTCGTGCCAGGTGTTCGGCTCGGGGGCCTGGAGGTCGACGCGCACCTGGAACTCGCGCAACGGGACGAGCGGCTTCGGCCCCCGGACGACGACCTTCGTTTGGGCGAGCGCCGACGTCCAGCGCTCCCGCGTATGTCGCGTCTCAATCGCCCGGGCCAGGTAGCGCGTGCCGACGCCGGTCAGGAAGATCACGACATCGAACTCACCGACGATCAGCCGGTCGGCGAACGCGAGTGCCTCGCTGTTGTCTTCGAGGGAGACTTCCCGCAGTGATGGGGCGTCGACAGGCACCCCTCCCTGGCGGGTAATCAAGTCGGCGATCGGTCCGGCGAGGCGACTCTCAAACGTCACCACGCGCTGTCCCGCAAACGGTTCTTTGATGGAGTCGGTCATCGCAGCCGGTATTCCGTGGGAGAGGAGCGCTAGCGCGGACGATTGCGCAAGCCTCGTGCGGCTTCACTGTAACCGGAGCGCGGACGTGCTCCAAGTGCGCACGGGGATGCCGGGTGGACCAAAGCCGTGTTACGATCGATGCGCCGTGTCGCCTGCTTCTGGAACGATGGATCTGGGGATGAATGTGCTCGAGGGAGATGCCGGAGAGGACGCAGGTCAGACCCTCGAGCACGCCCCGGAGCAGGGCAAGCCTGAGACGCCCCCGCGCGTCGTGCTGCGCGCGTTCGCGCACCGCAACTACCGCCTCTTTTTCTCGGGCCAGCTCGTCTCGCTCATCGGCACTTGGATGCAAAACGTTGCGCAGTCGTGGCTCGTCTACCGCCTGACCGGGTCGGCCGTGTTGCTCGGCCTGGTTGGATTTGCCGGCCAGTTTCCGGTTTTCCTGCTGGCCCCGCTCGGCGGTAGCCTGGCCGACGTCCGCAATCGCCATCGGATCATCGTCGCGACCCAGACGGCGGCGATGACTCTGGCCTTCTTGCTGGCTGCGCTGACCTTGAGCGGCACCGTCCGGATCTGGCACGTCTTTACCCTGGCCGCGCTGCTGGGCCTGGTCAACGCTTTCGACATCCCGGCGCGGCAGTCCTTCCTCGTGGACATGGTCGGCAAGGCGGACCTGCTGAACGCCATCGCGTTGAACTCGTCCATGGTCAACGGCGCACGCATCGCCGGACCCGCGGTGGCGGGGGTGCTTGTGGGGACTGCGGGCGAGGGCTGGTGTTTCTTCGTGAATGGGCTGAGCTACATGGCCGTGATCGCCGGCCTGCTCGCCATGCGGGTGGAACCTCGCCCAAAGCTCGCGCGGCAAGGCTCGACGCTGGCACACATGATTGAAGGCTTTCGCTATGCCGCCGGCACCGCACCGATTCGCGCCCTGTTGGTCCTGCTGGGGCTCGTCAGCTTGATGGGAATGCCGTACGCCACGCTGATGCCGATCTTTGCCGACCGCATCCTGCACGGCGGGCCCAGGGGAATGGGTCTGCTGATGGGGGCGACGGGCATCGGTGCGCTAGGTGGGGCGTTGGCCCTCGCTGCGCGCAAAGGGTATCGCGGATTGGGGCGCTGGGTGACGCTGGCATCGGGCGGGTTCGGCGTCAGCCTGATCGCGTTCTCCTGCTCGCGCTCCTTCTGGCTCTCCGCGGCGCTTCTGGTCCCGGTCGGCTTCTCGATGATGGTGGAGATGTCGGCGTCGAACACCTTGATCCAGATCATGGTGCCCGACCGGCTGCGAGGCCGGGTGATGGCCGTCTATTCGATGATGTTCATGGGCATGGCCCCCTTCGGCGCACTTCTCGCCGGCACGCTCGCCGAGCGATTAACGGCTCCGGGCACCGTGGCGTTCGGTGGGGCGATGTGCCTTGTCGGGTCCGTGCTCTTCGGGATGTACCTCCCGTCCTTGCGGTCGGAAGGGATGCGCCTGATCGTCGCCCAAGAGGCCGCCGGCGGCGACCCGCCCGAAGAACGGACCGGGTCCGCGATCTCGTAGACAGGCGCGCATGCATGCCGCGGGAGCGCCGGCCGCGAACCCGTCGTTCTCAGCGCAACCCCTTACGAGATCGTCTCTACTGCGTTCGATGGCACGCGCGTCGGCAAAACGGTGGGAGTAACGCCAGGAAAAATCGTGAAGAACCGGACCGCGAAGCGCCGATTGTAGGGATTGTATCGATCGTTGCGATCTGTGCCGGCCCGTGCGCGAAGCGGCGAGTGCTGCGTACGCACGCGGTCGGTGCGGGCGAACTCAGACTCGACACCCCCCCGTGACGTAGGGACGCGTTTAGGGAGATTTTCATGGCCAACGATCGCACCCGCCCCCACTCTCGACGGGCCAGGCAGGTCCGGGTCGGCGCCGAGCGACTCGAGGACCGCAAGCTGTTGACGATCGACTTTCAGCAGGGCTTTTACGCCGTCGGCGACAAGGCCGGCGCAGCGGTCATCACCCTGATTCGCTCCGATGGGACGAAGGGCACGGCGAACCAGACGACCGAAACTGCCGACCTCACGGTGGGGGGCGGTACCGCAACACCGGGGGTCGACTACGAGCCCGTGAGCACAACCGTGACGTTCGGGCCGGGCCAGACGACGCAAACCGTCGTCGTTCCCATTCTGTCGGATCCGGGGACCGGCACCAAGATCGTCCACATGACGATCGCCCAGTCGTCCGTGACGCCCGAAGGCTCGGCCGCCTACCTCTCGATCATGCACGGGCCGGACAATACGCCCCCGCAGATCCGCTCGACCAACCTCTTGACGAGCCGAGGACTGGTCACCGGTTTCCAGATCACGTTCAGCAAGCCCATGGACGTGGCGGAAGCCACCAATGTGAACAATTACCTCGTCGACAATCCCAAGGCCCTGCGCCGAGTGAGCGGTACGAGCGTCACCACGGCCACTCCGATCGCGATCCAAAGCGCGAGCTACAACGCGAGCACCAACACCGTGACGTTGGTCCCGGCGGGACGCGTGCGGAAGGCGCCTTACTTCGAGCTGGAGAGCACGCAGCTCGCACAGGCCATGAACGCCATCAACGGCTCGACCACGGCCAACGTCCCGGCGCTTTCGCTGATGTCGCCGATCACCGACACGGCGGGCAATGCCCTCGACAGCAATTCGGATGGCATTCCCGACGGCCAGTTGCTCGTCTTCGTCGCCGCCGGACGGCTGGGCAAGAAGCTGAACAATGAGATGGCCAGCATTCAGGCGACGAACACCCTCGCGAACCAGACCTGACGCGCGTCCGATCCGGGAGCGCCTCAAAAAAAAAAGCGTGAAGCACCCCCTAGGTTTCACCCTTTGCAGCCGTTAACCTCGCATGCACGGTGCGACGGTCTTACGGTTCCCGCGGGGGTGAGAGAGACGATGAGCCACAGATTCAACCGTAGAGGGTTCTTGCAGCGATCCGCCGCGTTGGGCGCGGCGGCAGCCTTCGCTCCGGCACGGGGATGGGGAAAGACCGGGCCGAACGAGAAGCTGGACATCGCGATCATCGGCACGTCCGGCCGCGCCCTCGGAAACATCGAAGGCGTGCAGGGCGAGAATATCGTCGCCGTCTGCGATATCGACGACCGCCTGCTGAGCGCGGCACGCGCTCGGTTCCCGCGCGCCCGGACGTGCACCGATTTCCGGCGGTTGCTCGACCAGGGCGGGTTCGACGCCGTCGTGATCAGCACGGCCGACCACACGCACGCCCCCGCGGCCGCCGGGGCGCTGCGGCTGGGGAAGCACGTTTACTGCGAGAAGCCGCTGACTCATTCGGTGCACGAGGCCCGCGTGATCGCGGGGCTCGCGGCCAAGGCGAAGGTCGCCACGCAGATGGGGACGCAGATCCACGCCGGCGACAACTACCGGCGCGTCGTCGAGCTGGTCCGCTCCGGCGCGATCGGCCCGGTGCGGGAGTGCCACGTCTGGTGCGGCAAGTCGTGGTCGGGCGGCGAGCGGCCGAAGGAGACGCCGGCGGTCCCGTCGTACTTGCACTGGGACGTCTGGCTCGGCCCCGCGCCCGAGCGGCCCTACCACTCGACCTATCTGCCCGCCAACTGGAGGCGCTGGTGGGACTTCGGCTGCGGCACACTCGGCGACATGGCGTGCCACTACATGGATCTCCCCTTCTGGGCGCTCGACCTCCGGCACCCCACCTCCGTCGAGTCGGAAGGCCCTCCCGTTCACCCCGAGACCACCCCGAACTGGATGATCGTTCGCTACGAGTTCCCGGCCCGCGGCGACCAGCCGCCCGTCGCGCTGTCGTGGTACGACGGCGGCAAGCGGCCCGCAATCCTCTTGGAAAAGAAGGTTCCCGACATCGGCGACGGCGTCCTGTTCGTCGGCGACAAGGGAATGTTGCTGGCCAACTATGACCGCCGCTGGCTCCTGCCCGAAGAGAGCTTCCGCGACTTCAAGGCCCCGCCCGCGAGTATCCCTTCGTCGATCGGCCACCACGCGGAATGGATCCAAGCGTGCAAAGAAGGAACCCCGACGACGTGTAACTTCGACTACTCGGGCGCGTTGACCGAGACCGTCTTGCTCGGCAACGTGGCTTATCGGGCGGGTCGCAAGCTTGCCTGGAACGCGGAGAAACTCCAGGCGGAAGGATACCCCGAGGCGGAGCGGTTCCTGCGGCGCGAGTACCGCAAGGGCTGGACGCTGTAGCGCCTTGGTCTCATCGCGGCGCGACCGGTCGACGGGCTGTCACTGCTCTCGCGCAGGGAATGGTAATGCCTGCGCGGCGGCTTGTTGTCGCAACCGTGGCGCTCGATCGGGGCGTGGTTCACGCGATGGCCAGATCCGGCGCGGATTGTCACCGGTAGGGCTGGCCATTGCCGGCCCTACGTTGGAAAGGGTTCGGAGCCGCCGCACCCCGTCAGTTCCTCGGTCGCCGGTCCGGGCACGAATTCTTGCGAGTGCCGGTGCCCCCGTTCAGCCAGATATCCAACCGCGGTGTATCGCTGTTGTACGGCTTCGAGACGATGTCGAGATCGCCGTCGCCGTCCAGGTCGGCCACACGAGACTCGTGATTGTCAATCCCCGTGGCGATCAGGCTCTGGTGAAACTGCCCGTGGCCGTCGCCGTAGAAGATCCACATCCTGGCGCTGGGGTGGTCGGGCCTTTCGGCCAGGTCCGTCCACTTGGCCATCTCGGCGCAAAAGATATCGAGGTGACCGTCTTGGTTGACGTCGGCCAGTTCGAGGCTGTGGCCCCGAACGACGTCCTCGCCTAGCAGGTCATGACCGACCCATCCCTGCGCGCGCTGCTCGAACCACTTGAGCCGGCCCACACCATCGCCGATGACGAAGACCACCTCGGGGCGACCCCCTTCCACCAGTTGCCCGGCTGCGGTTCGCGAGACCCGAAACTTCTCATCGATGAGTAAAGGCTCGAAGTCGAGCCCTCCCCGATGCTTGAACCAGTAGCCCGCGCCGACGAGGTCGACCTGGCCATCGCCGTCGATGTCGGCTTTCGCCAGCCCTTCTCCGCCCTTGATATCGGCGAGCAATACCGAGGGCCAGGGACCGTGCGACTTCGGATCGTCGGGGACCCGGCTCAGGATGAGCCCCTGGAAGCGCTGGACCCAGAACGCAAGGTCCTCCTTGCCGTCACCATCGAAGTCCCCAAAAAGCTGATCGTGGTGCATCTCGCCTTTTGAGTTTTTGATTTCCCGCCGCACCCACGGCGTCTTGGCGTCGAAGCGCGGGTAGGGGTTTTCCCACCAATAAACCTTCGTGCCGGACCAATCCTCACCGAAGACGAGGTCGAGGTCGCCATCCCGGTCGATGTCGGCAACCGCTCCGCCGGCCTCGATTTGAAGCCCCTCGTCGATCGGGTAAACGGACCATCCCTCGGAATTCCGCCGATACCAGACCATCCTGGCGCCGAGGGACCGGCTCGCGATCACGATGTCGTTCAGGCCATCCTTGTCGACATCGAGCACCAGGCAGGCGGTCTGCTGATTCGACGTGCCCGGCGCCGGCAGGTCACCGGACTTGCTGGAGAGATGAGTCCACGTTGGGATCGTTCTCGCCGTTGTGGGAAGGGCCGCTGGGAGGAACGCGGCGCAGAACACCAGAGGTAAGGTCGTCATCTCGATCACCCGTCGGGAATAGCGTTCGGCAACCTCGCGAGGCGGCACAACAATGTGGCGATAAAGACATTCCGCCCGAGCTCGGGGGGGGGCGGCGCGGAGTTGCATCTTTTCCAGTCTGAGGCCCCGG
This sequence comes from Isosphaeraceae bacterium, assembly GCA_031291845.1. GTDB lineage: Bacteria > Planctomycetota > Planctomycetia > Isosphaerales > Isosphaeraceae > DAIDJG01. The sequence continues at coordinate 9,696 of JARLIH010000007.1, read as the reverse complement.
CGATCCTGTCAGGGTCTCGCGCGGGGTGGGTTCTCTGCCGTAGTTTATTTGGCCATAGCGATCAGTCAGTCAACCATTGCCGACGCTTCGCTTGCCAAATTCGCGACGAAAGGCGCTCGGAGTCCAGCCGGTCGCGCGTCGGAAGAAGGTGCTCAGGTACTCGGCATAGGAGAACCCGGCCCGTTCCGCGATCAGCGTCAGCGACAGGTCGGTCTCGGTCAGGAGGTGCTTGACCCGCTGGATCCGCGTTTCGGTAATCGCGTCGTGGATCGTCTTGCCGAGCATCTCCCGGAACAACTGCTGGAGCACGGTGCGCGAGATTGCTACGTGGTCCAGCACGTCTTCAACGCCGATTCCTTCGCAGGCGTGTTCGCGGATGAAGCTCATGGCATCGGCGACGCGCGGGTCGGAGATGGCGGTCACATCGGTGGATTGCCTGGTCTTCACGCCCAGGGGGGCAACGTACCGCACATGTTCGGGAGCGGGGTTGCCCTTGATGAGCAGGTCGAGCAAGGCGGCCGCCTCGTAGCCCACGCGGAACGCGTCCGGGATGACGCTGGAAAGCGGAGGAAGGGCCATCTGGCACGCGAGCTCCTCATTGTCGACGCCGATGACGGCGACCTCCTCCGGTACGGCGACGCCCGCTCGCCGGCAGGCCCCGAGCAGTTGCATCCCGCGATTGTCGTTCCCGGCCATGATGCCGAGCGGCTTGGGCAGGTTCTTGACCCATTTTGCCACGGCCACGATCTCTTGCTTCCAAGACGCTTGCTGGTGGCCCCAGGTCGCGTGCGCGGGAACCTTGTTCTCGTGGAGCTGGAAACCGGCCTCGCGCACGCACTGGGCAAATGCCGACTCCCGTGCAACCGACCACTCGAAGATGGGGAAGCCAAAAAAAGCGAAGTGGCGGAAACCCCGTTCCATTAAATGTGTTGCGGCGAGGCGTGCGATCGCCGCGTGGTCGCTGTGAATCTGCGGCAACCCAAGGTCCCTGACCTGGTCATTGAGATCAACCGTCGGAATGCCCGTTCGAACGATCTCCCCCGCGCTTTCCGGCGTCGAGGCGCGGGAGATGATGCCATCGCCGTCCCAACGATCGAGCCAGGGGGGCACCGGATCTTGAAGGGACCGCTGTTCCATATAGACATTCCAGGGCCCAAATTCATGAATGTATTGCGACACACCGCGGAGCAGGTTCCGGCCGTATGCCGTGGACGTCTCGATGATCAGGGCGACCTGAGGAGGGCCGGATTGAACTCGTTTCTGACGTCGTTTCATGCCAGTTGATCCCAGGCGGCGGCAGTCCCGGCCGGACGGGCGTTGCCAGCGACTCCCACGGACGGGGCGATCTTCCCAGTGGCTTTCGGAGTTCCCTTTCGATCCACCGAAAAGTATAGAGAAAAAACCCAAACTTTCATAGCAAGTCACCCCGCAGGCGATATCCTTGGATCTGAAGTCAAAGCTTGCCGGAACCGTTGCTCGCGCAATTGCTATCGATTTTCATCAGACCGAAGCACTCGCCCCGCCACTCATTTGCCGGCTTCCCACGGCCACGGAGCGATGAGCTGATTCTGAGGGTCCGGCCCTCGCATCGCGCCAATTCTGCGATCGATGATGATCATTTGCCCCCAAACCCTGCTCCGGAGTAACGCCATGTCTCGCCTCACCGACGATCGTCCGAAGGCCTCGCGCGGTTTTACCTTGATTGAACTGTTGGTGGTGATCGCCATCATCGCGGTCCTGATCGCCCTGCTGTTGCCCGCCGTCCAGGCCGCCCGCGAGGCAGCCCGGCGTGCCCAGTGCGTCAACAACATGAAGCAGATCGGGCTGGCCATGCACAACTACCAGAGTGCGATGGGCTCACTCCCGCCCGGCTTCAAGGAGTGCTGCTACGGGACCTGGACCGTCTTCATCCTCTCCTTCATCGAGGGGAACAATAGCTATAACGCCTGGAACTTTAACGGCGTCGCCGGCGCTGGATTGACCGCTTTCCAGTACGGAGGCAATGGGCAGCCGGGCGGGGTCAACACCACCGTGGCTTTTAATCGGATCAATTCGTACACTTGCCCCAGCGATACCCCTGCGCAGTCGATCTGGGGTGTTCCCAACTACAACTACGCGGTGAACCTTGGGAACACCGACACGATGCAGAACAACCAAACCGCCATCGGCGGACAGCCTTTCCTTGGGGCTCCCTTTGCTGACCTGATGCCGTCGTCCGGGACCGTCGCCGCGAATGGCAACGTTGCTTCTTCCGGAACCACGGTCGGGTCCTACGGCGTCTTCGACTTCCGCGATATCATCGATGGCACGAGCAACACCATGCTCGCCGCCGAGGTCATCCAGGGCCAGGGGAATTCCTCCAAGCCCGACCTCCGCGGCTGCACGCTGTGGAGCGAGGGCTCCGGGTTCGAGACCATCCTCGGACCCAACAGCACCCTTCCCGACAACGTGTACGCGGCCGGGTACTGCAACTACCCCTACCAGAACAATCCCCCGTGTACCGGTGGCACCTACACGAACTCCACTCCCCAGACGTCGCTGACGTTCGGATCGAGGAGCCGGCATCCCGGGGGCGTGAACACGCTGTTTGGGGACGGGAGGGTGAGCTTCATCAAGAACTCAGTCAGCCTGCCGACGTGGCGGGCCCTCAGCACGACCAAGGGGGGTGAGATCGTCAGCTCCGACTCGTTCTGATCCGTCGCTCGCGCGCCGGCGGACCCGGCGCGCGAGCCATTTCGAGGACCGCTCCAGCGTGGTCCTGGCCGAGACTGCCGAGAGCATCACTCCACACCGCGGACGATACCGCATCATCGAGGAGCACAGCCTTTGGACGCGCGATTCGCACGGCTCATGGTTGTTTTGGGATTCGTGGCGGGCACCGGATTCGTCGGCTGCGGCGGCGGCGACGACCTGCCGCGCCAGTCGGTCTCGGGCACCGTCACGCTCGGGGGCCAGCCGCTCGCCCAGGGGAGGATCGAGTTTGAGCCCGCTTCGCCCGAAGCCAAGACCCCCGTTGGCGGGGAAATCAAGGATGGGGCGTTTCGGATTCCCCGCGACCAGGGGCCGACGCCCGGGGACTACAAGGTCATGATCACCGCCTCCGGCGCCATGGCCTCGGGGGTGGACACGTCGCCCGGCGCCGAGCCACCCAAGGGTAGTAAGAAGAAGCTACCGCAAATCGGACCTGCGCCCGAGCTGATCCCGAAAGAGTATAATTCCAAGACGACCTTGACGGCCAAGGTTGAGGCCGGCAAATCCAACACGTTTGACTTCCCGTTGAACGCGAAAAAGTGAGATGCTTGCCTGGGCCGGTCCGTGGGAGCCGACGGGCCTCCGCCGGAGCCCGCGAGGACCGGCTCAGCGCTTCCCGCGCCGCCCGCGGCTCGAGACCTCAACATGCGGGAATGACGCGATGACCAACGTCCGCGATTTCGGGGCCGTCGGCGACGGCCAGGTCGACGACACCAAGGCGCTGCGGCACGCCGTTGACCAGGGGGGTGGCCGGCTGGTTCTCTCCCGTGGGACCTACCGCCTGACCGCCCCGCTGGAGATCGACCTCGACCGCTTCGGCCCGATCGCGTTGGCCGGCGAGGGGGGCACGGCCCGACTGCTCATGGATGGCCCGGGGCCGGCCGTCCGACTCGTCGGCAGTCACGACAAGTCGGCCGACCCTGCGAGCTTCGACCCGCGCGTCTGGCGCCGTCAGCGCCTGCCGACCGTCAGCGACCTGGAGATCGTCGGCAACCACGACCAGGCCGACGGTATCGAACTCGAAGGGACGATGCAGGCGACGATCGCCGGGGTCTCGATCCGGCGCTGCCGGTACGGCGTCCATCTGGTCAAGCGCAACCGCAATGTGCTTCTGGCCGACTCGCACATCTACGAGGGCCGGGGCCCGGCGATCGGCGTCTATTTCGACGGCGTCAACCTGCACCAGGCGATCATTACCGGTTGTCATATCAGTTTCTGTAAGCATGCCGGTATCAAGATCGTTCGGAGTGAGATCCGGAACCTGCAGATCACCGGGTGCGACATTGAATACAACCACGACATCGCCAACCCGGACTCGGCCGATGTCTGGATCGACTCGCGGGAGGGGACCGTGCGCGAGGGAACGCTCGCGTCGAACACGATCCAGGCCAAGGGGAGCCCTCGCGGGGCGAACGTCCGGATCGAGGGGCCGTCCCGCGACGATTCGGCCGGCGCTGGTTTCTGGGCCATCACGGGGAACATCCTCTCGGACCAACAGGTCAACGTTTGGTTGCGAAACTGCCGGGGCGTGACCCTCACGGGCAACGCGATCGCCAGCGCCTACGAGCGTTCGATCCTCGTGGAGCACTGCCGCGACATCGTCATCGGCTCCAACGTGCTCGACCATAATCCGGACTATCCGGGCGCGATCATCGACGGCATCCGGGTCGTCCGCTCGGCCGGTGTCAACCTGCAGAACCTTATCCTGGACGGCTGTCGCGCGGGCAGCCCTCAGGAAGGGGGAGCGATCGAAGTCGTCGATTCGAGCGAGGTCTTGATTCTCGGCTGCCAGGTGCTCGACCCGGAACATCGCGGCATCGACGTCCGCAACTGCACGAACACAAAAGTGAGCGAGTGCATTGTCGTGGATCGGCGCGCCCGCCCGACGATGCGCGAGCCGATCCGGATCGTCGAGCGCACAGGGCAGCCGGGTCCCATCGCTTAGAGCGGTTTTCGTGTCCGTTGCGCACAGTCTCTCTCTGGCGCAGGGGGCCAGGACGAGGGCGCCGTCGCTTGTGGACCGATCGGGGTGGCGCGCCGAGGGCTTTCGCTCTGTTCGTCTCATGGTTTGGGCCGGCCCCCGCGGGGGGCGACGGACCGAACCAACGACAAGCACGCGCCCGCGGGTGGGCGCAGAGGATTATCCTGTCGCACCCCGACTCGATGATCGAATCTGCCTCGCAGTCGCTCACCTGGTTTGTGCAGTTTGCCGAAAATTACGATCAGTCCGAGATTCCCGAGCGGAACCGGTGAATCGTTGAATCCTCATGATACGGCTGACGATCTCTTTTCCGGGATGGTCGCCCGTGACAGAGAGGCCTTTGTGCATCGACCCTTCCCTTCCTTTGCCTCATCGTCGAGCCTTTCCGTTCGCGGGGGCTAAAGCGAGCGGGGGGCGTCCGTGGCGATTTTGGGCGCAATGATCGACCGCGTTCTGGTCTGCCTGGCCGTCGTCTCTGCACAGGCCGCGACGGCGGGAGCGCAAGCGATCCCCTCCCCGTCCACGCGGATGGCCAGCCCCGAGGGGTTGCCGCCGCGCTCCCCGGCCTCCGGCGGTCTTCCCTCCGACATGGCGCAGCCTGCGAACAGCAATCCTCCTCCGTCGGGCGGAACTCCCGCCGACGCGGGGAGCCCGGGCACGGGCGAGCGGTCGCAGCCCCCTTCGGCCGAGGTCGCTCCCACCGAGACCGAGGGGGTCGCAGCCGCGGCCGACACGAACTGGCTCGCCAGGTTCCTCGGCATCGAGGATTCACCCGTCAAGGTCTACGGCTGGATCCAGAACAGCTACACCGGCAATACGAACGGGACGCCCCGGAACGACAGCAACTTCAGCGTCTTCCCCAACCGCCTGGCCAATCGGTGGCAGGGCAACCAGTATTACGTCATTTTCGAAAGGCCGTTCGCGACGAGCGACAAGCTCGACCTGGGTTTCCGCGTTGATACCCTTTTCGGCAACGACTGGCAGTTCACCAAAGACTGGGGTCTCTTCGACCGCGCCTTTAAACCGAATTCGTTTGCCGGCGTCGACCTGCCGCAACTCTACGTCGAGGCGCACCTGCCGGTGCTGACCGCGGGCGGGCTCGATCTCCGGTTGGGTCGATACTACACGCCGTCGGGGTTTGAGTCGGTCCAGGCCGTCAAGCGGCCGTTGCTATCTGTGCCATATATGTTCAATTATTCGCCATTTACTTACCTTGGGTTGCAATCGATCCTGCATGTGAACCCCCAGCTTAGCGTCTGCAACGCTCTGGTCAACGGCAACGACCGCTGGCTCGACGAGCGATACCACGTCAATTATCACGGCGGATACAGCTGGACGTCGAAGGACGCCACGACGACGTGGGCCTCGTACGTGCTCGTCGGCCCGGACCAACTCCCCACGTTCCCCGCGATGAACCAGCCGTTCTTGCCTCTGGGTGTGGAGCAATCGCCTGCGGCTTGGGCCGGGCGGAACAACCCGCTTTATGCCCATCACCCCCGGACCTACTTCGACACCGTCGTGACGCACAAGTGGACGAAGAAGCTGACCCAGGCGTCGGAGGCGTTCTTCATCATTGATACAAAGGTCCCCTTGTCCAATGGGACCGTCGCCAATGAGGCGAGCTGGTACGGGTACGCGAACTGGTTCCTCTACACCTTCGACCCGGACGAAAAGTTCACCGGCGTCTGGCGCTCCGAGGTCTTCGAGGACACCAAGGGGACTGCCACCGGCGTGGCCGGCACCTATTACGAGATGACGCTCGGCCTGATCTACAAGCCGAAGCCCTGGCTCTGGATCCGCCCTGAGGCGCGGTACGACTGGAACCACTTCGCCAAGCCCTTCAGCGACGGCACCCGGGGCAGCCAGTTCTTGCTGGCGTTCGATGTCATTGTGCAATTCTAAGCCGCCGATGCCGGCCGGATCCGTGAGAGCCTCGCGACGCTGTTCCGCGCGAACGGCAACGAGGGGGAGGCCGAAGCACTCGGGACGCGGGCGAGAGGGCGCCCGTGACGTCGCTCTGCGCTGGCGGCGCTCAGAGTTTTCGCGAGTCGGACTTCCAGGACGGCGAGAAAATCTGGGTGACCTCGGTTTCGCGGTTAGAGCGCTTCAGCTCGTCCTCCACGCTCTCGCTTTCGGTCATCCTCAAGAGTCCGCGTTGGAGGTAGCTTCGCAAGTCCTCCAGGATCACACGAACCGTCTGATATCGGTCCTCGCGCCGGCGGTTCATCATCCGGTCGAGGATGATGCCGAGAGGCCGAGGGACATGGGATGCAACGTCGAGCAGCGAGGGAGGATCGTGCTGGGCGATTTTGATCAGGAACGCCGTCGCGCTCTTCTCTTCGAAGGCCAGGCGGCCGCTGAACAGGTGGAAGAACGTTGCTCCCAGAGAGTAAATATCCGAGCGTTCGTCGGCTTCCTCGGCGAGGGCCTGTTCGGGCGGCAGGTACTGGGGCGTCCCCATCACCGTTCCCTGGACGGTTAAGCTCAGGTCCTGTTGCGCTCGCGACTCCTTCATCAGGCCGAAGTCGCTGATCTTGACGTCATGATCGGCGGAGAGCAGCAAGTTGTGCGGCTTGAGGTCCCGGTGCAGGATCGAGTGCTGATGCGCGTATTGCAAGCCTTGCAGCGCCTGGTAAAACCAGCGAGTTCCGAGCTCGGGCGAGGGAGGCCCGTGCAGCTTGATCCACGCCGCGAGGTCGCCGTTGGGCAAATACTCCATCGCCAGCCAGCGCATGACCGTGCCGTTGGCCGCCGGGATGTTTCCCGACGCGAACACTTGCACGATGTAGGGGCACGAGAACGAGGCGAGGACCTGCGCTTCCTTCGCGAAGCGCGCCAGCAACTCTTCCGTGGCTGAGGTCGGGCTCGAGACGATCTTGACCGCGACCGTGCGCGTGAGGCTTTTCTGTTCCGCGAGATAGATCTCGCTCATTCCCCCGGTGGCGATCTTCTTCGTCAGCCGAAAGTCGCCGAGGTCCAAACCCTCCTTGACGACCCACGGAGGCGCGACCGGGCTCGGGCCCGGCGAAGACGCTGCGTGGATCGAGCGACTGTCCGAAGCCACCGATTGGGCGCTCAGAAGGTCGCCCTCGGCGAGGTGCTTGAACGCAATCCCAAGCCGGTCGCGCAGGTCGGTTGTGATCTCGCCGATGGCCCGGCTTCGACGCCCACAACTTACCCTCGCAACGTCCACGAACCGCGTCGAGTCGCCTGCGTCTTGTTCGTTGTCGGTCTCCGGCAAATAGGTTGAGAGCTGGAGGTCCTGGACGTCGAAGCCGTCGCTCGCCAGTGCCGTCGTGATCGCCGCGAGCGCGCCTTTCCGGTCGATCCCGACCACGCACACCTCGTAGTTCTGTCCGCCGAGCGCCCTGACTTCCAACTCCACTTGCTGTTCCTGGGACAGCCGGGACATCAGCCGCAAGTGACGCGCGATTTCGGCCGGCGAATAAAGCTCGGAGTAGCTTTCCGGCATTCGGCGGAAATGCGCGTCCAACAGGTTGACCGGCAGTCCCGGACAATGTTTCAGGACTGTCTTTTCCAGAGCCGTCATGAGGTTCCGCTCCGAGTCGATTACGTCTCGAATGTGAATCCCCCGTTTGCGGTTGCTGCACCCGTTGTGATCCGTTACGCGTCCGAGTCAACGCACGCCCCTCATGGCGCGAGCGCGTGAAGGTCGCGCTTTGCCAACTCGGCAGGCAAACCCACGACAGAACGCACCCCGTCGAGGCGTCTGAAAGGCCATCCCAATGGCGGTGGGATCAGTCCCCCGGAGAGGGGAGGGGCAGGATCCCGTCGAACGCGACTAGACGCGGCGCCTACGGCTGGCGCTGGATGCGTTGTCGAACAAGCCAGCTCAAACGAACTCCAACGGGAGCTTTCGATTCGCGATCTAACACACAAGGCCGCCGACGGTAGACAGTCGCCACAACGGGGTAGAGAGGAAGGAACGACGACGCGGTCGGCGGATCATGAACTGGAGAGACATTCACGAGCCGATTGCCCCGTGGATGCATGCCACATACAACAATCCACTATAGATCGAATTCGTGAAGCCGTCAATCACCGAGACTTTCAATACGACGACGAGAGGACCCGCACCGTTGCCGCCGGTGATCGTCCGCCTCATCCAGACCGGTTCAGCGACGAGCGGCAAAGACCGGCTTGCCTATCACCGGCTTCACCCTGCCGGCTTCTCCGTCTGTAGATTTGAACGACTCAAGAGATCGGCGCTCGTCCGCAAGGGACCTACAGCCGAGGCGCCTCCGGCTTGATCGGGGCGTCGTACGCGTTCGCGCCTTTGACTTTGACCTTGCGCTTGTAGACTCGGTCGCCGCACGTCGCGAACAGTGTGTCGAACTGTGGGCCGCCGAAGCAGAGGTTCGAGACCTTGCCGTTGGGAGTGGGAATGATGCAATTGACCCGCCCGGCCTGGTCGCAGACCTGGACGCCCATCCTGGTGGCGACGTAAAGCCGGCCGTCACGATCCACGCGCATGCCATCGGCACCGGCGTCGTCGGCCGAGTCGGGGACGTGGAGATGATAGTAGCGCTGTTTCGCGGCGAGCGAGCCGTCGGGCTGGATCTGGTAGCTGTAGACCCAATGACTGCGCATTTCGGCCACGTAGAGCAGCGTCTGGTCGGGCGAGACCGTCACGCCGTTGGCGAACTTCAGACCCGTGTCGACGACGCGCTTCTCTCCCTTCGGGCTGACGTACCAGACGTGGCTCGGCTCGGCGGGGTCACGGCTCGGGTTGGTGACGTAGAGGCCGCCGTCGTGGCGGACGACGAGGTCGTTGCCGCGAAACCCGTCGGCGATCGGTGTGGGCGTGCCCTGTTCGTCATAGGCGACGACCTGCTGCGCACCCGACGCGACGGAGTACAGCCGGCCGTCGGGCCCGAACGCATGGCCGTTCCCCCCCTTCGTGTCGGCAACGAAGGGGGCCACCTTGCCGTCGAGCCCGATCT
>JARLIH010000088.1 GCA_031291845.1 Isosphaeraceae bacterium | reverse complement strand
TCTGGCAGATCGGGATTCGACCGGCGACCGGATCATAAGAGCCGGATGAGGCGAGAGCCTCCCGTCCGGATCCGAGAGGGCCTGGGGGTGCAATTCCCCCGGGCCACTCGACTCGTCATGGGATTTACCTGTGACGTCGACGCGCGGAGAGTGATGGAGGAACTGCCCAAGCGGCTCGAAAAGTCCGGGCTGATGATCCATCCGAAGAAGACGCGGAGCGCGGCGTCCTCCCGACCCATTTTTCGACAATCGGTCCCTGAATTTTTTGTAAATGCTTATGCAATCGCGAATTGTGTCAGGTGCGGTGAGGGGGCAGCTCCTCCCGCCACCGCATAAAGCCACTTGCGAACAATCGCGAGTGGCTTTCTTTGTCGGGTTTACGAAAAGCCACCTGTACGCGAGGGACGCGGGTTTCAACCCGTAGCCCTCTTGAGTCGCGGCTCCATTCCCGGCGCCCCGACTTCAAACAACAACTCTTCGCCGGCCATTTGCGGAGAGCTGTTTCTCGTTTGTCCCCGTGCTTTGCGCTGGCGGAAATCGAAAATGTAAAACGCCGCCGAAGGAGCCAAAGTTCGTCGGCGGCATGCTGGAGCCAGCGGCGGTCGCCAGTTCCTCAATCATCTGAGCCATCTCCAAACACGGAGCCAACACGCCCACGAGCAGGACTGCGCGCGGCTCCCCCAGGCCAATCATGACCCGGTTGGGACCGGTAAGGGAGGCACAGAATTTGCCCAAAAACAAGTGACGGGTGTCTGCGTTCTAAACCCTGTTCGCTCATCAAGGAAGGTTCGTTGGAACTCCTGACCATCGGCACCATTCACTCCCCGTTTCGGGAGTCGGTTGGGACGCCCGTGCAGCCGAGCTCGGCGCAGCCAGCCGAGGGGAAGATCGAGGTGTTCGCTCCCTTCACGGAAGGTTTGCGAGACCTTGCCGGCTTTGAACGGGTCTGGCTCCTATTCTGGTGTCACCGGGCCCGCCCGGCACGCTTGAGCGTCGTTCCGTACCGGGACACCGTCGAACGCGGCCTGTTTGCCACACGCGCACCGGCTCGACCGAACCCGATTGGCCTGTCGGCTGTGCGCCTGCGGTCCATCGTCGGGAACGTCCTCCACGTTGGGGAACTCGATATTCTCGACGGGACGCCCTTGCTGGATATCAAGCCCTACATTCCCCTTTACGACAGCTTTCCCGCGGCGGCTCGAACGGCAGTCATCTCAGCCGACGACCGGTTCGAACAAGAACCTCTGACACCGGCGGAGTGAACGTGCAGCAACGCGATCCCTGTTTTCAGGCCCGTACGTGAAGCCGTAATGCCCTGTCTCGAATCGCACATGCGCACCACGAATTGTCAGGAATCTGCCGTCGCAGAGGCCATTCTTAAAGCCGATCCCGTGGTGCCACTCGATAGCATGTCCCGACTCGTGGGAGATTTACAGAATCGCGCCGATCCGTCCCCACCGGTTCCGCGAATGGTGAGAAATGGCAAACGATTTGCGACTCAACCAACTCTCGCTTGCGTCTGGAGTGATCCTCTGGATTTCCCGAAGCGGCAGCCAGGTGCGTAATGCAGATGACCATTGAAACATCACGGGCGGCGGGCAACCGTCGCGTTTTCATCGTACACCGCGACGACAACATGCGCGCGGTCCTCGAGATGATCCTTCACGACGGCTGTGAAGCACACGAGATCACCTGCCTGGAGGGAGGAGCGAAACAGCGGGTGAACCTCGTTCTGTTGGATGCCACGATCGTCCGGGAGGAGGGGGTTGCTCTCTTCAAGAAGCTGGCCGAAGAGCGCCCCGGCGCCCGGTTTCTTTTGGTAACCAAGGCGGGCGACGACGCCTTCACCCAGGCCTGCTTGAGGGCCGGCGCGGATGGGATTCTCGCCGCCCCGTTCCAACTCGAGGTCCGTGCGCACGGCGGTTGAACAGTTGCTGAATCGGCCAGCGGTTGCGTCTCCGGGAGTCGGTGACTGAATGCCTACCGTCGTCTTTTTCGAGAAGCCGGGGTGCTCCACGAATGCCCGGCAGAGGCAATGGCTCGAACGGTCTGGTCACACCGTTGTGGCGCGCAGCCTGCTCACCGAAACATGGACGGCGGAGCGGTTACGTGCGTTCTTCAGCACACTGCCAGTGAGCGACTGGTTCAATACGGCGTCACCTCGCGTGAAATCCGGTGAGATCGATCCGCATGGGACCGAGCCGGAAACCGCCTTGGCTCTGCTACTCGCGGACCCGCTGTTGATCCGGCGCCCGTTGCTGGAGATCGACAGTCTTCGCGTGGTTCGGTTCGATATCCAGCGACTCCAGACATCGATCGGATTGGAAGAAAGGGATGCCAAGGTCGCAGAAACGTGTTCCGGCGGCCGGGACGCCCTGCGCTGTTCCGAGGGCCAGCGATAACGGCGCCGGCGGACCACGCTGCTGCGCGGTCCGAGCTCGTCGTCGCCTACCATCAGCGCACGCAGCACACCCGGGAACGCTACATCGCTCGACCAGCGTCCATCCACTCGACCAGTCAGCCGAATCCCTTCCGGCAGTTCGAGGGCGGCCCGAGGACAGCGCTCCCTGTACGCGCTCGGTGATTCACCCGCGGGCACAGAGCAGCCGCCGCCGAAAGAACTCAGTTAGACCGATTGGGCAGGGATCGCGAATGTGCCGGACGCGCATCCTGTTATACACTGGCCCGTGATCGATGACGTTTCCGTCGTATCACAGCCCACCGCCGCGAAAGGCGAGGCGGCATTCATGGCCGCCCATCCACCGCTCTGCCCTCCCTCCGACCAAGCGCTCGCTTCGGTGATCCTGCAAAGGTGCAGTGCCGACCGTTATGACGGTCGGCATACCATGCCGGCGCGCGATTTCTATCATCTTTTGGATTGCCTGCTTTCGCGGCTGGCGGTGCCGTGGGACGTCTGGGAGTTTGCGTAGCGAATCTACCGGTCTTGTTCGTCCACCGCGTTGCGGGACCCGAGCCGGGCCTCTCCGTCCTCGTGCGACGGCTGGATGTGGAAAGCACGTTGCGCTCCCTCCGCGCCAGTCGCTTGGCGTAGCAACGACCGGCATGCGCGCGTTTCACGGTCGGCCGGACGCTCAGCCACGAGGGAATGACCCAGTTAATTGCGCGCCGCCGAGAAACGGACGACGCGCATTCAGCCGGCGAGCAAACTCAGGCTCAGCCGCCGGCGATGGCGCCGACGACGAGGAAGGGCTCCGTGCCCGTCGCGACAGCGTCGGGGAGGGGTACGTCCGGTGGTTCGTGGGATAGGTCTTGCTCGCAGGCAAAGAACCTCAAGAACGGCCTGCGCCGTTGGGTGGAGTGGTCGCGGATCGTTCCGCGCAGCATCGGGAACCGGGCTTCGAGGGCGTCGAGGACCGAACGCTGAGTCGCCGGTCCCTCAACGTCGATTTCGACCTCGCCGTCGACGTGTGCCAGCGTTCGCAGGTGCGCTGGGAGCACGACGCGTATCATGAGAGTGTCTGGACCTCGACGGACAGTACTGCCGGAAGGTCACGCACGATCGGGGCCCAACGGTCGCCGGCGTTCGGCGAGGCGTAGACCTGGCCCCCGGTGGTGCCGAAGTACACCCCGCACGAGTCGAGCGAGTCAACGGCCATGGCGTCGCGGAGCACGTTGACGTAGCAGTCGCTCTGCGGCAGGCCGTCCGTGAGCGCTTCCCACTCGTTACCGCCGGTCCGGCTCCGATAAACGCGCAACTTTCCTTCGAGGGGGAAATGCTCGGAGTCGCTCTTGATCGGGACGACGTAGATCGTGTCGGGCTCGTGTGCATGGACGTCGATCGGGAAGCCGAAATCGGTCGGCAGGTTGCCGCTGACCTCTTGCCAGGACTCACCTGCATCGTCGGTCCGCATCACGTCCCAGTGTTTCTGCATGAACAGCACGTTCGGACGCGCGGGGTGCATGGCGATGCGGTGGACGCAGTGGCCGACCTCGGCGTTCGGGTCGGGAATGTACTGCGATCGCAAACCGCGGTTGATCGGCCGCCATGTCGCGCCGCCGTCGTCGGTCCGGAATACGCCGGCGGCGGAAATTGCGATAAACATCCTGGCGGGATTCGTGGGATCCAGCACGATCGAGTGCAGGCCCATTCCGCGGGCGCCGGGCTGCCAGCGGGCTCCCGACTCATGCCCGCGCAGGCCGGGGAGCTCGTGCCACGTCAGCCCGCCGTCGACGGTCCGAAACAGGGCGGCGTCCTCGACCCCCGCATAGACCGTATCCGGGTCGGTCAGTGAGGGTTCGAGGTGCCACACGCGCTTGAATTCCCAGGGATGCTGCGTTCCGTCGTACCACTGGTGCGTGCCGGGAACGCCGTCGTACTTGAACTCGTTCCCGACCGGCTCCCACGTCTTGCCGCCGTCGTTGGAGCGCTGGATCATCTGGCCGAACCAACCGCTCGACTGCGACGCATAGAGCCGGTTCGGGTCGACGGGGGACCCTTTCAGGTGATAAATCTCCCAGCCCGCGAAGTGGGGGCCGTCGATGCTCCAACGTTCGCGTTTGGCATCCGACGTCAAGACGAACGCGCCCTTGCGAGTGCCTACGAGTACCCGAACTCCGCTCATGCCTTACTCCTTGTCGTGACAGGCCGTCCTACGATCGAACGGGTTAAATACCAACGACGGAATCTCACACGTGCCGTCGTTGCGAATCATGATGATCAGTATCGAACCAATTCGGGTGCTGGGTCCAGGCGAAACAGGAGGCGGCTGGATCCGTGCCACGTTCCGATCGGGTGGTGTGTACGTCGACGTGGCTCAATCACCAATCGCCTGGTAGGCGGACGTCCAGAAATCGCGACAGACATTGGGTGGGTTGGGGGAAGTCCAGGCGGTCTGGGTCATCAGGATCCCAACCAAGTCTTCGCGAGGGTCCGAATACCACGAGGTGCCCAGTCCGCCGTCCCAGCCGAATCGTCCCACCGCGCCCGCCACCTCATCGCGGCGGGTGACCACGGAAACGCCGAGCCCCCAGCCGTGGCTGTCAAAGTAACCGGGAATCAGGCCGGAGATCGCCTTCTGCTCGGGAGTAAGCTGGTCCGTGGTCATCGTCTCGATCGAAGGCCGCGACAGGATCCGCTCGTTGCCGTGTTTGCCCTGGTTCAGCATCATCTGGCCGAACGCGAGGTAATCGTCGACCGTCGAAACCAGGCCCCCCGCGCCGGATGGAAACGCAGGCGGGAGGCTCCATTGGCCTCCTTCGGCCTTGTCGAAGACCTCGATCGCGCCGGTCTTGGGATTGGTCCAGTAGCTTGTCGCGAGCCGTTCGATCTTGTCGCCCGGCACGCTGAAGGCCGTGTCTTTCATTCCGAGTGGGTCGAAGATTCTTTCGTGAAAAAACTTCTCCAACGGCTGATTCGATGCGCGAGCGATCAGCACTCCGAGCACGTCGGACCCGGTGTCATAGAGCCATTTCTCGCCCGGTTGGTGCATGAGAGGCAGCGTTCCCAGCCGGCGGATCCATTCATCGGGCGCGGGTTGCTCCCGCGGCAACGGCGGTCCCATCCGGATCCGTTGGTCGGTTGCTGCCCTTTGGATTGGAAGGGAGCCCGGCGGTGCCGTGATGATCCCGAAACCCATGCGGAAGGTCAGAAGGTCTCGCACCGTGATCGGTCGATTCGCGGGCACGGTGTCGTCGAGCGGTCCGTCGAGGCGCTTCAGCACTCGGCGTCCGCCCAGCTCGGGCAAAAGCCGGTCCACGGGGTCGTCCAGTCGGAGCTTGCATTCCTCGACCAGGATCATGGTCGCTACGGCCGTCACAGGCTTGGTCAATGATGCGATTCGAAAGATCGTGTCCCGGCGAATCGGATCGCGCCCTCCAAAGGCCTTCGTGCCGATCACCTCGACGCATGCTTCGCCGCGCCGGCTGACCAGGGTCACGAGACCGGGTAGCTCGCCACGCCTCACGTACCCGTCCATGACGTCGTGCAAGCGGCTGAGACGTGTCTGCGAGAACCCGCCGGTACTCATTTGTTTCGCTCTTGCTTCAGAGTCGGTCGGCCGTGATTGGGAGGCCGGGGAACGCTTTGTTGATTGAGCGCTGACAGAGGCGGGGGTGACGACGGCAGCGGAAACCGCCGCAAGCTTCACAAATCCTCGGCGGTCCAGCCATTTTGTCTCGTAATTCTTGTGCATTTGACTAGGTTCCTGATCGGCCGGAGCTCGATGCACCCCAGGCGCGCCGGTGGGATTTTCGAGGCAAGGCGAATCGCTTCGTTCAGGTTGCCGGCCTCGATGAGGATGAAGCCGCCAAGCTGTTCCTTCGTCTCGGCGAACGGGCCGTCGGTCGTAGACGCCTTGCCGCTCCGTAAACGAATGGTCGTCGCGGTGTGAACGGACTGCAAGGCGTTTGACTCAATGAAGTGACCGCTCTTCCGCAGCTCCTCGTCGTAGGCAAGCGCTTCGGCCGCGAGGGCGTCGTATTCGCTTTCCGACAGGGCGTCGAGCGTCTTCTCGTCGTAGTAGACAAGGCACAGGTATCTCATGGCTCGTGCTCCCGATTGGGCCGTGGAATCGAAGCCATCCGCGCCGGGGTGGTTGGGTTGAGCTCTGCAAATTTTCGTCGAATCGCAGCGCCGATCTTCTCGTCGAGCCTGTCATTCAGTTCCGCGTCCGACTCCAGGACAGGTCGCACCTCCATGCTGCCGATGCGAGCGGCCGGGAACTTTGCGGCAAGTTGGATCGCTTCATTGCGGTCCGCCGCGCTAATGACCGTGAAACCGCCGAGGAATTCCCTGGTTTCGGCGAATGGTCCGTCGGTCAGGGATAGCTTTCCGTTCCGGTGCCGTATCGTCGTCGCCGTGCGAACGGATTGGAGGCCCGCCGAAAAGACATGGTGGCCGCCTTTCTCGAGCTCTTCGACCCATGCGATGCAAGCACCCACAAGTGCGTTCAGCTCGTCCTGGGAGAGAGCGTTCAGCGATTTCTCCTCGTGGTACACAAGGCACATGTACAGCATGGCTCACTCCGATTCGTACTGAAGCATTCATGGCCACCCCATAGTCGTCCGCCGTGGTCCAAAATCGACAACGCCCAATCATCCGCCAAACGTTTTTTGTTCTTGTGCGACCGGCCAATGCGGAAGTGCTGACAGCACAATAGGTTCGGTTCGGAGAGCCGGCCATTCGTCGCTCGAGAAACCGCTGTGCCGGCTCTTGCCGCGTGAATTCGACGGGGCAAACGCAGGACGTGCGGGCGCCCGGCTTCCGTCGCAGTTCGAAGGCACGTAGCGGCCCACGCTGCCTGTGCAAGATGGCAATCGGCCTGGTCACCGCGATCGACGATTGCGCCAATCCAAAAAAAAAGACGCGAGCGCCGTCGATCCTGCCGCCGCTCGTTCGATACGTAGGGAGAGTTCTGACCGCGTGGGGGCAATGCGCTCTGGGTCCCTGCTCCGCCCCCAGAAAAGGAAACGAAACGCGACAATACGATTCTAAGGGGGGGGCGTCGCCTTCGAGCGCGCACCTCGTTGACCACGTTCAATCCCAGTCCCGACGAGAGGAGACGCCATGCACGTCCAACCGTACCTGTTCTTCGAAGGCCGTTGTGAGGAGGCTGTCGAGTTTTACCGGACTCGGCTGGGCGCTAAGGTCTTGATGCTCATGCGATTCAAGGACAGCCCGGATCCGCAAGGACACCGTGAGGTTCCCCCAGGGGCCGAAAACAAAGTGATGCATATGAGCCTGTGCATCGGCGACACGACAATTTCGGCGTCCGACGGCCAGTGCCAGGGAACGCCGAATTTTCAGGGCTTTTCCCTTTCCCTCACCGTCCCCGACGAGGCTGAAGCCGAGCGGGTGTTCGGAGCCCTGGCCGACGGCGGTGAGGTGCGGATGGCATTGACCAAGACCTTTTTCTCGCCACTCTTCGGGATGGTCGCAGACCGCTTCGGCGTGTCCTGGTTGGTCTATGTCGTGCGTTGACGACCGAGCCCACGTTGCGCCGGCCGCGCGCGACCGGACGCTCGGCGGCAAAACCTCAGCCCGAAGGAAACACGACGATGCGGTACATGATGATGATCAGGGCGACGAAGGAGTCGGAGGCAGGTGTCCTGTCCTCCCCGGCTCCGAGTTCATGGCGGAAATGGGGAACCTGACCGAGGAAATGGTAAAGGCGGGAGTCGTGCTCATGGCGGGCGGGCTTCAGCCGAGTCCGGCCGGCACGCGCATCACCTATTCCGGCGGGAAGAGCCCCGTGATTGACGGGCCTTTCGCCGAGACGAAGGAGTTGATCGGCGGATTCGCGCTGGTAAAGGCAAAGTCGAAGGCGGGAGCCCTCGAACTCGCCCGACGCGTCGCCGAACTTCACATCAAAGCCGGTATCGAGGGCGAACTGGAGATTCGCCCGCTCTTCGGTTCAGCGGAGCTCGAGTCCGCGCAGCCGTAGTTATGCCGACGGCCGGTTGAGTCCGGCCGAATCCCAAGTTCGTCACCGGAAATCTGACGGAGAAAGAACGATGCGATTCATGATGCTGATGATCCCGAAGGGCTACGAAAACGCCGCGCCCGGCACCATGCCGTCGGCGGACGCGGTTGCCGCGATGATGAGGTACAATGAATGCCTGCAAAAGGCCGGCGTGCTGCTCACCCTCGACGGGCTGCACCCGATCTCAATGGGGGCACGCGTCTCGTTTGCGGGCGGAAAGCCCAAGGTGACCGACGGGCCCTTCGCTGAGGTGAAGGAGGTGCTAGGCGGCTACTGGATGATCCAGGTGAAGTCGAAGGAAGAGGCGATTGAATGGGCGTCGCGTTGCCCCGCCTCCGACAACGAGGTCATCGAGGTTCGGCAGGTCCAGGAGTTCGCGGACTTCCCGGCCGACGTTCAGGCGGCCGCGGCCAATTTCCCCGAACTGCAGTCGCAGCCCGCCAGGGGCAGGGGGGCTTGACGCCGCTCGCGCGCCTGCTCCGGCGGCTCGACGCGGGCTGAGTCGTTGCGGGCGATTGAACGAGTCGTGGTATCGGCGGCTCAACGGCCGGTCGCGCGTCTCACGGCATTCACGACCTCGTCGAGCTTCGACAGGAAGCGGGACCGGTCGGACTTCGCAAACGGTGCTGGCCCTCCGCCGAATTCGCCGGACTGCCGGAGCATTTCCAGGAGCGAGCGGGTTGCCAAGGCGTTACCGATCGCGTCCTCGGTGAACTCATGACCCTTCGGTCCGATGACTCTCGCCGCGCGGACCAGGCAGCGCTCCGCAAGGGGGATATCGGCCGTGACGACGATATCCCCAGCCTCGACGCGCTCCGCGATCCAATCGTCGGCCACGTCGAATCCGCCCTTCACCACGATCAGCTCGACCATTGCCTCCTGGGGCACGCGTATCGGCGCGTTCGCGACGATGTGCACCTTGATCGCGTAGCGTCGAGCGACCTTGTAGATCTCCTCCTTGACCGGGCAGGCGTCAGCGTCAACGTAAATGGGCATCTTGGGGCGGATCCTCGGATTTGTCCGTCGCCGGCGGGCGAACCCTGCGGCGGAGATGTCGGTCAAACGGCCGGGTTACCGTTCGCTCCCAACATTCCCAACTTCGCGACAATATCGCCAGCGGACCTCGGTCGAGCCAGTCGCCGGACGTTCTCCCTTATCGTGGCGAGACGGCGGGGATCATCGAGAAGGCGGTCGATCTTGTACGCGAGCACCGGCAGGTTATTACACCGGATCGCCGTTCCCTCTTCGAGCAGGTGGTCCGAGTTCCGCTCCTCCTGGCCGGGTATCGGACTCACGACGACGAAGACGAGACCGCGCGCGAGTGCCTCGGACGTCGTGAGCCCTCCCGGCTTGCCGACGATCAAATCGGCGGCCGCCATGTACTCGTCCATCTCGGTTGTGTAGCCCACGACCTGGATCGTCACCCGGGAGTCTTCGGGCACCTCGGCGGCGAGACGGTCCAGCTTGGCCTTCAATTCCTCGTTCCGCCCGCAGATCGCCACAACCTCGGCCGAGTGCCGCAGCCGCAACAGTGACGCCATGAGCGTGTCGACCCGGCCCACTCCAAATCCGCCCGCCGAGATCAGGATCACCGGGCCCTCCGCTTTCAGGCCGTGCTTGATCCGCATCTCCTGCCGGTCCTTGGGAACTGCAAACACGGGGTCGATCGGTATGCCGGAGACGGTCACCTTCGACGCCGGGACCCCGAGCTCTTCGAGGTGGGCCCGCGTTTCATCGAGTGGAACGAAGTAATGGTCGTAGTTCGGGCAAAGCCACTGCGCGTGGATGTCGAAGTCGGTCACGACAATCGCCTGGCGCGTGGTCAGCCGGCCTTCCTCGATCAGCCAGGAAATGATCTCCGCCGGCAGGAAGTGCGTGCAGACCGTAATATCGGGTTGGTAGTGCTCGAGCAGGCGGACGAAAGGGAGAGTATTCAGCTTGTCGAACGCCAGCTTCAGGCGGTCATCGCGTCCCGGCTGGTCGAGCCGGTCGTAGAGCCAGCCGAGGACCTCCGGCATGGCATTGACCATGTCGATGTATGCCTTGGAGAAAAGGCGGCGAAAGAGGGGGTTCGTGTACTCGAACGTGTCGAAGTGGTGAACCGATTGGGCGCCCCCGGCTAATTGAAACGCACGCTCGATGGCTTGCGCCGCTCGTAAATGACCCGAGCCGGCGGAGGCAGATAGGATCAAGACGTTTCTCAGCATCGGTGGTCCATCTCCATCGCAGAGGCTGGTCGCCTGCGTTTCGACACGCGTCCAGTACTTCGGCTGGGGCCGTCGATCGGTTTATACCACGAGGTGGCCCGCGAGGAAGGATCCTTTGCCGGAATGCGTGCGATCAATCAGGGCGCCTTGGACGTGTGGTTGTTTGTATCGACAGCCGCATAATCCAGGATATGCACCTCCCTAGCAAAACGTGACCTATTCTAGCCAATGGATACCTCCGTCTCGCGCCCTCCTCCCCCATAGCTCCTCGAGGATGAACCGTGCGTCAGTGGCAATACAAGGTGGTTAAACAAAGGGTATTGGTAGGCCTGGGCGGTCCGGAACCGGAAGAGGACCCAGAGCGAACGGCCCTGTTGGATCGTCACGGTCGCGAGGGCTGGGAACTGGTTTCGGTGCTGATCCAGAACTACCGCCGCGAGTACGATCCCACCGCGCTCTACGGGTATTCGTTTCTGTCGTACTTCTTCAAGCGAGAAGTTCGGTAGCGGGCCGTCTCGCCTCACCCCGCCCGCGGAATGGGTCGAATTGTCCGCGCTCCCGTTTGAGCGCCTCGAAGGCCTCCAAGGTCGGCCGAAGTCGCACCAGGATCTCTTCCAGCGACCAGACCTGGTAGTCGTGTCCGTCGAAACCGACGTCGAGCGCCGGCCAGGCTGCCGCGTCTTTCAGAGGGGCTGCCTGCGGCTCTTTCTGGTAAAGCGCGTGCACATGGCCGTAAAGATGGATGTTCGGTGCTTGGACGGATGCGTGATGCTGACCGTTCCAGGTGACCATCGGATAGTGATTGAGCGTGATGCGAGCGCCGTCGACACGAATCTGAATTTGGTCGTGTGCCTCGTGGAAGAGGTCCCGGATTGAACGCTCGTCGTGGTTGCCCCAGATCAGGTTCACCGTCTGGCAGGCGATGCGATCGCGGAACCAACGCGCGTTCTTCAAATAATCCCCACGCTGACCCCACGCCCAGTCTCCGAGACACCATAGTGTGTCATCACGGCCGGCGCGCGCGTTGATGTTCGCGACCAAGCCGTGGTTCATGTTATCGACCGACTCGTCGCTGACACGGAACGCACGGAGGTCACCGCCGGCCGCCTCACGCGCGAGGAACGCGGCGCGGTCCGCGTCCGTCATGAAGACAAGGCGACGGCAGAACTTGAGAATGTTGCCGTGGAACGCGTGTGGATCGCTGCAGAAGAATACCGCCATTCGTGCTCTCTTTCCCGGCCCGATTGCCGGTTTTTGGGATCGTTCCCATTGTTCTTGATTAGGGGACATTCTATCAGGCTCGTTGGTTCGGCCTCCAGCCCGGACCCGCGGTTCCCGTTCGATTCGCTCGTCTCGCCGTTCTACGTCACTTGTCATAGGTTCGGCTCAAGACGTTTTCCGCCGGAACCGGCCCGTGAGTGGACTTTGATCGAGCTGTCTGCCGATCGGCACGAGCGTGTCGCCTGTATGCACGTGGGAACCGTACTTTGAGATGCCCTCAGGCTTCCGGCCGAGGTGTCTCTAAACAGCCACTCGCGCGACGACCGTTGCCGTGATTCTTGGGAAGGCGAGGGCGGGTTTACACAGCGTCGCTCTCGTGCGAGAGTTGACGCGTCACACCCGGTCACGCTCATGACCGCCGCGGCTCCAGGGAGACTCCGATGAAGCGACAAGCGGCCCTGTACGTGGGATTGGTTCTCGCCTTGGGACAGGCCGCGACGGTCCAATCGGGCGACACGGCCCCCCTTGCGGATGTGCGCAGGGTAGTCTTCTTGGGCGATAGCATCACGTACGCCGGGCAGTACATCGAATTCGCCGAGGCCGTCCTCCGCCTTCACGACCCCGCGTGGCGCTGTGAGTTCTTGGACCTGGGGCTGCCCAGCGAGACGGTTTCCGGGCTGTCCGAACCCGGGCATGCCGGCGGTCAATTCCCGAGGCCGGAGCTGCACGAACGGCTCGAGCGCGTGCTTTCGCAAACGAAGCCCGACCTGGTCGTTGCCTGTTACGGCATGAACGACGGCATTTATTACCCCTTCAGTGAGGATCGTTTCCACAAGTACCAGGATGGGATTCAGCGTTTGCGCGATCGGGCAAAAGCCCACGGCGCGAAGGTTCTGCATTTGACTCCGCCCGTATTTGACGCGGAGCCGATCAAGGAGAAGACGTTGCCGGCCGGGCGGGCCGAGTACCGCCAGCCGTACGTGGGGTACGACGAAGTCCTCGGACGCTATTCCGAGTGGCTGCTCGCCCGGCGGACCGATGGTTGGAACGTGGTTGACATCCACGGTCCCATGAAGCTGTTCTTGGCGCTCCAACGAGATCACGACCCGGCTTATCGACTGGCCGGAGACGGAGTGCACGCGAACGCGATCGGCCACTGGATCATCGCTCGCGCCTTGCTCGCGCACTGGCGGATCCCGGCAAAGAAGCTCGCCGACTCGCCGAGCGCTGACGCATACCTGGCAGAATTCCCACACGGGTTAGAACTCCTCAAGATCGTTCAGGATCGGCAACGCGTGCTGAAGGACGCATGGCTCACGGCGACGGGGCACAAGCGGCCAGGCATGAGCCGCGGTGTTCCGCTGGAGGCGGCGGAGCGGCAGGCGCGCGAGCTCGACGTCCGAATTCACGATTTGCTTGGGAGACAGTGATGCCCTACGCCCGATCGGCACGCTGCTTGGCAGCACTCCTGTTCGCCTGGCCCCTCGTCGCACGCTCCGACGGAGGGGAAAATACACGCCCGCCGGCCGAGGGGGCGACGTCGCACACCCTGCGGGTTGCCGCGGTGCAAATGCGGTCGACCCGGGATCTGTCCGCGAACGTCGTGCGCATCCGCGAGCACCTCCGGCGCTGCGCACGCGAGGGGGTGCGCGTGGCGGTGTTCCCCGAGTGCGCATTGACCGGGTACTTCGCGGAGGCGATCACCCAGCGCACGGCTACGGAACTCGCGGAGGCGGAGCGGCAGGTGGGGGAAGCCTGCCGCGAATCCAACCTGTACGCGATCGTGGGTACTCCCTATCGCGACGGCGACCGACTGTTGAACTCCGCCGTCGTGTTCCATCCATCGGGACGGGTGATCGAACGCTATCACAAGATCCAACTGGCGGAAGCCTGGCCGACTCCCGGCG
>JARLIH010000087.1 GCA_031291845.1 Isosphaeraceae bacterium | reverse complement strand
TGGGTGTGCGTCAGCGTGAGCCAACGCATGAAGTCCGACAACTCGCCGTCGGCTCGCGGCCAGAGCACCAGGTGGAAGTGGGTCGGCATGATGCAATAGGCCAGGAGCCGCGTGGGATGGCGCGCGAGCGCTTCGGCCAGAACGCGCAGAAAGGCATCGTAGTCATCGCCGTCCTCAAAAATGGTCTGGCGAGCATTGGCGCGGTTCAGGACGTGGTAAATGAGTCCGCCTTCAGCGGCGCGGGGAGGCCGTCCCATGAAGCCAACGTATCGGGGAAGGTGCGGCTTGTCAATACGGTTCCTGACACCTTTTCAGTTCTCAATACGGTTCCTGACACCTTTTCAGTTCTTGACACCTTTTCAATTCTCCTACGGATCGTCGACGTGAGCCACCATTTCCTCGATCTCCGACGCGGAAAGGCGGCTGAGATCCCAGGGGTTCACCGCAACCGGGGTGCCGGGAGGAAGCGCCTCCCAAGGGCGGCGGGAAATCCGCCGGTACTGCTCTTTCAGCACCCGGTACTTCGATGCCTCGTCGATCTGAGCTTGGCGGTCGTCGTAGTCATCGCCGGGGATTATTAAGACGTTTTCCGGATTCGCATACCATAAGTGCTGGCACTCGAAGAAGGCGCACAGGGCTGCTTGCTTTCGATAGAACTGAGACCGGCGCCAGAACCGTTCCCCCGCGATGACCAGCCCCACGAGCGCCACGGCGACCATCATCGTCCGGACGCGGAACCTCGGCCAGCGCATCGCGGTTCTCCGTGTATCGAGAGGCTGGGGAGGCCGGTCTTACCGCAGCCCGTCGGGCGCGGCCCTGCCATCGGCAGAGGCGCTCGCCCGACAGCCGACGGCGACCCCGCCGACGGGGCTGACGGATTGAGTGAGAGGCGGTCTGCGGATTCAGTGTCGGACTGTCTGCGCAAGAAGTCAATCGCCCTGCCGCTCCGCCACCCGGCACACCGTCGTCATCATGCCCAACAGCAAGAGCGCCAGGCTCAGCGAGGAGATCGCCAGGAGGGCCACGGTGGTCCCGACGGGGCTCAGGCCCATGGTCGGCAGCATGCGGATGCAGCCGATCAACAGGCCGAGGCAGCCGAGATAGCTGAGGAACTCCGGCCAGCGGCGTCGCGGGGGGACGCGGGTCAGGCGGGTGAGCTGGTGGCGGGAGATCAGGCCCAGCATCAGGACGAGCAGGCCGGTCACGATCGCCAGGACGACCCCGAGGAGGAAATCGGCACGGCCGCCGGGATGTCGCAGCAAGGCGCGGATGGCCAGCGGGACGATGGCCAGCCCCGCGGCGGTGCAGGTCCACAGGGCGAGCCTGGCATCGAACGTCTCGTCGCTCAGGCGATGGCTCAAGGCAGTGCGGATCGTCGTCTTCGGGATCATACGGCCCTCCTGCTCCAGACGGAGCGCAAGCAACGGCGGCACGGAACCGAGCGCCTGCCGCCACAACCACCAACTCGCCCGCCTCGGCCCCAGCCGAGGACGGATCTGCGTCGCCCACTCCTCGATCAGATCGCCGAGGAACGCCTCGCGGTCGGGCGCAGGGACCACCCAACGCAGCAGCCCGTGAAGCAGCCGCCCGGCCTCGGCCGGCTCGTCCGGCCGCGGTGGTTCGCCGGTGTTGGTCATGCGATCGCTCCGAGCGGTCGGCCGTCGGCCTCCAGCCCTTCGCGCATCCGCTCGACCGCGCGCGCGGTCTGCTGGAGCGCCCGGAGCCCTGGCGGCTCGACCCGGAAAAAGCGCTTGGCCCGGCCTCCTCGCTCCGCGCCCCCGGCCTCGGAGCGCGACGAGACGTATCCTTTGGTCTCCAGGCGATCGAGCGTCGCGTAGACCGCTCCCAGCGACGTCGATCGGCCCGTCCGCTCCTCAATCTCGCGCCGGACGAGCATGCCGTACGCGTCGTCCCCCAGCCGCAAGAGCGCCAGCAGCGTCAGTTGCTCGAACGTGCCGAGAAGATCGTCGTCGGCCATCGTCGCCTCCAGTAATTCTACATTGTAGAAATTCGACCGATCCGTTTCAAGGGCAAGGTGGTCGTGGTTTCGTTCGGCGGAACGGGTCCGTTTGCCCTTTCCTCGTAGGGTGCATGAAATGCACCGGCGCGAGCCGTTCTCGTCAGGTGGTGCATTTCGGGCAGTACGAGCAGGAACGCGGTATTGGGAGTTGCTCATAGGAGCGAGACACCGCACACTTGAGGGAACGCATTGCGCGGCCCTGAAGCGGGCTGGCGGTGAACGGCTCTCAGGTGATGAGGATCGATCCGATGGACGAGTTCTTCCGCGCAGCGGTCGAGCAGGCCGAGCTGGGGCTCCGTGGGGGCGGGATTCCCATTGGGTCGGTCCTGGTGCACGACGGCCGGATCCTCGGCCGGGGGCACAATCGCCGCGTGCAGCGCGAGAGCGCGATCCTCCACGGCGAGATGGACGCCCTCGAAAACGCCGGCCGGCTCCCCGCGTCCGTGTACGCTCGAAGCGTCCTTTATACGACGTTGTCCCCATGCGCCATGTGTACCGGCGCCATTCTCCTCTATCGTATTCCTCGCGTGATCATCGGCGAGAACCTCACTTTCATGGGCGAGGAGGAGCTGCTTCGGAGCCGAGGCGTCGTCGTCGAGGTCTTACAAGACCCGCGGTGCGTCGAATTGATGAAAGAGTTTATCCAGAAGAATCCGTCGCTCTGGAATGAAGATATCGGACTATGAAGAAAATGAGAGCGGCACGCCTTGTCGTGACCCGCTCGCTTGCCCCCGGGCGGACGAAAGTGGGCGTCGCACTTGAATCGACGCACGCAGATCTGCGGGTGCTATTGATGCTTGTCTTTCGGCGCGGACCACAGCCTCGACCGGCGCCGCGGGGGCGGGTACAGTCGAGCGAAGAGCGAATTCGTTCGGACGTCGCGAGATCGGGCTGCGGAGCCGCCGTGATTCCTTCGGGAGCATCGCCATGAGCCTACCGCTGAGCGTGTTGCTGATCGCGGCCCTCGTCGGGCAAGTCGGGCCGGCGGAGGGGGAGTCGTCGCCGCGCGAAGCCGCGGCGCGGCTGGAACTGATGAAGAAGTCGGTCGCGGCTTACGAGATCCAGGCGCGCGACGATCCGGGGGGCGCGTACCGGCTTCAGGAACAGCCGGTCCTGCGCTTCCGAAACCCGGTCAGCCGGTCGAAGGACGGCGCCATCTTCCTGTGGCTCGGCAAGGGGGGACGGCCGGAGGTCGCGGTCCAGGTGTATTGCAAGTCCGACGGGACCTGGCTCCAGGAGTTCGCGTCGCTGGCGACGGTCCCCATCGTGGCCAGAGCGGCCGACAAGCCCGACTGGAACCCGCCGCGCGCTGGGGTCGAGTTCCGGCCGGTGCCGGGCGCGCCCAGGCCGTCGGAGAGCGCCGACGCCCGGCGCAGGCAGATGGCCACCCTTGCCTCGGGGTGCGTCGCCGAGCACTTCTACCAGGGCAAGACGTGGAACACCCTCCGCCTGCTCACCAAGCCGCTGGCGCGCTACGGCGATCCCGCGTCGGGCGTGGTCGACGGGTCGCTCTTTTGCTTCGCGTACACGACTGACCCCGAGGTGTTCCTGATGCTCGAAGCGCGCCAGGGACCGGCCGGCCCCGAGTGGCAGTACGCGTTCGCCCCCTCGACGACGCAGCCGGTCAAGTGCTCCTGGGGACGCGAGGAGGTCTGGAGCTTGCCCAACCGGTCCGGCACCGCCCGGGAGAGCACGAGCGAGACGTTTCACGTCCGATCGTTCGACGACGACGCGGCGGGGGACCGTGCGCGGTCGCAGTGACCCCGCGCGCCGGCCGAGGGAAACCTGGTTTCGCCGAACGAAAAGAGCCCACGCCCTGCACGCTCCCCGGATGACGACGCGGCGCTGGATGATCGCGGTGGCGGTCGTGGAGCTCGTCTGCGGGGGCCTTGCCGCGATGCTGCGAATGCAAGCAGCAACGTCACCAATTCCGGGCGCTCGCCCGCGAGTACCGGCAGCGGGAGAACATCAGCCGCCCGATCGAGCTGGGGGCCCGCCAGACGAACGCGCCCCGCATGCGGCCCGGGCTTGACACTCTCGTGTTACCTGCGGCTGGTGGACCGGACGAGCCGTTTGCTGCGCGCGGGCAAGGCGCCCGTCCCTGCCGAGGTCAATTCCATCTTCGAGCGTCGCAATGAACTTAGGCCCATTCGGCCACGCACTAAATCTGGCCGGTTTACACGGTCTGCATCGTTTCCGACGATGGCAATAGCCAGGCATGAAATTGGGACGATCTGGAACAAGGACGACGTGTAGTGGTGGATGGTAATCACCATTAACGGCTGAGTCAATGTTTTGTCAATCCCGCGACCAATGCATAGTTGGTACATGGCCACTATCGACGCCCGCACCAGACCCGCACGCAGCGCGTTTCGTTTGACGTACCGGCAAAGCGTCTGAAAGTGCTGGTCTCTTTCCACCGGGAATGCCTTGAAACGGCCCTGGTGCAGATGCCCCGTGCCCGCGGAGCGCCGGTGAGCGTGCCACCGCGGGGCGTGGGTCAGCGTCAGCCAACGCATGAAGTCCGACAACTTCCCATCCGTCCGCGGCCTGAGCACCAGGTGGAACGGGGTCGGCATCACGCAATAAGCCAAGAGTCGCGTCAGGTGGTACGCGAGCGCTTCGGCCAGAACGCGCATAAAGCCGACGTCGTCGCCGCTCTCCTCGAAAAGGGTTCGGCGAGCGTTGGCGCGGTTCAGGGCGCGAGAATTGAGTGCGCCTTCAGCGGCGCGGGGAGGCCGTCCCATGTCGTCAACGTATGGGGGGAGCTGCGGCTTCTCATTGACGGTCCCTGGCGCCTTCTTGGCCTTCTCTATCGCACCGGGACCTCAAGGCGATGGAGGACGATTTCCTCTTGCCCATCGGATTTCGCCCGGGCGAGTACCTCTCCGGTGGCGGAGTAGATGGCTGCCCCACCTTGACCACCGCGGTTGGACCAGGAGTCACCGACTCGATTCGCCGAAAGGAGCGGAGCGCCGATCGTCCGAGCATGAGTGGCCGTCGTGGTTTGGAGATCCTTGGGATGATGCGTCACGATGTTCACCGGAAAGAAGACGACATCGGGACGGAGATCCCGAGCGCGGGCGATGCAACGGGGCGACGTGCTGTCGGAACAGATGAAGCAGGTTGCGCGGACGCCGTCGATCTCGAACGGTTCTGGGCCTGTTCCGGGGTCGTAACGGGCGTACTCATTGCGGAAGCCACCGTCCAGGGGCTCTTTGTGGAGCCACGTTTTGCGATAGCGATGGACGAATCCCTCGGGACCCACGAACACCTGGGTGATATAGAACCGATCGCCGTCTCGCTCGGATAATCCGAACGAGAGGAAACATCCCAGCTCTTTCGCCAGCGCGCTCATGCGGATCGTGGAGCGACCGCAGGGCACTGGCTCGGCCAGGGCGCTGAGCTTGTCGGTGTAGTCGCAGTTGCTCGCCTCGTGGAAGACGACCCAATGCGCCCCCAGCTTGACGGCCGCTCGCGCGAGGCGCTCCATGGCCGCAAGGTTTTGATCGACGGCTTCGGGGATGGCGTTGAACTGGACGACGGCCACGGTGATCGACCGGCGACCCGTCTTTGCAGAGCCGCTCTCCGCACTCGTCGCGGAAATCGCGACGGCTGCCAGCAGGGATACCGCGATCAACCAGGTGCGAGTCGTGTGGGGTCTCATGGCAGTCCGTCGTCTCCGTGCGAACGTTGGATCCGATCAGGCAGCGACTGGAAATTCGAGGACCGAGGAGGAACGAAAGAGGACCGAGGGAATTGACGACCATCATGCGACGGTCGCCGAGGTTCAGGGGTGCTCGATGGCGCCGCCGACGGCTGCGCGGGCGGTGCGTGGCAGGGCGGAATGCGAACGATTATTCCAAATCTCCAGTATGTAATTCCCTCCGTCCCCTTTGCCAGCCCCGTCGGGAGCGATGCCGTCGGATTTGGCCCTGGGCCCCGAAACCGGACTCGCGGGCCACCGACCGCCTTGGAAACGGGGATTACGCAGGCGGTAGCAGTCGCCCAGACAAGTTGTCAGGGGCCGTTGTCTCGTTCTTTCCTCGGGCGTCCGCGTGGACGGAGGGTCGATTCCAGGCCCAACCGGGCCGCCGTCGCCGACTGCCAGGCGCTCCGTCCGAACGGCTGGCTACGCTCCATGCTACGGCGCACGGCGGCTTCCTCCTCGGCCGAGAGAGCCGCGTTGACCCGCTCGACCCACTTCGGCGGGCGGCGCATCGGCCACGCGCTCAACGACGGCACGGCCTCTGCAGGGCTCCTCCGGCTCCCTTCGCCACACCACTGATGGAGGCTTCCCCACGGCCAATCTTCTGCCCGTGCCACCAGACCCGCCCGCAGCGCGTTCCGCTCGACGTACCGGCAAACCGTCAGAAAGTGCTCGTCCCCTTCCACCGGGAACGCCTTGAAACGGCCCTGGTACAGATGACCCGTGCCCGCGGAGCGCAGGTGAGCGTGCCACCGCTGGGTGTGGGTCAGCGTCAGCCAACGCATGAAGTCCGACAACTCCCCATCGGCACGTGGCCAGAGCACCAGGTGGAAGTGGGTCGGCATGATGCAATCAGCCAACAGTCGCGTCGGATGGCCCGCGAGCGCTTCGGCCAGAACGCCCAAAAAGGCGCCGTAGTCGCCGCGGTCCTCAAAAATGGTCCGGCGAGCGTTGGCGCGGTTCAGGGCGTGATAAATCAGTCCGCCTGCGGCGGCGCGGGGAGGTCGTCCCATGTCATCAACGTGTCGGGGGAGCCGCGCTTTGTCAAGAAAGGTTCCTGACACCTTTTCGGGCTTGAGAATCTGAAAGGCGTCGGGGCAATTTGCTGTGGACAAAAGGTCCCTGTGCACGTTAATACAGTATCGTCGCCAGCGAATGGTTCTTTGGGTTTGACACTCTCCACTTGCAAAAGAACCCCGGGCCGGCGCTCGCGGGAGGCCGGACCGGGTGTACCGAGTCGTCGAGGCAATGCGTGTTCTGAGTCGGCGCCGTACCCAGGTTCCGGATGACGTCGAAGACGTAAGGCGTCAACGTTCGGTGGAGAAGATCAGACTTCGCTCGATTTGAGCTCAGTCCATGAGAACGCCTGAGGATACGATCGCCGTTCCGTCACGACGTTCGGGCCGGGTCGGATGTTGAACGAGTTCTTACCCTGACGAGGCAATCATGAAAGTCAATTGCCCACAATGCGGACGCACGGGACCGCTTCCCGAGGGGGTGGCGGGCTCCATCACGATTCGATGCCCCCGGTGTCGAACCCGTTTTTCGCCGGTTGTCGACGAGGCGCCACGGCAAGTCCCCGCGCCACGGCCTTGGTACAAAGATCCGATTCTGCAGTTCGCCGTCGCCGTGCCGATCGTCACGATAGTCGGATTCGGATGTTATTTTTTCTATCAAAATCTAAAGTCGCATGCCCGCCAGCAGATCATCACGTGGAAGACCGAGGGGGATCAGCTCCAGGAGGCCGGTCAGCTCCGCCAGGCGCTCGAAAAATACCAGGCCGTCGTTGCGCAGGGGAACGGCTCGTCGGATTCCGATGTTCAAAGAGCGGTGAGCGATGGCAAGGCGCGCCGCGACAAGCTCTTGGTCGTCCTCAAGGCGGAGCTGGAACGCGAAGAGGCCGAGCGGCAGCGGCAAGAACAAGAGCGGCAACGCCTCGCACGGCTCAAAGAGCAAGAGGAGGCCGAAGCGCAGGCCCGGCGAGTGGCCGAGCAACTGCGGCTCAAGGAGGAGGCCGAGCTCGCGAAGATCAAAGCGTCGGTGATCGGCGGGGCGTGGGTCATCAAAGGGGGAGGTCAGTCCGACATCCTTCGTGGCTTGTCGATCTACGTCCTGCGAGCCGAAGTCGCCCGGCGCGAGCTGGACGAAGCCGTGCGGGTGATGAAGTCGCAACCCGATTTCGACCAGTTCGGCGGCGATGCCACTGGTCTTCCCTCACGTCCCCCGGACGATCGGGTCTCGTTGGAGTGGCTTTTCCGAGGAGTGCGTTATCGCAAAAACGACGACGCCTCCGGCAACGTAAGAATGCGCCGGATCAAGAACGACTCGGTGTGGCGCGCGATCGCCAAAACGGCAGTCGCTGCCACGGCTGAGACGAACATTGACGGCAAATACAAAATCCCTGAGGTCAAGGGGGGTAAGTACCTCGTTTATGCGATCCATGACACGAGCTTCAGCCTGATCGAATGGCTGGTCCCGCTCGAGATCGCGCACCCCGGAGAAGTGACGCTGGATCTCTACAACAAGAACTCGGAAACGATTATTAATAAGTCCGATGACGACTAAAGCCGGAAAGTTCAACGTCGCATGCCCACGAAGCTGTGGGCACGGCACGCCGATTCCCCGGCTTTGCGTGCGCGTGTCCAGTGCCGAAGAGCGCGCGATGCCTCCGAATCTCGGGCCTTCGGATCGGCATCGCGGGGCGTTTACCGGCCCTGCGGCTCCGGGGCGTTTCCAACGGCGTTCGCTACACCCACTCCGTTTCGCTCAGGTAATGCCGGCACATCACCGCCGGATCGACCCACACGGGGTGCCCGGCCTCGCGCAGTTGCCAGGTGTAGGCCCAGTCGTGGGCGGGGACGATGGCTTGCGTGCCGGGCACGTGCCAGACGGGCCGGAAGACGGCCTTCGCCAGGGGGCGGAACACCATCAGGCACCCGGTGCCGGTGAGGTCACACGGCCCGGCGCGGTCGGGCGGCTGTTCGGCGTGGACGACCCGGCCGTCGGCGAACTGGCTCAGCACCAGGCAAGGCTCGTGGCGGCTGCGGTACAACCCGGCAACGGCCGCCCGCGGTTCCTCGCCATGGAGCAGGAGGCGGAGGAGGCGGTCGAACGAGTCGGGAGGGACGACGATGTCGTCCTCGATGTACCAGAGCACCTCCGCCTGGGTCTCGAACCCCGCGCGGTGGTAGGCCCCGGTCAGGAAGCGCGCTGTCGCCGCGCGGTCCGGCCGGCGCTCGCGCCAGGAGCCACCTTCGTGCACGCGTATGACCTTGACCGCCGCGAAGTGCTGATCGAGGTGCGCAAGTGCGGCCCCTGCGAGGGTCAAGAAGCCCGGGCCACTATCATCCAGGACGATCAGCTCGGGACGGGTGGTGTTGGGCGCAGAGGCCGATGCGGCGGCGACGGCGTCGAGCCAGCGGGGCAGCAGCTCGGGAAGCCTGCCGCTGAAGGCGAGCACGACCGCGGAACGGACGGCGGACCGACGAATCATACCGCGAAAGGTACCGAGCCGGTCACGGCGCGCGGAGTCCACGCGTGCGCTCAGGTTCGCGTCGTGATGGCGATAGAACAGCGAGGTCGGACAGCGCTGGCCGGGGCCGAACCGGCTGACCCGAAGCCACAGGTCCCAGTCCCAGAGCGTCCCCGCCGAGGTCTCCCGCCAGCCGCCGGCCGCCTCGAACCACTCGCGGCGGACCAACGCCGACGTATCGACATAGTTCTCGACCCAGAGCTGGTCCCGGTCCCAGTTTCGTGGCTCCCAGACCCCTTGGCTGCGCCCGAAGTAATGCTTCGACCCGTAGGAGAACGCCGCGCCCCCGGCCAGTGCCTCTGTCTGGCGCTCGAGGAAATCGGGGGCGAGGAGGTTGTCGCCGTCGACGAAGAGCAGCAGGTCCCCCGTCGCGACACGGGCACCCGCGTTGCGCACCGCGGCCACACCTTGGAACGGCTCTGCAAGGACCTTGAGGCCGTATGGCTCAAAGGCGCGTGCGACCGCGACGCTCTCATCTTCGCTGCCGTCATCTGCATAGATTACCTCGGCGGGCCTGGCGGTCTGGGCGTAGATCGAATGCAGGCAAGGCCCGAGGAAACGCCCATAGTTGCGGGCACCCACCACGATGCTTACGCGCTCGTTGGCGGCTACGGCACGCGACGCCGCTCTCCCTGAAATCGTTTCGCAGGCCCGCTCGTGGAGACCCGTATTCCGGGCAACGGACTCAAAGGCGCGTTCGTGAAAGTCCGTACTGCCAGCAACTATCTCGAAGGCGCGTTCGTGAATCCCGGCGCCCCGGTCGCCCGAAGCGCCGAGTCCGTAGGCATCCCATGCTTTCCCCGCGATACCCATTCGATGACCTCCTAAGCTACATTACTGGGGACCAAATCGCGTTGCATCGGCGCGCTCGTCTGTCGCTACCTAGGCCGGCCCGGCACGCCACCCGGTATCGGCGGAAGGTCCCAAACCCGCACGGTGCCGTCGTGATAACCCGCGAGGGCCCACCGCTGGTTGGGTGAGAACGCCACGCAGTCGATCGAGGTGCCGGGACTCGGCAATGCGGCAAGCACCTGTCCGGAATCCACGTCCCAGAGACGGAGCACGCCATCCGCCGCGCCCGACAGGAGGTGCCGGCCATCGCCCGACCAGGCCAAGGCATTGACCCGCCCTGCGTGACCTTGGAGGACGCGCAGCGAACGGGCGTCGTCGAGCGACCAGAGCCGAATCGACGCATCGTCACCCCCGGTCACCGCCTGCCGTCCATCCGGCGACACAGCCACCGCGAGCACCGGGCCGATGTGGCCACCGAGCGTCTGAGCTGCGCGGACACCGGCCACGTCCCAGAGCGTTGCGCCCTCCCAGCTCCCGGCGAGGACTCGGTCGCCGCTCGGAGTAAAAGCCACGCAGAAGAACTCGGCCGGTCCGACGAATTCGCGGGAGGTGCCATTTTCGAGCGACCACAGGCGAACGGTGTGGTCGCGGCAGGAAGATGCGGCTGTCCGGCCGTCGGGGGCGAACGCCACACCCGTGACGGGCTCGTCGTGTCCGGTGAAGGTCCGGAGGAGCGTCCCTCTGGCGACGTCCCACAGGCGGACCGAGAAATCGGCTCCCCCCGGCCTCTGTCCGTCGACGAGCTTCCAGCTTCCACCGCTGCCCGTCAAGGCGTAGCGCCCATCACGACTGAACGCGACCGACTGGATCCAACTGGTGTGGCCGACGAGCCGGAGTCGCACCCGGCCGCCGGGGAGCTCCCACAGGCGGACGTCGTTGTCGAGACCACCCCCCGCCAGAACGGACCGACCGTCGGGAGCGACGGCGAGCGCGCGGATCCACTTCAGGCCGTCCTCAAGAACCAGACGCTCGCCCAGCGCGCGCGGCCGCACCGGGCGGACGCCGGCCGCGCCCGACGGCGGCAGCCCGTCACTCACGCGGGAGCGCCCGAACCAGCCCGCGAGACCCCCGAGCAACAGCAGGATGACGATCGCCGCCAGGATCGCACGCGCACGAGCCCTCCGCGCGGGAAGCGGGGGCGGAGCCACCAGCACGGGGCCGGG
>JARLIH010000086.1 GCA_031291845.1 Isosphaeraceae bacterium | reverse complement strand
CCGCGATCTCACCGACTGGATCGGGACTGCGACGCGCTCGGACGTCCGACCGCCCGACCTGGTACCGGAGCTCGAGGGCCGCGGCCTCGCCAAGGACTTCACCCCGCAGATGCTGGCTCGCGACGGGTAGGTCACAGACTCGGCCCAGGGGGTCGGCCTGAGGTTGTACGTTCGGGGCCGCCCCGCCCTCCAATCTGCCAGGCTCTTCGAACCCGGTCGTCAGCCACGATGGGTTCATGGTGTCGGGGTCTGAACGCTTGGAGTGCGCCTAGCGTCCTGCCCGGGCCACGGGCCTACACCGAGTCGGATACAGACCCGCCCTTCACTTCTCGCCTCGACGGTCTCATTCGATGATCGGCTTAGACTTCGCTGGCGCGAATAGATGCTCGGCGGCGTGAGGGTCGGATGGCACGCAAAGTCCGGCTTCGGCAGGAGTGGACGCTCGGTCCTCGGATCGGCGATCCGTCGGGATTCGGCCAAGTCTTCGCGGCGACTGCTGCCGACGGCACTGACGGGGTCGTCAAGTTGATCCCGAAGCAACGCGGCGCCAACCGCGAATTGCTGTTCGAGGAACTGGCTGGCGTGCCGAACGTCGTCCCGATCATCGATTCGGGAGAGACGACACCGGCATGGGTCATCGCTATGCCGCGTGCGGATCGATCGCTCCGCGCAGAGCTCGAGGACGCTTGCGGCAAACTCGCGGCTGATGTTGCTTTGCCAGTCCTCGTCGATGTCGCCAGCGCGCTCGAAGCGCTAGATGGCCGCGTCGTTCACCGCGACCTGAAACCGGAGAACATCCTGCTCCTTGGCGGAGCATGGTGCCTCGCAGACTTCGGCATTGCGCGGTACGCGGAGAAGTCCACGGCGCCGGAAACGTGGAAAGCCGCCTGGTCATGGCCTTACGCGGCGCCGGAGCGGTGGCGCTTGGAGCGCGCGACCAGTGCGGCGGACGTGTACGCGCTCGGTGTTATGGCGTTTGAGTTGCTCATGGGCACTCTGCCCTTTCAGGGTCCGGACTTCGACGACTTCCGGGACCAGCATCTCGCCCAGAACGCACCGGCTGTCATCGAGGCTCCCGCGGGCTTGGTCAGCCTCGTCGCCGAGTGTCTATTGAAGGCCCCTAATGCCCGACCGACGCCAGCAAACGTCCGGGTCCGCCTCGAACGGACGTTGACCCCGGCCTCAGTGGGGGCCAGCCGCCTTCAGGCCGCGAATGCGGCCATCCAGGCGGCCGAAGCACAGGAGGACGCGCGGATGTCAGCTGCGGCCACCGAAGCCTCGCGTCGAGAGGCCCTCTTCAAGACCGCGTCGTTGACCTTGAAGGCCGTCAGCGCACGGATGCGGCAGGAAATCGCCGACAACGCCCCAGCGGCCAAGCCCGAGACGGGATCCATCCCGGATGAATGGGCACTTCGGCTTGGTCCTGCCGTGATCGGGATGGATCCGGCCATCCAGACAAGAGCCGACCCGTGGGGACCATGGGCGCCGAGCTTCGATGTCATCGCACATGCCGACATCGGGGTCACGATTCCGCAGGATCAGTACGGCTTTCGTGGCCGAACCCACTCCCTGTGGTTCTGCGATGCGGCCAAGGCTGGTGTCTACCGCTGGTTCGAGACGGGCTTCATGGTCTCGCCATTGATTCCGAGGACGACCGAGTACTACCCGGTCGCTTTTGAGCCGTCCGACAACGCAGGCAAGGCCCTCGCCAACGCCATGACCGAGTGGCAGGTGGCTTGGCCGTTCACAGCCATCGACCAGGGCGAGGAGACGGGGTTTATCGATCGCTGGCTTGAGTGGTTCGGCGCCGCGGCGACTTCGCAACTTCATCGGCCATCAAGTCAGCCCGAACGCGACCCGCATGGATCGTGGCGACGAGTGTGACGCGCTCTCGCAGACGCTCGATGCGCCCCGTCGCTTCTAATTGGCGCCCGTCGGAGGTGGTCGCCGTCTGTCGAGCTTTCAGTGCCGTGACCATCGAGCCCGATCCCGAGGACGCGACCCTCATGATCCTCATGCGTCGTCCGCACGCCTAGACCCGTGGACATTGCGTGGGTCGGCCTCATCGGCGTCATCGCCGGCACCGTGCTCGGCGCCGGACTCCAGGAGTGGAGGGCGAAAAATGACGAGAGCCGAGCAGTCCGGCAGCATCGCCGCCAGCGAACGGCCGACTACAACCTTGCTCGCCTGACCGAGACCCGTATGGTGATCGCGATCGAGGCGGACTACTTCCTCGCATGGGCGGTTGCGTCCGATGCTGAGGTCGAGCGCGCCGCCGATGTGAGGCGGGCGACACGCACCGGCCTCTCCGACACCACCCTCGTCGGCGACGACCAAGCCGTCAAACGATGGATCGCGATCCGCGAGGAGGTCGTCCAGCGTGGACGGTTGAAGGGTCAAGACCTCGCACTCGTCCAAGAGATCTATGACGCCCGCGATGGATGTTTCGATGGCATCGATGAGCAGATCCGACGGGCGATGAACGATGAGCCGCTCGTGGCTCTCGGGAGCGATGCGCGCGCCGCGATCAGTCGGGCGATGATCGCCCGACACGAGGGCGGGCTGTTCAGCTCACCGGATAAGTAGCGCGTGTCGACCCAGGATCGTCCTTGGACGATCCTGGGTCCAATGCGTCACGCCTCCGCTTTGGGATCCTCTCGCATCCGTCGGGCCACGATCGCGGTGGCACCCTCCGCGTCCCCGAGGACGTCGAGTGCCGCGGCCCGAGCCTCGTCCACGAGCCGCGCGGCCAGAGTTGGGGCATCCAATTGGGCTCGGGCGCGGAGCGCGTCGAGGTCAAGAGCAGGGGGCTCGATCTCGGCTGATCGAGGTCCGCGACGACGGCCCTCCATCAGTGGCGGGAGGGCGTCGCCCAAGCTGGCGAGCCGCTCGACCCTTGCCTGGAGCCGGCCCCAGTCCTCGATCGCGTCGGGGAACAACGCCGGATGGCCGTCGAGGTAGCGGCGCTCGAGAAGCAACCGAGCCTCCTCGGACGTGTGGAGCCCGGTGAGGAGCGCCGCGGTCGCCTCGCACCACGCTTGCCAGTGCTTCGCGAGGCTCGAGATCGTGCGACCGGCACGAGATCGACTGCGCCGCACCAGCTCGGCTTCAGACCTGATTGCCCGCATCTCCCAGAACAGCCCCACGTACCGGAGGCCCTGTATCGTGGTCCTCTCCTCGGCCTCGCTGTTGAGCTTGAGGACGAGCTCGACGAGGAAGACGGCATCCCGGGCGGCCCCATGGGCAGCCTCCTGCACGATTTCCCTGGGTTGGCGGCGCATCGCCTCGATCGCACCCGCCCGAGCCTGTGCGGGCACCCGCTCGAGCGGTGCGGCCGAGACGGGCTGATCGATGAGCCAGGCAACGTAGGCTGGGAGCGAGCCGAACTGCTGCGCTTCAGCGAGCCAAAGCATGGTGGCGGCCTTCGGCGAGAGGGTGCTTTCGAGCTTGGCGAGCCGGCGCTCGGCGGTCATGGCGTCGACTCCTCCGGGAAGACCGTCCCCGGAGCGACCGCGCGGCCCGATGCCAGAGCTGCCTCCAGGGTGGCGATGCGCTCCGCGAGCTCGCCCGTCTCGAGGAGCTTGGCCGCGGCCAGGGCGCCCGAGATGAGCACCCGCGCCCGCGCGACTGAGTTCTCCAGGCCGAGCACGTCGAACAGGGCGATCTCGACGAGGCGCCGGATCGCCTCGATGCTGCCCAACCCCGTGAGGTCGTAGGCGACCGCGAGGGTGCGCTCGCGACCCCGGCGCATCCCGCCCAACCGCCGCGCCTCCTGGGCCTCCTCGGCCTTGCCTGGCTCATGCCAGAAGCAGAACTGGCCGTCCCGAAGGAGCGGCGCTCGGCACCGTCGTCCGTCGGGCATCGGGTGGGCGCAGCTCGGGCTTACCATCGCTTACCTCTGGTAAGGCGAAGGCTCCTGGTAAGGGGCACGATCGGGCCATCGTGTGGGGCCAGCTCGAGGATCACTTCGCTCATCCGGAGTCCTCGCCGGCGACCCGGCGCAGCTCCCTCACCAGGATCTCAATGGCCCGCTCGCGCTGTTCAGTTGTGAGGCCGATGCGATCGAGGACGGCATGAATGACGCCTTTCAGCGCCTCGGCTTGGTCCTCTTCGATGGCGACCCGTTCGGCCGGCGTCCGACGCCGGTCGAGCTCGATCGCGACCCGCTCGGCACACGGGTCGCGCCGTCGATTCCGGAGCACGAGGAGTGCAAGGTCGGTCTCGCGGCCCGTGTTGGTCCACGCGCCCGGGTCGGGCTCGACGAGCGGCGCGAGCGTCTCCGGAAGCCTGGTCGCCCTAGGCATCGAGCCGGGCCGCCCCGTGCCCGCTGAACCGCTCCCAGCGTGCCAGCGCGACCTCGACGTAGATCGGGTCGATCTCCATCGCGTAGCAACGGGTGCCGGTGCGCTCGGCGGCGATGAGCGCGGTCCCTGAGCCGCAGAAGGGCTCGTACAGCGGATCGCCCGCCTGCAGGTGGTTCCGGATCGG
>JARLIH010000085.1 GCA_031291845.1 Isosphaeraceae bacterium | reverse complement strand
TCGAGCGAGCTGACGATGCACTTCGGCCTCATTCCCCGCGCCAATCGGGGAATCTTTTGCATCAACGAGCTGCCCGACCTGTCGCCCAAGATCCAGGTCGGGCTGTTCAATTGCCTCGAAGAGCGCGACGTGCAGATCCGCGGCTACCCGATCCGACTCAGCCTCGATCTCTGCATGGTCTTTTCGGCCAACCCCGAGGACTACACCAACCGCGGCCGGATCGTTACTCCGCTCAAGGACCGGATCGGCTCGGTCGTCCGGACGCACTATCCGCTGACGCGTGAGCTGGGAATCGCGATCAGCGAGCAAAACGCCTGGCTCGCGCGCGACGCTGGAACGGTCGCGGTGCCTTTGTTCATGAAGGAGATCGTTGAGGAGCTTTCGCGGCTGGCGCGTTCTTCTCCGCATGTGAACCAGCAATCCGGCGTGTCGGTCCGGATGTCGATCGCGAACCTCGAGAACGTGGTCTCCAACGCCGAGCGCCGGGCGCTTGTGACGCGCGAGCGCTGGGTCGTCCCTCGCGTGTCGGACCTGGCCCACGTTGCTCCCAGCTCGCGCGGGAAGCTCGAGCTGACGATGAACGAGGACGAGGGGCAGGAGGACACGCTGATCGGGCGGATCGCGGCCGAGGCGGTCAAGAATGTGTTTACCCACCATCTTGACGCCCGCGAGTTCCGCGCGGCGGTCGACTACTTCGAGTCGGGCAAGAGCGTCGAGATCGGCGATGCGCTCCCGAGCCGTGAGGTCCTGGAGCGGGTCGAAAAGGTGCCTGGCCTGCGCAAGCGCGCGGAGGAGCTCGCCCGCGAGGTCATGCCCGACCTGGGCGACGCCGAAGCGCGCACCGCCGCGGCGGCCAGCGCAGCGGAGTTCATCCTGGAGGGCCTCCACGTCAACAATAAATTGAACAAGTCGGTCAAAGCCGGCGGCGTCTCTTATAAGAGATGACTCACGGTATTCTCCTGGGCGAACTCTGGTAGGCTGGCCGCTCTCCGCCCTGCGAGAGTGCCCACCTCGGCGAGTGTTGAGGCGCGCGATGTCACTCTATGAATACAGCCGCTGGGATGGATCGCAGGAGTTCCAGCCGCAGTCGGCCGAAAAGGCGTTCGACAAGATTGCCGAGTTTCTGCTCCAGTACGGGGACCAGGTGCTGCGCCACCTCGACCGGCTTGAAGACGACATGCCCGAGGTGCTCGACTTGATCCAGAAGGAAGGGCTGATCGAGCAGGACGAGGCAGGGGAGTGGCGGGTCAGCCCCAAAGGAGTGCGGCGCATTCAGCAGAACTCGCTGATGGAACTGTTCCAGACGTTTCAGCGCGATACGCTGGGCAAGCACGATACGTCCCAGAAGGGCGAGGGGACGGTCCGTCTCGAGGACTCGAAGCCGTACGTCTACGGTGATTCGCTTGCCAACTTGAACCTGCATGAGACGTTGAAGAACGCCCTCGTTCGCCAGGGGGGTGGTTTGCCGATCCACGTTCAGCATGACGACTACGTGGTGCACGAGACCGAGTACCAGACGCGCTGCGCGACGGTGGTGCTGATCGACATGAGCGGCTCGATGGGGCGCTATGGCAAGTACGCCATGACCAAGAAGGTGGCCCTGGCGCTCCAGGCGATGGTCCGGGCCCAGTTCGCGCAGGACAGCCTGCAAATGGTCGGCTTCTACACGTATGCCAACGTGATGACGGAGCGGCAGCTCCTGAACTCGGCCCCGAAGCCGGTCAGCATCTACGACAGCCGCGTCCACCTGCGCTACGACCTCGATCATCCCCCCGCGCGCGTACCCCAGCACTTCACGAACATTCACGCGGGGCTCCGGCTGGCTCGCAACATGCTCGCCCGTCAAGGGGGCCAGAACAAACAGATCATCGTGATCACCGACGGCGAGCCCACGGCCCATATTGAAGGGCGCGAGGTGGTCTTGATCTATCCCCCGTCCGAGAAGACGGCTCGCCACACGCTCAACGAGGTGCACCGCTGCGCCGCGGCGGGGATCCGCGTGTCGAGCTTTGCGTTGATCGAGGACTTTTTCTATCTCGGGCTGGTGAATTTCGTCGAAGAGATGGCGCGCGTCTCGAAGGGAATCGCCGCCTACTGCTCGGCGGACGACCTGGGAAAGTACGTCTTCGACAGCTTCGTCGGCGGTCGCCGGGCGAGGCGAACGAGTCGGTGAGGCCTGTCGCGGAAACGGCCCTACTTGACCAGAAGTGCCCGGTTCCCGAGCGCGTCATACGTCGCGTACTTGTACAGCTCGGTCAGCGTCGGGTAGTTGTAACAGGTCTCGATGAAGATGTTGGAGGTCTGCTCGAGGAGGAGCGCCGTGAGACCGACGTGGACGAGCTCGGTGGCGAGCTCTCCTATGATGTGGACGCCGAGCAGCTTCATGTCATCGAGGCGGAACAGCAGCTTGAGAAAGCCCTTTTCGTCGCCGATGATGTGCCCGCGTGCGTTTGCCGCGTAGGTTGCCTTGCCGGCGACGTAGGGAACGCCTTGGTGCTTGAGCTCTTCCTCGGTCGCGCCCGCCATCGAGCACTCGGGGATCGTATAAATCCCGTACGGCAGGATTCCGGCCACGTCGCTCTTGTAGCAGAGGTTGAAGGCGTGAACGACGGCCACTCGGGCCTGCTCCATGGCCGTCGACGCCAACGCCGGCGAACCAATCACGTCGCCGGCGGCGTACATGTGCGGTACGGTTGTCTGGAAGTGCTCGTTTACCTTGATCAGGCCGCGCGAGTCGACAGCGATGCCGAGCGCTTCCAACCCGATCGACTTCGTGTTGCCGCTACGGCCTGAGGAGACGAGGATCGACTCCGGTTTCAATATCGTCCCCGACTTCAGCCTGACTTCGAGCTCGTCCGACGCGACAACCGATTCCACGCAGTCGTTGAAGTGAAGCCGGACGCCCAGCGCTTCCATTTGGCCCTGGAGCGTGGCGGCGATCTCGCCGTCGAGGCAACCGATCACGCGCCCTCGCTGCTCGACAACGGTCACCTCCACGCCGAGGATCGCGAACATGCAGGCGTACTCGCAGCCAATGACGCCGCCCCCGACGACCAGCATCGACTTCGGCATGAATTCGAGGGCGAGGATCGTGTCCGAGTCCCACACGCGGTGGTCGTGGAACGGGAAGATCGGGGGGCGAAAGGGGGTCGACCCGACCGCCAGCAGGATCACATCGCCTTGCAGCCTGGTCTCTGTGCCGTCGGTCCGCTTGACCGCCACGGTGTGGCCGTCCACGAACGTGCCCGTCCCCGCGTACGTTCGCACGTGGTGCCGCGACAGGTTGTTCAGGATCCGCAGGCGCTCGTCCTGCGTGACATGCTGCTCGTGGACCAGGAAGTCGCGCAGGGTCACCTGCTGCTTCAGGCTGACGTTAATGCCAGAAAGGTCGCGGTTGCGGAAGCCCGAGAGCACGAGGGCGGTCTCGCGCAGGGTCTTCGACGGCAATGTCCCGGTGTTGGCGGCGGCCCCACCGACGACCGGTTCTTTTTCCACCAGGGCGACCGACTTGCCGAAGTAAGCGGCCTGCGCGGCCCCTTTCTCGCCGGCAGGCCCGGAGCCGATCACGATCAGGTCGTACTTCGGTATTTCCATCGCTATACCCGCGCCCTCGACTCAGATCGCCGACTCGGAACCTGTTGCGGTTGAGACTAGGGTCCCCCGGCCAGCCTGTCAAGCGCCCGACGTCATGGACGCGTTTTGCACATTCTTTAGAGATTTCGCTTTTTGCGCAATTCGACGATTGACGCTAAATGTGGGGCAATATACCTTTGAGTCTGAAGAGTCCCCGAGGGCGATGCTCCATGAAGGTCACGATCGTCCCATCCTCGATCGCCTCGGCGGGCGAGGAGCCGAGCCAGTACCTCATCTCGTACTTGTTCAACGACACACTTGCGATCGACGCGGGAAGCCTGGGGTTGTACGGCACGCCCCATGCCCAAGCGCAGATCCAGCACGTCCTGATCTCGCACACGCACATCGACCACACCGCGACGTTGCCGATCTTTATTGAGAACGCCTACGAGGGGAAGGCCGACTGCGTGACCGTCCATGGCAGCGATGCCGTGCTCGAATCGCTCCGGCACGACATGTTTAACGATCGGACCTGGCCCGATTTCGTGGCGCTTTCTCAGGGCGCGGCGCCGTTCTTGAAGCTGGCCCGGCTCGAGGCGGGCCAAACCGTCGAGCTGGCCGGGCTGCGGATCACACCGGTCGCCGTCAACCACGTGGTTCCAACGCTCGGCTTCCTCGTCGAGGATGAGTCGGTCGCCGTCTTGATCGCGTCGGACACCGGTCCTACGGAGGAGCTCTGGCGGCTCGCCAACGGGTCGAGCAAGCTGAAAGCGGTGTTTCTCGAGGCCGCCTTTCCGAACGAGCTCGCCGAATTGGCCAGCATC
Source organism: Isosphaeraceae bacterium (assembly GCA_031291845.1). Taxonomy (GTDB): domain Bacteria; phylum Planctomycetota; class Planctomycetia; order Isosphaerales; family Isosphaeraceae; genus DAIDJG01. Next base: position 21,234 of record JARLIH010000085.1, on the reverse strand, counting down.
TCGAAGCACCTGACGCCCTCGTTGTTTGGCGCGGAGGTCCGGAAGTTGACGCGAGACGCCACCGTCGTCGCGGTCCATATCAAGGCCCGCTTCCGCACGGCCGTCCTCGAAGAGTTACGCGCGCTCGAGTTACCGAACCTGGAAATCGGCGTCCAGGGGAAGGTTTACACCTGGTGAGCTTTGCCGGGGCAGGGCCCCTTACCCTTGTTTTTCAAGGCTGTAGGGGACGACCTTCGCGCCGCGGGACGACCGGAGAGGCGACAAGCCCGACTTCAGCGCCGACAACTGCCCGGACCAGGCGGCACCGGTTAGCGCTGAGAACAGCGGCTCCCCGTGGGCGCCCAACGCCTCTCCACCGGCCAGCTCGCGTGCGTCGACAAGGGAGATGAGGTCTCCGGGGCCGACTTCGAGCTCGTTGAGGAGCGCGACGGTGGCCCCCAGGTGACGCTCCGCGTTCTCGATCCCGCCCGCGCCGACGATCGCCAGAAGTCCGACGCCGATTCCCGCCGCCTTAAGATCTGCGACCAGGGAGCGGAGGTCGCCGTTCTGCCACGTCTTGCCGTACAAGGCACGGACCTCGGGCGACCCTGACTCGACGCCGACCGTAACCCGGCGCAGGCCGAGGTCCGCGTAACGCCGCCAGCCGGAGCGCTCCGGGCCGGGCCCCGGGGGGCCGTCGAGAAAAGAATGGACCGCAGCAGCGTCTTCGTTCCGCGCCGTTGTGCCAAAGACCGTGCGGATCGTCTCGAGGAATCCCGTGACCTCGGACTCCGGCCGGCGCAGGGCATCGGCGCCCGCGAGGAAGACCCCCTTGCACTGCTCGAGCCTTCGCCCCAGGAGCTTTGCCACCGCACGCGCGTGTTGCTCGAACTCGCCGGCCGACCGCACATCGTGCTCGTGTGCGTGGCCCAGCCCGAACGCCCGCCCACCGGCGTGGCCCAGTGTCGCCTGCAAGATCACGGCGTGCGGGCAGTCGGGTGGCAGGAACGGTAGGTGGCCATAGGTATCGAGATACCGCTCGCGGTGGGAAAACCACGCCGCGGAGTCCCACGTCACGATCCGCTCCAGGAACGACTTCAACTCGTCGTCCGTTACTGGCTCGGCCCCGGCGGGTGGTCCGACGCGTTCCAGCGTCCGAGCGCCCAGCATGTCGAGCAACTCGAGGGCCGTGGTGCGGACGCTCGCATCGAAGTCGCTTGCCTCGGCATAGCCGAGCGTACGTCGCTTCAAGACCAGGTTCTTGCCCTCCCGCACCCTGTCAATCGTCTGCACCGACCCGTCGAGCCCCTTGAGGTAGTGAAGCCCCGACGCGTACGCACGCTGCCAACGGCCTTCCAGGTCAAAGTGAAAGATTGGCGCATCGCCGAAATAGAGCGAGAACGCCCCCGTCTTGAAACCGGCGAAGATCGGGCTGTCTGGGATGGCCTTGAGGATTAGGCGTTTTGCGTAAAGCGCCCCAGATTCGAGAAGGCATGCGGCCTCGGTTTGGGCGGGCATCGCGGGATTGTCCTCTGCGCGGGTCCATGGAAGGGGGAAAGCAACCTCCTCCGATTGTCGAAAACCCATTATACTCCCGGGCCGCGTGGGTGGGACCCTCTCTGGTCCCTCCCCTCCGCCCTTCCAGGATGGATCGGAACAAACGGAGGAACCGTGCCTCGGTCATTCCCCGCGACGGCCGTTGAGTCGGATACGTCCGAACGTTGGCGACCGCGTCTCCTGAAGGGAGGTGCGATCGTCGTGTTGGCGTTGGCGCTGAACCTCGCCGGCAACGCGCGCACCAGCCTGTGGGACAGGGACGAGCCTCGCTACGCCGGCTGTGTCCGGGAGATGCGTGCGCGCCAGGATTGGGTCCACCCGACTTTCAACGCCGAGCCGCGCTACCAGAAGCCGATTTTTATCTATTGGGTCATGCGCTTGGGGGTGGCCGTCGGCGGGGACAACCCGTACGGCGCGCGCCTGGTTTCGGCGGTCGCGGGCGCGGCGACATGTCTGCTGGTTTGGAGGCTCGGCACGCGGATCTTCGGCCCGCGCGCCGGTTGGCTCGCAGCGCTGATGCTCGCGACGGCGCCGATCATGGTCGTCGAGTCGAAGCTCGCGACGACCGACGCCACGCTCGCGCTGTTGCTGGTCGGCTGCCAGTTTTGTCTGTGGGAATTGGGACAGCGTCCGTCACGCGGGCTCGCCGCTCTGTTTTGGGTCCTGATCTCCTTAGCGACGCTCGTCAAAGGACCGGTTGGACCTGCGCTCATCGCCAGCGCTGGCGTCGCGTCGTGGTGGTCGGGCGGGCCGGCCGTATGTTGGAGGCGGCTGCACTGGCGCTGGGGGCTGACGGCGTTCGCTGCGCTCACGGCGCCGTGGTACATCGCCGTCGGACTGGTCTCGAACGGTACGTTCTTTCGCGTTGCCTTCGGGCAGCAGGTTGTCACGCGGTTGACCACCGAGATGGAACAACACGGGGGGTTCCCCGGTTATTACCTCGCGACGTCCCTCGCGGCCTTTCATCCCTGGGTCGCCTTCCTGCCCGCAGCCATTCTGGGTGCGTTCGCCCGGCGCAGGGAGCAGCCCGCGTTCGGCTTCCTGCTGGGGTGGGTCATCGGACCGCTTGTGTTGCTCGAGCTCGTGCAGACCAAGATGGTTCATTACTTCTTGCCGGCTTATCCCGCGTGCGCCCTCCTCGCGGCTTGGCTCGTCGTGGCCGTCGTCCGGGATGAAGTGAACCTGAGACGCTGGGCACTCGGCCGGCTCGGGATCGGGCTGCTCGGCGGGTTCGGAATCGGCGGCGCGGTGGCGCTGCTGGCCGCGGCGTGCGTGGTCCCGTCGCCCGTTCGCTGGCCTTGTTTGGCCCTCGGGCTCGTCATCGGCGGGGGGACGCTCTACGGATTGGAGCGCCTCATGAGCGGTGCCACCGAGCGGGCCGTGGCCGGACTTGTGGCAACCTGGGCCGCGGTCGGCCTCGGCGTGGGCGCTTGGCTCGCTCCGGCTGTCGAACCCTATAAGATGGCGAGGGTTGTCGCCGAACGCCTGAACGCACTGGCGGGAAGCACAAATGCCCAGCCGATCCTCTTTTCGTACCAAGAGCCTTCGACGATCTACGCGATGGGGCGCCCCACCCCCGCGGTGCGTACGTGGCCGGAATTGCACGAGAAGCTGCGACAGCACGGTGAGATGATTGCGCCCGCACTCCCCGAGGAATGCGTCGGGCTGTCGCACCGTCCCGAGCTGATCGTTGAGGTTGTGGACCACCTCGAGGGGTTCAACATCACAAAGGGCAAGACCCAAACGCTCGACTTCGTGCGCATCCGCATGCGGCCAGAGAGCGTGCCGATGATCGCCGGTGACGTCTCGTCGCGCGTCGTTCGGTGAGCCGAGCCCAGGGTTTTGCGCTCCTCGGCTCAGGCAGGGAGCAGGTCCGTATAGAGTGCGCGGAGCTGGTCGGTCATCGTTTCGTGGCGAAACTGATGGGCGAATCGCCGGCGCCCTTCCTGGCCCAAGGCGTCGCGCAAGGCTGGGTCCGCCGCAAGGCGGACGACACCGGCGGCCAGGCCGGGCAAGTCACGGGGCTTCAGGAGAATGCCCGTTTCGGGCAGTACAACCTCTCGTGCGCCATCGACGTCGTAGCTAATGACCGGCCGGCCGACCAGCAGTGATTGCGGCAGCACCCGCGCCAGACCCTCGCGCAGACTGGGGTGCACCACGGCATCCATCGCTCCGAGGAGCTCTGGGATGCGGCCCGGCGGGACGAGCCCCACGAAGTGGAACGCGTGACGAACGCCGAGGCGCTCGGTCTCCCCCATGAGATGCTCGCGGAGCACGCCGTCGCCGATGAAGACAAACCGCACTCGAGGGTTGGCCTTCAGGACCTCCGGCGCGACGGCCAGGATGTCCTCGTGCCCCTTGCGCTCGAAGAGGCGGGCAACCGTGCCGAAGGCGACATCATCGTCCGCGAGTCCCAGCTCCCGGCGCACCTCGGCGCGCGGGCGGGGAGGGTCCAGAAAGGCCTCGACGTCCATGCCGCTGTAAACGGTTCGGTACTGCTCGGGCCGTCCGACCCCCGCGGCAAGGGCCTGCTCGGTCATGGCGTCACACACACTGACGATGGCGTGGCACCGCCGCGCTGCCCAGCGTTCGGCCGCGACGTAGAGGTGGTTCTTGGGCGGGGTCTCAGACGGCCCGAACGGCAGCCCGTGGATCGTGTGCACAACGGCCGGTACCCGCTCGTCCCAAGCAGCCGCCCGCCCGACAATGCCGGCTTTGGAGCTGTGCGTATGCACCACGTCGGGCCTTAGCCGCCGGATCGCCCGCCGCAAGAGCCGATAGGCCTTGACGTCCGTCAGGGGTCGCACCGGGCGAATGAGCTCGGGCATCATCTCGACCTTGAGACCCTGCCGGTACGAGCGGTCAAACAGGTCCCCTTCCGGCCCTTCGGCCGGCCCGGTGATCAGGGTGACGTCGTCGCCGTGCCGGTGGTGCAGCCCCTCGACCGTCAGCAGCGTGTTCTCCTGTGCGCCGCCGAGAATCAATCGGGTGATAATGTGAACGATTTTCATGAATCTATGCAAGTCCTCGGTCTTATTCGTAGCGCACCCGCACGAGGAAGAGTCCCTGCGGCGGGGCGGTGGGGCCGGCCTCGCGGCGATCCTCGGCGGTCAGGGCCTCAGCCACGCGCGACTCGGGCCAACGGCCGCTCCCCACGAGCAGGAGCGTCCCGGTGATCGCCCGCACCATATTGTAGAGAAAACCGTCCGCCTCGACCTCGACCGACACGGAGTCGCCCGTCCGGGCCACGGCGATGTGCGTGATGGTCCGAACGCTGCTCGTTCGATTGGGCCAGTGCGTCTCGAAGCTGTGGAAATCGTGACGGCCCCGCAGCGCCTGTGCAGCGCGGTGCATCAGGTCTGCGTCGAGCCGCTGGTACACGTGGTAACTGTACCTTCTCTGCATGGGGTCGGCGATCGGGCTGTTGTCGATCACATAGCGGTACAGCTTGGCCCTGGCGTCCAGAGTCGCGTGGAACGCCTGCGGCACTTCCCAGGCACGCTTCACGCGGACGTCCGGGGGGAGCATGGCGTTGAGGGCCTTGACGAACACCTCGGGCGCATGGCGCGACGCCGTGTAAAAGTGCACGACCTGCCCCAGCGCGTGCACACCGGCATCCGTGCGGCCGCTGGCGTTGGTGGACGGTTCGCGCCCGGTCAACCGGCCCAGCGCCTCCTCTAAAACCTGTTGGACGGTCCGATGGTCGGGCTGCCGCTGCCAGCCGTGGAAGTCCGTGCCGTCGTAGCTCAGCTCGAGCTTGATGTTTCGCATTGCTGGGGGTCGCGGGGTGCGCGGAACGCACCGTCTCGGATCGGAACGCGCCACGGTGCACTTCACGAAATCGGCAAAGGTCGAGTGCCGCGGTCACGCCCGGACCGGGTCGAGCTTGAGCAACTCCTCGGCGATCTGCACGGCGTTTGTGGCTGCTCCCTTGCGGAGGTTGTCGCTGACGCACCAGAAGAGGAGGGCATTGGGACGCTTGAGGTCCTGGCGAATACGGCCCACGAACACTTCGTCCCGGTGCGCGACGGCGGCCGGCAACGGGTACTGCTTGAGCTCGGGGTCGTCCAGGACGATCAAGCCCGGGGCGCGCGACCAGACGTCGCGGGCGGCGGCCGGGGTGATCGGCTCCTCGGTCTCGACCAGGATCGACTCGCTGTGACTGTACAGGACCGGGACACGCACGCAGGTGGGACAGACGTCGATCGTCTCGTCCCCCATGATCTTGCGCGTCTCGTTGACCATCTTCATCTCTTCCTTCGTGTAGCCGTTCGGGAGGAAATCGTCGATCTGCGGGATGCAGTTGAATGCAATCGGGTGGGCGAACTTCAAGGGTGCCGGCGGGGCCTCCCCCGCGACGTGCGCGGCGGTCTGCGCGTGCAGCTCGTGGAGTCCCTTCTGGCCGGCTCCCGATACAGACTGGTACGTACTGACGACCACCCGGCGCACGCGGAAGGCGTCGTGCAGTGGCTTGAGTGCGACGACCATCTGGATCGTCGAGCAGTTGGGGTTCGCGATGATCCCGTGGTGCTTGGCGACGTCCTGGGGGTTTACCTCGGGCACGACCAACGGGACATCGGGGTCCATCCGGAAGGCGCTCGAATTGTCGACGACCACCGCGCCGGCCAACGCGGCGAGCGGGCTGAACTGCTTCGACACGGCTGCCGGGGTGCTCGACAAGACGATGTCCACGTCAGCGAAGGCTTCGGCGGTCAGGGGCTCGACCGCGTAGGTTTCGCCGGCAAACGTGACCGTCTTGCCCGCGCTGCGTTCGGAGGCGAGGAACTTGATCTGGCCGACGGGGAACTTGCGCTCCTCGAGCAGGCGGATCATGACGTCTCCCACGGCGCCACTGGCCCCGACGACGGCAACGCTCTTCACGGCGACTCTCCCTGGACTGCCCCGACCCGCGCCTGTCGCGGCGCGTTTGCCCTCGAAAAAACGTCGCTGTCCCGTGGACCGGAACCGGCCCCGGCGGGTTCGCCCGCGTCGCGAACTTCCCGCGTGGGAAGAGTTTATCATACGATCCCACGCGGGTCGTTGCCAGCCGCAGTCGCCGCGCGTGGAAATGGGCCTGTCCGGCGGGACCCCCGGCTCTTAGAATGAGAGCTCAACGAGTTCATGGCCCCGGGTCGAGGGTTGGCATCTTGAAAGTGCTCGTGGTTGGCAAAGGGGGGCGTGAACACGCCCTCTGCTGGAAGTTGAAGCAGTCGCCCCGCGTGCGCGCGGTCTACTGTGCGCCGGGGAACGCGGGCACGGCCCTCGACGTCCAGAACGTCGCGATCGAGCCGGGCGACTTCCGCGCCCTGACACAATTTGCGAAGCGAGAGGGGATCGTTCTCACCGTCGTCGGTCCCGAGGAACCGCTCACGAACGGGATTGTCGACGTTTTTCAGCGCGAGGGACTGCGCATTTTCGGTCCGCGAAAGGACGCCGCCGAGCTGGAGGGGAGCAAGGTCTTTGCGAAGGACCTCATGCGGCAAGCAGGCATCCCTACGGCCGACTACCGCATCTTTCGCGGGGCGCCCGACGCGGAACATTACGTATTGAGTCGTGAAGTCTCGCTCGTCCTGCGAGCGCGGGGGCGGTCGAACGTCCGCAACACGCAGCTCTGCCGTACGGCGGCCGAAGCGCTCGAGGCGATCGACCGCATCATGGACCCGCGCGAGATGCTCGGGCCGGGCGTGCAGGTCGAGATTGAGGAACGCGGCGAGCGCAGGACGTTCAGCACGGCGGCGGAGGCGCGCGACCATGTGCTCGGGCGGCCGCTCGGCCTGGTGCTCAAGGCGGACGGACTCGCTGCGGGCAAAGGCGTTTACGTATGCGACAACCTTCGCCAGGCGCTCGAAGCGATCGACCAGATCATGGTCCGCCGCATTTACGGCAAGGCCGGAGACCGGCTGATCCTTGAGGAGCGCCTCGACGGCCAGGAGGCGAGCGTGCTGGCGCTGACCGACGGCCGGACGATCGTGCCGCTGGAGTCAAGCCAGGACCACAAGCGGGCGTTTGACCACGACGAGGGGCCGAACACCGGCGGCATGGGAGCTTACTCCCCGGCGCCGATCGTCACGCCGGAGCTGATGGAGCAGGTCGAGCGCGAGATCCTCGTGCCGGTTGTGCACGCTCTGAAACGCGCCCGCCGTCCGTTCCGGGGCGTTCTCTACGCGGGCCTGATGCTGACCAACCAGGGGCCGAAGGTCCTGGAGTTCAACGTCCGGTTCGGCGACCCCGAGTGCCAGGCGGTTCTCATGCGCCTCCAGTCCGATTTGTTCGAGGCCCTGGACGCGGTCGTCGACGAGCGGCTCGACGCGATTAACTTGCGCTGGGATCCGCGACCGGCGGTGACGGTGGTCATGGCGTCGGAGGGGTATCCCGGCCACTACGAGCGGGACCGGGTGATCAACAACCTGGAAGAGGCGGAACGGATGCCCGATGTGAAGGTTTTCCACGCGGGAACCGCGCTTCGCTCTGACCACACGTTGGGGGGGACCGACCGGGTCGTGACCGACGGCGGGCGGGTGCTGAACGTCACGGCCTTGGGCGAAACACTGGCCGACGCGCAGACGCGGGCTTACGAGGCCGTGCGATGCATTCGGTTCTCGGGGGCGTGGTATCGCCGCGACATTGCAGACCGAGCGATCCGTCCACAGCGTTGAACGACCAAGGGGCCGGCGCCTGGGGCGAATGTCTTCGCCCTCGGCGCCGGCCCCTTGACGCTGGCCGCGGATACATCGATCAGTTCTTCTTCATGGGACCGCTCGGGTAGTTGACGCCGAGCACGGCACGCTCGCGCGGGATCGTTTGGGTCTTCGCATACGGTTCCATCGGCACGTTGGGCGGAATGACCGGACCCGTGGAGAGATGGACCCGCTTGGCGAAGAACGCCTGGTTCGAGGAACTCGAGTCGACGAGGGAATTGCTCGAGTTATTGATCTTACCCTCGACCTTGGCCATGATCGACCCGCCCGAGTAGGAGACATCGGTCGATCCGCCGAAGGTGCCGGGGTTGTTCGTGGTGCTGTTCGACGGGTTGGGCTCGACCGACGCGCTGAAGACCGAGTTGGTGACGTCGCCCGCGATGAGGGCGTTGATGTGGCCGTCGTTTACAGTCGACGGCACGTACCGCTGGGTATTCGTGTTCAGGAAGCGGTTCTCGACCGTTGGGACCGGTGTGCCCGACGACTCCACGTTGCTGATGAACGTGAGGAAGTTCTGAAGGTCGTAGCCCGACTGCACGTTGGAATTGACGACATCACCGCCCGAGAAGAAGCTGTTGATCCCCCGGGTGGTCGTGATCGTCGACCCGATCAGCCCTCGGTTCGCCTTCAATGAGCTGATCACTTCGGAGTTGATTTGGACGTTGTCGGCACCGAGGCCAAAGTAGACGTCGCGTGAGCCGTTCGGGGCGATCATGAGGACGTTGTTCGTCTCGCCGCCGACGAAGAAGTTCTGGATCCGGGCGTCGGCCGCGTTGACGGCGTCGAACACCGCGACGGTCAGGTTGGTGGCGTTTCCGCCGACTCGAAAGAAGCCGATCTGCCCGGTGACGGACCCGCCCGTGTCCGTGCCACCGGTCAGGAAGAACGGCGCGGTGCCGCTTCCCGAGGTGACGAACGTGCCCCCCGCGGTCGTGCTGGTCGCGTTCGCCGACTTGGTGAACTGATCTGGAGGGAAGGTCGTGTTGCCGTCGACCTCGTTGGCCTGGAACAAGTTAAGGCGACCCGCGACGCTGAAGTAGACCGTGTCCTGCGTGGGGGTACCGGTCGTGCCCGACGTGGTCGTCTGACCGGCCTGAGCGTCCGTGATCGACTTGTTAATGATGATGCTCGTGCCACCGCTGAAGGGGAGCCCGAGGTTGACCTGAAACTGATCGTTTTGGTTGTCGGTGTTGAGCGGCGTGCCGCCGGGGGGCGTGTAGTCGGTGTTGACACCCCCGAACTGGAGCGTACCGATGCCGTCGGGGATGCTGATCTTGCCGGCGACCCCCACGGAGGAACCCGTCAGGCTCGACGACGGTGTGGGGACCGTGCCACTGGTGTTTCCCAGCCAGAAGCTCGGCATGTTGATCGTCGCGATGCCGTTCTCGGCCTGCTTCGGCTTCAACACGCCGATCGGTTTGGCCGGGTCGACGCTGGGCAACTCGCCACCGCCGACCTCTTGGAGGTTCTGAAAATACACCAGGCCGTCGCCGCCGGGGGCCTTGACGACCGTGCCGATCAAGTGACTGGTCTGTGTGTCCGGTCCGCTGATCGTGATCTTGCCGATCGAGTCCGGCGTGCTCGCGTTCGCCGACGTGATGGGATTACCGCTCACGTCAGTGACGGTCAGCGACCCGGGCCCGACAAGTTGCAACGTCCATTTGTCGCCGTCGATGTCGGTCCCCGAAACCACGCCGGAGAGGAGGTTGCGGGTTTCCAGGACCTCCGCCGAGGGCCGAGCGACCCGAGTGCGAGAGGAGGGCTTCCGAATCGCCATAGACCAGACTCCCAATGCGCGAGGAGGCAAAACGGCCCACCCTATTCCCTGAACCTGCTTGACATTGCCAGGATCTTGCTTGGCCCGACCCGCTCCGTGGACCGGGCCACTCGCGCTTTCGGGGCGGTGTCGCGCGTTCTTCAATGCCCTGGCAATTCGTTGGGCCTTTTTCGATAATCGGCAGGATCTTCCCTAAGCTTGAAACAATCCGAAGAATTGTTGCGGACGGTAAAACCCGCAGTCCCGCTCGCAAGCCCCTCGTTTCGCCGGCGCCACGCTCGGCCCGCGAACAGGGAAGCCAAGACTTGCGGCGATCTTGGCCGCTTGGGGGGAATGGAGCGGGAGATCGCTGGGCGGGCTCGAGTTTCAGGCAACCAGCGTCATGGCCCGAGGCTCATGATTGAGTGAGCGGGCCTTAACGGCGGCGGCTTCGTAGGTAAAGAGAAGCACCTGCTCGACCCGCGCCGGCGAGTCTCGAACGCTCGTCGCAAGGGCTGCGGGGAGGCCTTTGAGGAGAACCACTAATGAAACGCCCCCCCAGCAATCGTAAACGTCCCTCGGTGCATATCACCCTGGGTCGCGCTGCTCGCCTCCATCGGATGGTGACGCTCTTGGCGGAAAGCGCGCACAGCCGGGAGCAGACCTTGAGCGCGTTAGGGATTGGGCTCCGGACGTTTTACCGCGAGATCGAGCTGCTCAAACGTTGCGGGGTTAAGATCCAGCACAAGAACAAGTCCTACTCGCTCCAGGGAACCGCTGCGCAAGCGGAGGGCCGCCTGCCGTTCCCCGATCCCCAACTGAGCTTTGCCGAGATGGCCGAACTGGGGCGCCACCCCGGCCCGGCCGCCCAGCGCCTGGCAGAGATGCTTCAGTCGGTAATCCACACTCCCGCACCACAAAAAGGGCGTAGCAGTCGTGGCGGTAAGGCGTCCGCGGCCAAAGGGAGGAGCGCCAAGAAGGAGACAGGCAGCAAGCCGCCGGTTGCGTGACCGGTCGACGGATGGCGGGCCGCTTTCGATCGAGGGGAAGCCGGGCGGTCGAGCAGGCCCGGCGTGCACCCGGCACAGGCCCCAGGCTTCAGCGTTTTCGCCGTCCGAGCGGGACCTCGAGGTACCGGCGTACCCCCGGTTGCCGGACGTGAACGTCCGCGCGAACGGACTTTGCCGGGGCATTAGCCGGCCGACTTGGACTCAATTGCTGAGACTTCGCGCCGATCTCCGCAGGACAGTTCCCACGTGAAACCGCAGCGTGGATGTCATGTCGAAATCTTCGTGGGCGTGCGCCCCGGGCCGAGCCGGCTGCTGAGCGCATGTCCACGAATACGTGCGCATGGAGCCAAACACTGTTCTTGAGCAGCGGTTGGCGTCGAAGCCGCCAGTCGTGGTGTAGATCGGCGAGAAGTCTCCAAGGAGTTCGCCGGCAAAGCTCCCGGTGATGTGCCGCCAGGGCCCGCGCCGCCGCGGTGTGAGCGGTGGCACGGCTTGCACGAACCGGCGAGCCTTTCGTGCCCCCCAAGGGGAGTGTCCTTATCCCTGGCGAGCGCGGCCTTTTCTAGTTCGGTAGCCGACTCAGCGTAATCTGCGGTTAGCTTCGACGGGCACGCCCCGTTCGTCCGGGCCATCGCCGCACGCCCACCGAGAGCCAGGACGGCCAGAGGTAACGACACCAACACCGCTCCTTGTAACGGTTTCGTCATACGGGCTCCTGCCGGATTCCCGTGGCGCTGAAGCGCTGGGCCCGCTTTTCACAGCTTGGATCGCCCTTCTTCCCAGAAAGTAAGACGGGCGATGTCTAAATGACGCCGGGCCTCCCAGGGGAGGCCCGGCGCCCGGTTTCGATCGACGCAAACACTCTCCTTGAAGCCCACGAGGTCCCCTCGGTGGAGGGGCCTGGCGGACGACGAAGGGACCGCCGTCGTGATCAGGCGAGGTGCTGGTCCACCTCGGGAAGGAGCTTGGCGAAATTCAACTTGTTGGGGCACGCCGCGCGGGCCGCTTCGAGATCGGCGCCGGACCAGTCGCGCGCCTCCGGCGTGAGGGCGGCGTACTGCCGTCGCGCTTCAGAGCGAATTCCGTGGTGCTCGTGGTAGGTGAGGAAGCGGGTCAAGTTCCCCAACTCGGCCTTGGTCCCCGCCGCAACCGAGCAGCGTCCATCGCAGTCGGCGCACAGCGTGGGCCCGAACGCGAGCGCGGCGTCGCGGAGCTGCTCGATTTCCGCGGTCTTCAGCGGCTCGTAGCGGCGGGCGGCGTCCGCGTCTTCGCGAAGCTGATCGACCGTCTTGATCGAGACGCACGAGCCGCTGATCCGCTCGTCGGTCCAGATTGCGTGCAGCAGGCCCTGATAGGGCGACAGCTTCTTCTCCGCGAGCATCGGCACCCGGCGAACGACCTCTTCCAAAGTGTCCGTCTTGGATCCGAGCGGGAATTGGCCGGCGACCTGCTTCATCGAGATCAGGCCGATTCCCTTCTTGTGGCACGCGTCGAGCGCCTTGTTGAGGGGCGAATCCTTGTCCAGCCACGGGGTGTACATGAGCATGATGGCGTCGACGATGCCCGTGTCCGCCGCCGCCTGAATGAAGTGAGCGCGGTCCTTGTGGTGCGTCGAGAAGCCGACGAACTTGGCCTTCCCCGACTTGCGGATCGCTTCGGCGGTCTCCTTGAACTCCTGGCCCTTCAGGAAGTTCAAGGTGTGGTCGAGATCATCGGGCTTGTCGCCGAGCCCGTGGACGAAATAGAAGTCGACGTAATCGGTTCCCAAGGCGTCGAGCCGCTCATCGAGCTTTGCGAGCAGTTGCTTGGGCGTATTGACCTCGTCCTTGGTGACGAGCACGATCTGCTTGCGGACTTCGGGGGCCTGCTCGAACCACTTCTTGAACCCGGGCTCGGTACCGTACAGGTTGGCGGTGTCGAACGTGCGAACCCCCTGGGCGAATGAGAGCCGCAAGAGGCGGTCGAGCGTCCCGCGTTCGCGGAGGGCGCCGGTGCCCATTTCGAGCAGCGTCATCTCGAGGCCCGTCTTACCAATCTTCCTTTTGGGAAGGATTGGCGTCTTCGCGCCATCCTGCGCGTCCGCTGCCGCGGACGCGCCCAGGGCCGCGGCTGCGGCGAGCGCGCCGGCTTGGAGGAACGCGCGTCGGTCGGTGCCGTTCGTCTCGTCGTGGGACATCGCTTTCGACTCCTCGGTTGAGCGACTATCGATATGAGTCTCGGCTCCCTCGAGTCCGGGGGCGACTCAGCCCTCTCGCGCGGTAGGAGCCACGGCAGACAATCCACTGGAACAGCGTCGTGGGGGTGCGATCGCGCGGCAGGGTTCTCGACGTTTTTCCTGCGACCAATCGGTTGAACGAGTCGTGCGTAGCTGGGGGAGAGGTACTGGCGGAGCAGTTCGCTTTGAACGTCTAACCAGGACTGACGGAGTCATGTACCAAAGTCTGATCGCCGGTAGGGATTCTCTCAAAGACCCGTGTGGGTTGCAACACCAGCCATTGCCCGACGATGTCTTCCACTCTTCGATTGCTCGTATCTAGCGATAATCGTTCGGGCCCAGCGCGCCGACCACCCCGCCTTCTTGCGGGGCTCAGAAATACGATTACCGCGCCACCGCCGGCGGGAGGGTGACCCAAGGGGCCGTGGGGGGAGGAACGCGCCACCAGAGTGAGTCCAGCAAACCGAGTCCGATTCCCAATGATGAAGCAAGCCCCAGAAGGATCGGATTCACGGCCTCGAAACGAACAGCCAGAGATGCCGCAACCGGCAACTCGGGATAAAGGCCGAGGCGCTGCAGGACCCGTTCGCTCGATCCGCTGAGGATGCCGTAGCGGTTGGGGTCTACGAAATGCAGGATCACCGTGATGATCCCCGGTCCCAGACCGTGGACCATGACCGCCTGGCCCCGGGGACGCACTCGCTCGAGCCGCTCGCTCAGTGGCTGGCGTTCGTCGACCAGCACAGTCAGTGCTGCGCGAAGGCGAGGCATGTCCGCAGTCATCAAACCGATACTGCCCAGGCCCATGCGATGCCATCGGTTCTCGGAATGGAGGAAAGCAACGAACGTCGCCTTGTCGATCGCCCCGGCTCCGTCCGGGGACAGGATCATCCCGTACAGCCGCATCGCCTCCTCCCGGTTTGCCTGGATGCGGGAAGGGTCCCAGCGCTCACGTTCCCAGGATTGGGATCGCAATCGCGCGAGCGCGTTTCGCAAGACTTCGGGAGCTTGGCTTTGGATCATCGGCAGGCCATTCCTCGCAAATAGCGGCGGATTCTTTCCCCTAGCGACTCGATGGAGACGACAATCGACGCGACAGTCGACCGGGTCTTCGCGGAATACCACCAAATTTCAAGATTCCGCGGACTCTCCGCTGAACGCACTTGGTGCCGGCTGGGGTGCACGATGCCAGCGTAACTCCCAAAGCGTCATCTTCCGCCGGCTGCCCAGACACCGTAACCCACTCGATGTTGGCCGTGGAGTATAGAGAGATATCTCAAATCCATCGGCAGGTACTTTTGAGCGCGAGAACATGGTCTCTAATGCGGCCGGCGTACGCACGGCACTGCCCGCAAGGGCTGCCGCACGCCGCCAGAAAGGTCGGGACGTCGCCCGGCCTCTTCGTCGTTGCTGGACCGGGCGAATGGGATCAGTTCAGGCTCGCCCGCCGATTCCTGCCGTTTCGGAGAGCGTGAACCTCACCGAATAGATTCCCACCAACGCGGAACGGGGCTTCGGCGCAAATCGCGAGAACCGTTCAAGAGAAGGGCTATCAACCTTGTACCACGAGTCAAACGAACTCGGGAGTATGGCTAGTGTACCGCCAAAGGCCGGATCACGCCATTCCCCTTGGGGCCATGTCGTGTTGAACGAGGTTCTCTGCACCCAAACCGTGAGAGATTTGTCGAGACCCTCATGGCCGAAATTGCCTCATCGAACGACGGGCACGCCGGAATCAAGCGCGGGACCGAACGCCGCCGCGTCACCCGCAACGGCGTCCGCTCCGAGCGAACCATCGGCATCGCTCCCTTTTTCGGCTGCGGCCTGCGCTTCCCCGTTCCCTCGTAGCAACGGTCGACGTTCTCCGAGAGTTCGAGGCAATTCACCGTGCCGGCGCGTCGGGCGATGCCGGTGCTGGGGCGTTTTGCCGGCCCGATGCCATCCACGCCGGCTGCCCTGACCTGGTGCCGGAAGGTCCCCCACTGCCGCGTAAATGCTAGGCAAGCGCGCCGGCTGTTCGCAGTCGACTCAGGGCTTCACTTGCACGTGGAAGCCCGCGTCGTTCAACGCCTTAACGACTTCGGCGGCGTCGAAGTCTCCTGTCACCTGGAAGTCGGCCGTCTTGGGCTTGGCAGTGTCGCCGGCTACACCGTCGACTTTCTTCACCGAGCTCTTGATGGCCTTGCAGCAGGACTGGCAGCAGTTGTGGGCGTTGGTCAGAGAAAGGCTTTGCACCTTCCCCTTGGGGACGTTGGTCTCGGCCTTGATCGCCAGATCCTTGTTGCCGGTGTCGCCGTGGTAGCCCGCCGCGGCCAGCGCATCGAGCGCCTTTTGCGCGGTCGCGTCGTCGGTCGCGGTGATGGTGACGGTTCCTTTCTCGCGGTCGCACGCGGGTTTGATCCCGTCGATGCCCTTCAGCGCCGTTCCCACGCCCTTGACGCATGCACCGCAGCACAGATGAACGCCTTTGATCTCGACTTTCGTCTCGGCCAGAGCTGCTGCACCGAGAAACAGCAGGGCGCAGAAGCCGGGAAACGCCATGCGAGTCGACAGATTCATGCAATCTCTCCCATTCAGTGGTTCGCGAATACGACAAGGGATGGCGCATCGCCGCCATTGCCACGTCAGGTCTCGAGCGGCCGAGTCAACCGTGAGTGTGGTCCGGCTGCGGACCCAATATCGGCAGGCGGGCGAGGCATTCCCACCCCCTACAATATCGAGAGTTTCACGTTTCGCAAGTGTTTAACGTTCGGGTGCAGGGAGCATTGCCGCGCAGCTTGTTCCGCGCAAACGATGACGACGGCTGCTGTCGCGTTCGGTCGGCCCCTTCGGACGGCCGTGTTCGCAACCGGTCCCGATGGCCG
Source organism: Isosphaeraceae bacterium (assembly GCA_031291845.1). Classification (GTDB taxonomy): domain Bacteria; phylum Planctomycetota; class Planctomycetia; order Isosphaerales; family Isosphaeraceae; genus DAIDJG01. Next base: position 5,155 of record JARLIH010000085.1, on the reverse strand, counting down.
TCGATGCGGAAGACCGATCGCGTCCGTTTGCCGTCGAGGCACCGAGGCGACCTTGCGGGGTGAAGAGGGACTTCTCCGCGGTTTCCAACTCGTAACGGTCACGCAAACCGCGTCGCAAACGTCGGTGTGACGTCGCGGAACTCGTGGAAGCGGGGGCTGAGCAAGTGATGCCTCGGCCGATCCCTTGAGGGGCCGGCGGACGTGATCACGCTACCGAAATGGTACGCGACGTGGGATTCCTCTGTGCTCCGCATCGCGGCGACAACGATCCAACCTACGAGAAGTGCCGTCGATGAACCGAGTCTCTCCCTGCGGCGGCGCCGGCCGATCGGAGTGCGGGACAAGTTCGCGCGTCTGAGTTAACAGCGTAGCGTGAACATGAATTCCCCCCAACCAATGGTTCATCTCGCGGCACGGCCGAAAAACGGGTGAATTCGGAGTCAATGACAATCCCCGTGGCTTCAGGCTGCGGCGGTGCGCTGTTCGTCTAGGCAATCACGCGGCCGGACCGTAGGATGGGCGGGGCTCGCAAGGACCTTCGGTCGGACTCGGTCCGGGAAGGCGCGCGAGAAAACCTGCCGCGGTCCCTGACAACCGGTAGTGGCAAGGCGGCCATGTGGTTGAAGCGATTCGTATTGTGCGCGGTTCCGGTGCTGGCGCTTCTGGGATACACCATCTTCCGCGGAGCGGAACGGCACAATGACTTCAAGTATCCTTACAACGTCGCGCGGCATCTCTGGAAGACGGGCCAGCTCAAGATTGCCTCGCAACCTCGATATCCGGTAACGTTCCACGTCTTGCTGGCGCCGATCGCAAGCTTGCCGATCGGCCAGGCTGCGGCGGTCTGGGCCGTGCTGTCGTTTGCCGCGGTCGCAGCGCTACCGCGCGTGTTCGCGCGTCTTTCGGGGATCGCGCCCCGACGGCAATTATTGGCGTGGCTCGTCGTCCTGCCGTGCCTGATCGACGCGCTGGTGCTAGGGCAAAGTGACCCGATCAACTTGCTGCTCGTCGCCGCGGGGTTGCTCGCGGTGAAAGCGGGGCGGGGAGGGGCCGGCGCGGGGCTGATCGGGACCGCCGGCATGATCAAGTTCTTGCCCGTGATTTTCTGGGCGACGGCAATTGGTCGCTGTCCGAACCGGCACGTGTGGGCCGGAATCCTGCTGGCCTTGTGCGGTGGGTTCGGAATGGTCGCGGCCGCCGTGGGTCGTGAGGCTGCGGTCGCGGGAATCGTCGAGCAGTACGAACTGATTCGAGACTACGAGAAGCCGTGGCACCTCGTGGCCCGGGGTAGCGATCTCCGGCCCAACAACGAAAGCCTTCCGATCGTCCTTGCTCGCACGTTCGGCGACCTGGGCCCATCGGGCGGACGCCCGTCCGTGTCGTTGGCGCGCTGGCCGCTCTCGGTGATCTGGGGCCTGTGGGGAGGCTTGGTGCTCGTGCTGGCGACGATCTGGGTGGCCTCGCTCAGCTCCGCGGCCGCCCTCCCTCCGGAACGTGGTTGGCTCGGCATGTTCGGGCTGACGGCCGTTGTGATGCTCGCCCTGACGCCGATCTGCTGGCACCATTACTTCCTGTGGACCTTTCCCGCCGTTCTTTTTCTGGTCCAACACCGGCGGCTGATCGCCGTGGTGGGGGCCCTTTCCTGGCTCGGCGCGGCGTCGCAACTGACGCGCGGCCTGGGATGTCACATGGTCCTGGCACTCGTTCTTTTTGCCGTGGTCGCGTATGACCTCCGCCGTTCGGCGGCACGGACGGGGCCGCGTGCAGAGCGACGCCAGATCGGGCCGACCGTCGCTCTGCCGGCCGCGCCATAGGGGATCACCCGAACTGCAGGTCCATCGAGCCGGCTGCTGCGGGGATGGCCGTCCGAAGCAACACGCGAGACCAGCTTCTACGGTCCGAACCCTCGCCTGGGAACGAAGGCAGGTTGGGGCCCCGGGGCGCCCCGGCTCGTCTCTCTCGGACGAGGAGATGCGTAGGAAATGAAGTGCCCCCGGGGCCCCAAGCGAGGCCCCGGGGAAATGCTTCGGATTACGACGGATCGTAGGCTCAGGACATCATGGCCTTCACGACCTTGGCCAGTTCCTCGCCGGTCTCGGTCAGGCCATAGAAGTTGTTCTTCCCCTGCCGCCGCGGGGCGATGATGCTGCCATGCCGCAACAGCGCGAGGTGGTGGCTGACAGCGGGCTGGCTCTGGCTCAGCTCTTCGCAGAGCGCGCCGACATGCTTCTCACCATCGGACAGCATCAGCACGACCTGCAGTCGCGTGGGGTCGCTCACCTGCTTGAGCAGGATGGCGGCACGCTGGGCGTGCTTGAGTCTGAGGTCGCTGTCTTTCTTCGCCTTGGCCGACTTGGTCTTTACCGTCGTCGCTGTGGTCGCAGTCGCCATTGGAGCACTCTCCCGAACATTCCGCGCAAGATACGGGGCGACACGCGGCCCCATCAGACGCGGATACAAAAAGACAGATGCCAATTCGTAATCTGGCTTTGTCCGCCCCGGCGGCGTTAAATACGCACGCGTGGAGAACGGTCAGGTAATCACAAGCACATGGCGGAAAGGGACAGTTCCCAGTCACGCGGTGCCGTTAATGTATCATGAAAGTTAGGTTTGACAATATTGTAGTGAGCCTTGTCAAGATATTTTTCGAGGGCGGGACTGGTTTCCTCTTGGTCCTACCCAGTCGGTTGCACTTTTGCATCTATGCATGCGGTAAGTTAGGGGATACTGTTGAGAGTGAGTAGGGGTACGAAAATTAAAGGTAAACGAGCGTTGCGCAAAGTTGGCCCGGATCGGCGTTATGCTCGCGGGTACGACGCATTAACGAGAGTACAGATTTTGGACCGCCCGCGACGACCAGGTCATGCAGCTCCAGCCGCGCAAGTCGGGCCTCGTCCGGCGAGCGGTCTTGTGCCGTCGACTTTCGGGGTAAGCACGGTTTTGCCGGCCGGATAATCCAAGACGCCGGGCCGTTTCCGGAGCCTTATCGTGGTGTCGCTGCCGCCAGGAGGCGAGCGATCGGCCGTAGGGACGAATGAAGGCCACGCGTGCAGGTCCGCAAGGTTGGCGGTTTGTTCCGGCCGCCGAGGGACGAGTGTGTCATCCAGGCGATCCAGCCCTTACAAGTATCATCCTGCGAGCCTGCGATCCGCAGAGGCAGGACCGGCGCCAACGGGTTTGGGTCAGACCCGCCGGCATTCGCCGCGACCGCAATTCCCGAGCGGCAGCACGCTCATTCCCAGCATATGAGAGGGGATCCCGGGCGGGAATTGGCTCCGAGCAGCGTGCGAGTGTCGACGACGCGAGTTGCTCGGGGCCGCGTGGGACCGGTCCGAGGTGGACTTCGTACGGCCGAGCCACGGACGGCTCTTTGGAGCGCAACCATGCGCCTGACGCGGCAAAATACGGGCTGTTCAGGGTGAAGAGCGTCGTAGCGAAGACGCTTTTCGGCAAAAACCTGGCGAATCGGCTGGAATTGGCGCTGCATATCGTTGATTTTTTCGGTAATGAAATTGAGATACATGCCGATCGAATTCGTTCCGGGTTTTGGATGTGGCCTTCATCGAGGCTGGGCCCGGGGTGTCGATCGGGGGCATAACACCGACTGCTGGGAGAACCAAGGACCATGGCCAAAAAAGCTGCGCCGAAGGCTACCGAGAAGTCGAGCACCAGCAACCGCGCCGTGACGAAGGGAGAAATCTTCGCCGCAATCGGTGAGAAGACGGGGTTGAGCAAGAAGCAGGTCGCAAGCGTCTTCGACGGGTTGAGCGAGCTGATCGGCAAGGAACTGGGCAAGAAGGGACCTGGCCAGTTCGTTGTTCCGGGCCTTTTGAAGCTCAAGGTCGTGCGTAAGCCGGCCACCAAGGAGAAGCCAGGGATCAACCCCTTCACCAAGCAACCGATGACGATCACGGCCAAGCCGGCCCGCAACGTGGTGCGGGCTCTGCCTCTCAAGGCGCTGAAGGAGCTCGTCTAGGGACCGTTCGGAAGAGCCGAGGGGGGCGAGCACTCAGATCATGGACGGGGGCGTGCGTGTCCGGCCCTCGTCCGGGCGGGCCGGCCCAACTTTCCGATTAGCCCGTTGAGGACAGGATGCTGTGATGATTCACGTGATTGCGACGATCGAACTGCACCCCGGCCTGCGCGACGCGTTCCTCGCGGAGTTCCATCAAATCGTTCCCCGAGTGCGGGCGGAGGACGGTTGCATTGAGTACGGTCCGGCCGTCGACCTGGCCACGGAGTTCTCCGCGCAGGTTCCGCCCCGCCCCGACGTGGTCACGGTTGTCGAAAAATGGGCAAGTCTCGACCACCTTCAGCGGCACTCGATCGCTCCGCACATGCAGGAGTACCGGCCGAAGGTGAAAGATATGGTCGTAAAAACCACCCTGATCATCCTGGAGCCGGTCCTAGGGCCGTGAGGTGCAATCGCCGATTGGGGAGGGGGCGGTCGTGCTCGGTTTGGGGTCGAGAGCGTGCCCGACCCAGGGGGCGGACCGATGTGTGAGCGACGCGATTCCGCCTCGGTCGTCGGTCTGGGACACGTTTCCGATCAAGACGGGGCGTAGCTCCCCTTCCGGCGTCTTCCGAACAACAAACACTCCAGCACCCGAGTCGCCGTGCTGCGGAACGTACGTCGCGCGGCCCCACGCCAGGCACTTTGGGTTGAGGTGATTGCCCGCGCGCACCACGTGCTCGACACCGAACTGGTCGACAATATGGACCGGAAGCACCTGACCGCCGCCGGCCGGAAACGGCGACGTTGTCAAGTCCGCTGCGCGCACCGTCCGCAACACCCGCCGCTCTTGCTCGGATCGCGGTCCGGCCTTGATCACGGCGAACGCCGTGTCGACCCCGAGCGTCCTCGCGGCCGATTCGCTGCTGCCTCGGGCCGGCACAAGCTGAAAGCTGGGATTTCGCACCACCGCGACGATGTGGCCGGGCACTACCTCCTCACCGCGCTGGATCTGCACGATGTGGTCAACGTCGTTGCGCGAGAGGAAATGGGCCGCCGTGACCACGGTCAGGCGCTCGCCCGCCACGGCGATGACGGTCGCCTGCCCCTTCGCGCGTTCGACTCGCAGCGTGAGTTGGGTGTCGGCGATCGGCGCGGCGTCATGGTCCGGCGGAGGGGCGGCGGAGCCGACATTGTTGCCCG
>JARLIH010000084.1 GCA_031291845.1 Isosphaeraceae bacterium | reverse complement strand
GTCGCCGCCGGCGGCGATGGCCGCACGGAGCCGGTCGGGCCGCTGGCCCTGGCACGCCACGAACAGATGCACGGTCGGCCCATGCGGCGGGGGATTCTCGGCCAGCCATTGGAGGTGCCCGGGCAGCTCCCGGTAGGCCAGGGCACGGACCGCCGGATCCGTGAGCGGCTCCAGGAGCTCAACCACCTCCCGGTGCCCTTTGACAAGGGCGAAGAACAAGGCGCAACGGCCGACCACCTCGGGGTCGCCGCGGCCGCACTGTTCCTCGACCAGGATGTCGGGGTCAGCCCCTGCGTCCAGCAGCAGGCGGACGACCGCCGCGTGGCCGTTCCAGGCTGCGTCCATCAACGCTGTGCCGCCGTTGGCGTTGATCGAGTTTGCCGGTACACCCGCCTCCAGCAGAGCCGCGACCGCCCCGCCCCGGCCGAGTTCGGCGGCAGCGGTCAGCAGCGGTTCGTTGATGGTGACGTCCCCGGCCATGCCCGGGTGGTCGGCGAGCACGCGGCGCAGCGCCGCATCGTCGCCGGCCGAGATCGCATCCTCGGCCTGCCTCCAGGCCTCGCGCCACTCCCGAGGATGAAGGTCGCCGGAGTCGTCAAGGTCACCGAGCCAGCCTCCTCCCCCCTCGTCAGCGTCGGCCATCGTGGAGTGCCCCGTCGCGATCGGAATTTCGTGGTCCCACCGCGGGCGACGACATTGAACGACGAAGCTCAGCGGACCCGCCCGCCGACCCGTGACCTCGATGTTACCAGAAAAGGGCCGCGGCCGGCCCGCGTGCCGGCTCCGCGTCACGACACGGGGTAGGGGCCATCCGTAAAGGTGTAAGCATGGTATCCCTTCGACCCGACCGCGCGCGACAGCGGGCTACGGGGGTCAGCTCCCGCTTTCAGGCGGTCGAGCACGAGTCGGAAGTCATACCGAGGGTGCCAGCCCAGCTCCTTCCGCGCGCGCTCATTGACATAGACCCGTTCGACCCCCGGAAACATCTTCCAGCCGCGACGCAGATACTCTTCCTCATATTCCGGGACCCGCCGTCGGACGACCTGCGGCGCGTTCGTCCGCAAGTCGAGCAGGTCGTCAGGCTGAAAAGGAGTGGTCGCGCTGATGATGTAGCGCCCGAAGCCGATCGAGGGGGCCTTCTCAACCGCGAGCCGATGGGCCTCGACGACGTCCTCGAGGTCCACCCGCCGGTAGAGGTACTCGTTCGCTTTGGCGTTGCCGTCGTCGTACGCCTGCCGGATCGCTCGATTGTCATCCTCTTCCGGAAAAAAGCGCGACGTTCTCAGGACCAGGCAGGCGAGTCCCCGGTTGCGATGGAACAGCTCGCACAGGTCCTCCGCCGCCGTCTTGGTCACGCCGTAGATGTTCTTGGGAACGGGCTTCACGTCCTCCGTCACCCATGCCGCGGGGGCTCCTGGCGCCGGCGTGAGGGCTCCGCCGAAGGCGCTCGTCGTGCTCGTGAAAACGAAGGACGCGACACCGGCCGATACGGCCTCCTCCAGGAGGTTGAGCGTCCCCGTGATGTTGGTGTCGACGAAGTCCTGTCGGGTGTGCGTGACAACATGCGGTTTGTGCAAGGTCGCCGCATGGAGAACGGCCTCCACGCCCCGCATGCACCGCCTGACACCAGCGCGGTCGGTGATCGACCCGACGTCGGTGGTAAAGGGTGAAGCCACCCGGTCCAGGCCGACGACCTGATGGTTCGCGCTCCGCAGAGCACGAACCAGCGCTTCCCCGAGGTGCCCGCTACTCCCCGTAACCAGCACTTTCATGACGCGGCCAATCCCGTTGTGCTACCGAAGGGCTCAGGACCCAACGTCTCGCCCGGCGCCCTGACGACAAGGCCCGGCGGACCGACCCACCGCGACGACACCACCAACCGCCGCGACGGTCCGATTCTGCGGTCGCGTGAGGTCAAGCGCGATCGTTTCGAATCACGGTACGCGGGCTGTTGTACAGCGGCCACCACCATGCCCGCCCCTGCTTGAAGTGAATCCAGAGGATGTCGAACCGTGCCCGGCCATCGACCGACTCCACGAAAAGGCCCGGCTCCTTCAGCTCATCCCAGATGGCCCCCCACTCGCGGTTCTCCGCCTCACTGTCCACGTCCAAGAGCTCCGCCTCTCGCTCGAACAGCCGGCGAACCGGCTCGAACGCCGGAGTGGTCGTATACGCGGCCTCGGTCGCAACGTGGCCGTCGAGTTCCGGGACCAGCGAGCGACCATCCGGGCTGAGGATCGCGAGGACCTCGCCGCCGCGCGTCAGTTGCCATTCGCCGTGAGCCATCCGCAATCTCCTCCGCCGCCTGACGCAATGAGCCCGGCAGCCCCGGCCGCGCAGGCCACCGACATTCGAGAACAGCCATCGCCCCGTCCGCGGCCCGGGTCCACTGCAACGTGAGCTTTACGTGAGACGATCCGATCTCCGCCAGGAACACAGTCTACCAGACGCGCACCTACCCAGCCCGCGTCGGTTGAGCTGCCGGGCGTGAACCCTCCGCAAGCAACTCCAGCAGCCGTGAGGCCATCTGCGGGCCCTGACCCACGTCGTCATGCTTGAAGAACACGAAGCCGTCCCGCCAGGCTTGTGCCCGCATCCGCTCGGCCCACGCCTGCAACGCCACGTCATCGTAGCCGGGCCTTCGTAGTCGCAGATATCCCCAGTCTGCGGTCGCCACGAACGGAACCTCCAGTTCATCCTCCGCGTCCGCCACGCACAGCGCAGTCTGGTGATCGCGGAGCAACCCGAATACCTCGTCGTCGAACCACGACGGATGCCGGAACTCAACCGCCGCGCGGCACCCCGGCCTCAACAGTGCCAGGAACGCGTGCAGCCGCGGCACGTCCTTCTTGAAGTTCGGCGGCAACTGAAACAAGAGCGGCCCCAGCCGCTCCTTCAGCGTGCCCGCGGCTTCGAGCAGCGACGGCACCGAGCCGCCCGCCTCCGCCAGCCGCCGGATGTGCGTGATCTCCCGCGGCGCCTTGAGCGCGAAGCGGAAGTCGGCGGGAACCTGATCGGCCCAGGCCTCCAGCACCGATACCGCGGGCATGCGGTAAAACGTGTTGTTGATCTCGACCGTGCGAAACCGCTCACCGTAGAAGCTCAGCATTTGCTTGGCCGGCAGCTTCGCGGGATAGAAGCTCCCCTTCCATTCCGCGTACGCGTAGCCGCTGGTGCCGACGTAAACGTTCATGATCCGTTCTTCCTTGATGTTTCTCTGTGAGGACTGGGCGCACCTGCGGTCGACCGCCAAAGCTCAGCGGCCCCGGTTGCCGGCGATTGACCCCGAGTGTATCAGGAACTTCCCGCGGCAGCCCCGGCCCCGCTGCCGCGCGAGGCTAGGCGTCTTGCTCAGCGCCATCGCCGGAAGTCTCCGTCGGGCACTCTTGAATGAACCGCTTGACCGCCTCCTGAAGCTGGTCCTCCGACCATGGCGTACCGACATGCGCCAGGTACCGGCCAAGGACGAACACCAGGCGATCGATCTGGATTTGTGGCACCCGCTGCCCAGCCCCCGCGCGTGTCCAGACGGGCTGGAACGCACAAGACACATCCTCCATGAGCATCCGCTCCACGGGCCACAACGCCCGCGCCGCCCGCCGGGCGTACCCGATGCCGATGACGCCAAACACCCCGAACGGGACATTCAAGCCCTCCGCCATGCGAGCGCAGCGACTCATCGACCCGCGGACGAAGCCCCATGCCTCGATCTCACCGAACGCCAGCTCCGCGGGCAGCCCGTCGTCGTGCCAGGGGCGGAACAGGTCGGTCAGCTTCTCAGCCAGCCACTCCAACGCTCGCACCTCCCCCGCCTCACGGCAAAGCTCCGCGGACCGGCCACGCACCAGTACCGCGTGCATCACTCAGAAACACGCCCGCCCGGCCCGCAGCGAAGGGCCAGGCGCTCATGGCAGTTGGTCGAGGGACATCATGTTCGGGAGCCTGGCAATCTCCTTACCTTCGCGGAAGACCAGAACCGTTGGGATAATTTCGACACCCAGATCCCGCACCGCCTGCCGATCTCGGTCGGCGTCGATCATGGCAAGGTCGTATCGCGAGTGGTCCACTCCCGCAAGGGCCTCCGAGGTCGCACGCCACACGGAAGCCCAGGGGGCATACACGGCGACAAGGAGCGTCTTTCCGCCTTGATATTGGGAAATCGGCCCGTCATAAGTCGGCCTGATCACGATCATGGGTGACGGGGGCTTGCGGGTGAGGTACCACGCGACCCCGGCCGCCGCGAGGATTGCGATGGCGATGAGAGCGTACTTCATAACGTCCACCTTGGACAGACGCCTGGGGTAAAGCTCTGCGGACCGGCCACACGCCGGAAACGCTCGAACCATCTTAACGCGCCCATATGGCTGGGTCCGCCGCAGCGCGATGGTTAGGCGTCGGCGACCGGCCGACGATGACGAACATGCGACAACCAGCCGAGGGCGGATAGAAAGAAGCCCGCCGACAGCCATACGACGATGATCGAGACAGAGGCGCCGCCGATGACCCGCCACCCGCGCAGGACCGCCGCGGGGCAGCACGCCGCACCGATGGCGATGAGCACCATCGACGCAAGCGGCAACGCCGACGATATCCACCACCAGCGCGCGGCCGGCAAGCCGGGGGCCAGAACGAGACCGACGATGTACCAGCCGAACGTAGCCCCGTAACCGAGGGCCAGGGCTATGGTGAGCCGAGGAGCGGCGCCGGGAACGAAGGCGGCGCCGGAGCCAACGAGGGCAACGACGCCAGCGATCATCGCGGCCGTGCGGACCGGGTGCCGCACCGCCGGCCATTGAGGCATCATTGCTTTGAACTCCGCCGCCTAACCACAAGAGCTCAAGCGTCCGCCGCAGCGCGAGGTTCGGCGGCTCGTCGCCGATCGTCGTACGGCAAGTGTCGATATCCGCCGAACGTCTTGTTTCCTCTCAGCGACCCCAGTGCCAATGATCATTCGCGTTGTCGGGTGGTGAGGGCAACTCTGGGATTTCGCCGTTCAAGAACTTTTCGAGTTCCTGCATGTACCAATAGTCGAGGGTTGCTCTCGGGCCCGCGTATGAAACGAACTTGGGAATGAGGCTGAATGGGAACGGCAAAACCTTCGACGCGGCCCCTAACACATTACCTCGCGAGTCGAAGTATTTCTTTAACCGATTGAACTCGGCCCTTGCAAAGTCTCTTTCTTCCGACGGTGACATTGAACCGCCTCTCTGGTCAATCGAGGGTGAAGAAGGTCGATTTCCAGTCCTCGCGTTCGAGCCGCCTAACGACAATGCTCAGCGGACCGGCCGCACGCCAGTACCGCTTGCGCGATCATAACACGCCCACACGGGCCGGGTTCGCTGCTGCGCGAGGTCAGGTCTCAGCCGGCCGATTCGACTATCTTGGCATAGAGCCGACGTAATTCGGGGAGAAGATAGCGGAAGCACTCGACCAGATCCGCCACGTTCCGAATTGGCTTAGGGAACGGCACTGCCCACACGCCCCAACGCCCCGGCTCCGGCGGCAACACTTCCTCGATCGGAAAGTCGCCCACAGACCAAATGAGACCCGCTCGCGAACCATCGGGAGCGACCACAAACCCGTCCCCGCACTCGCAGCCGTCAGACTCGCCCTCGAAATCGGTGATTGCGCCGAAGCACCAGCCGTCGGTGCGCGTTTCCTCGACCAACGGAAAGCCGTGATATACCGGAGCGCCCGGGGGACGAGCGAGAAAGGCGGGCAACTCGGCGCTGGCCGACTCGGCATCGATGTCAGTGAGAAGTGGCTTACCATCGGGGACTTGGGGTTCGGCCATCGAAAGAACCTCACCGCCCAACGATAAAGCGCAGCAGACCCAGACACGGACCGACGAGCTAACAAGAACACCTGAAGGGCCGACCGTAGCCGGGGTCCGCCGCAACGTGAAATGAGTCGGCCCGCGGCGAGTCGGAGGGCCCGCAATTCCCCCCCTCCCTTTCTTGCCTATCAGCCACCCGCTGTCAACTATAGAATGCAGCGATCTAGCCGCTCCCCAGATTCCCAAATCTTTTCCAACTCCAACATGCGTTCTGCGAACTCTTTGAAAAGTTCAATGTACACGGAGCCGCGATTGATGCCGTCCCAAAAATGATCACTGTTCCAGCATCGAGCGGCATGATTCCCAAATAATTGGAACGCGACTTCTTCGCGCATTAGCCCGGATTTCACAAGTAAAGCCACATCCTTATAATAACTAATGAACACAATCTTTTCCGCCCACGACACGCTGCGAAGGTGTTCATCGTCGACATCGAGCAGTGGGATCAGCTTACGAAACACATCACTTTCTTCACGTCGTTTTCTCAAGTCGGCGAAGTGCTGGGCACGGCCAAGCGCCATGTTACGGCGAAACTGCTGGTATCCGAGCACCAGAGTAATGGTACCGATAATTCCGCCGATGATAACAGTAAAGTCCTTTGCCGTTTCGATGTCGAGGTCTCCGCTACCTAACGGTAAAGCTCAGCCGACCGGCCACACGCCGGATACGCTCGAACTATCTTAACACGCCCCCGTCGCCGGATCCGCTGCCGCGCGAGGTGAGGCATCACCTCATAGGGTGACCGAGATGCCGAACGGCACCTCGAGTTCGGTGAAGATGACCAATGACTTGTGATCAACCTCAAAACCGGCCGTGCCGCAGTTGCTCCGATAACTGCAGAATACGTCCACCGTGAGGCGCTCCTTCAATCGCTTCAGGTACTCGGCATGCGGCGCGACCACGCGCCAAAGCGACTCCAGATGGACCTGGAGCGGCCGATCTTCCGGGACCGGAGCGCTGTACGACCACATGTCGTGCTCATCACCGTAGAGCGAACTCGGCCGACGCTTCTCGCCGCGGCGATGGGAGTGGGTGGGCCTCACGCCCAACTCCGCGGTGATCGCATCGAGATCGCTGATGTCGCCGACAATGCGAAGCGTAGCGCCGAAGCGAAAGTAGTATTCGGGCTCCTCATACGGATCGGCGACCTCGGTGGCCATAACATCCACACTCCGATGCCTAACGCCAAGACTCAGCGGACCCGCCCGCCGAGAGTAACCGACCGGATGCCCACAAGCCGGCCGCGGCGGCCGGGTCCGCCGCAGCGCAAGGTGAGACGTCCTGCTCACCGATCGCGTGAGGCGTACGTTTATCGGCCCTGCGACGTGGGCTTACCGATCTCCCAGTGGTGCCCGAACGGATCGACGACCCTCCCCAGGCGCCAACCGTGCTGATCGCTAATGGGCCAAATCACCGACGCACCCGCCGCAACCGCACGCTCGAAGGCCGCGTCCGGATCCTCGACGATCATCACCATCCGGACGGTGCTGCCGCCGAGCGACTCGGGGCTGAAGTCCTGATGCTCGGGAGACTCGTCGGCGAGCCAGAATTCCGCGCCGGCCGTCGACAGTCGAGCAACGACGTCTCCCGCTGCGCCGTCGATACGGAACGCTTCCAAGGCTCCGAACGCCGCCCGGTAGCATTCGATCGGCCTGGCCCCGTTTTAGACCGATGGTCGCCTCCGGATCTTCGATGTTCCGCGGGTCGTGGCCCATGGGTCGCCCCTCTCTCGCCGCCCTCCACGTCCGCCGCAACGCGTGTTAGGCTTCAACCGTGTGGAGTACCTCTACGGTATCAGCCGACTGCTGATCGAGAAACGCGATCAGGTTTTCGAGTTCGCTGAACCATCCGACGGTGGCTTTTCGCGCAGTGACCTGCAACACACCCCTGTCTGTTGTCTCGATCCGGCGACGGACCCGCATGTCGATGATCGTGACGACGCGTCCTCGCCCATTCGGGCCGACCTCGGAGATCGTCAAGTCGCAGTAACCGGCAGGTCGAGCGTCGATCGATCCATAACCACCCTCAATGCGAAAGCCCGATTCGCCGGCACTTGAGCGACGATCCCGGTTGTCGTCGAAGCTGTAGGAATAGTCGAAGGTGATTAGATCTTTCTGTGTCTCGAACTCGACGATCAGATTGCGCAATTGGATGAGCAAAAGCACGCGCCCGTGCACGACCAGCGGGACTTCCAAAGGGGGCGACTTGAGGCCTTTCACAAAGTCCAATCCGAACAGCTTCCGGTAGGCCCACCCATCGCGAAAGAAATAGCGACCGTCGAGCAGGCGGACGTCGCGAGTGGAGAGGGCGACGGAGTGGGTCGCCTCGACCGTCCGAACGAGGATCTTCCCGTGTCGTGCCATGACCAGCCCTTGCGCCTAATGCCATCGCCCAGCGGACCGGCCACTTGCCAGTGACGCGCGAACCATCTTAACGCGCCCGTGCCCGGGACCGCTGCTACGTGAATTTAGGCCGGGACCGCTTGCCGGGGACGCCACCCACCGGCACCCCAAGGACGCCATCGACCGAAGCGCGACCAAAACGCCTCCGCCATGCGCCGCTGAAGCTCCGACTCCAACCCTGGCAGGCCGAGATCACGATCGACGTGGTTGCATCGGCGCGTCGCACGGCCCGCAACGGGACGAACAACTCGCCGCATGCGGTCGAATCGAGGCCGTCCGATTGGAGGAGGTAGCGGTACGAACGCGGTGTCTCCGAGACGTCGAGCCGCAACGCTTGGCACAGTGGGCGCGCGAGCGTGGCGAACGCCCACGCCCCACCCCCGCCATTCACGATACAGCAAGCGACTCCTCGTGGAAGGGAAAAGGTCAATGCCAACGATCGGCTGCCTAACGCCCACGTTCAGCGGCCCGCCGCGGGCGGGTCCGCTGGAACGGTCGGTGAGGCGGCCTCGAGTTCACGGCAGGTTGAGTTGCCAGGAAACTCCGAAGCGATCATTCACCCAGGCGAACTTTGCGCTGAACCCGTAGTTCCCCGGCGGCATCAAGATCGAACCACCATCCGAGAGTCGAGCGAACGCCTCATCCAGTTCGGCCTCCCCCTCGCAGTCCACGAATAGGGATACCGACGGGGTGAACGTGAAGGCATGCCTCACGGGGCTGTCGATGCAGATCAGCGGCTGGCCGGCGACCGTGCAGTCCGCCCGCTTGACGCTGCCCTCCGCGCCGGTCTCGTCGGGGCCGTATCGCTCGATCCGCTCGATCTTTGACCCCGGGAACAAGGTTACGTAGAAGTTCACAGCCGCTTCGGCCGACCCCTCGAACATCAGGAACGGCGTGACCGCGTGTGCCATCGTCTCGGTACCCCTTGCCGGAACCCCAGCAGAACCGCTCCTGCCGCCTGACGCCGTAGATCACCGGCCTTGGCCACATGCTGGAGCCGATCGCATCATCTTACCGCGCCCGCGTGGCCGGGTCCGCTGTAGCGCGACTTAGGCATGCCTGATCAGATGGACGACGAATCGGTGTTGCGGTATATCCTGAACGACGACCAACGCCCCGGCACGCACTTGAGCCAAACCTCCAGCCCAAGATAATCATCATCGCGATCCACACCGGCTTTCGGCGGCTCCAGGCAGTGGCACATGACACTGATCTGGAACCACGCGGGATCGCGGTGGGCGGAGTACGACTCCCGCGCGATGTAGTATGCCCCGGTCAGACGGCTTCGGTGCGGGAAATCCTCCTCGTCCCCGTCAAAGACCAGTTTTGGGTTACCCAGGTACGTCTCGATCTCCCGGTGGACGACTTCGAACATCTTGTCCCGATGCCTACGGATTGCCGCGAACTCTGCGACCGTGACCTCGTCGACGCCGAGGTCCGGCTGAGTGGCCCATTCCGGCGGATCGATTCGAGTCATTCGGAACTTCGTCACCGATGCACCCCCGACTCATGCCAAAGCTCAGCGGACTGGCCACACGCCAGAAACGCTCACGCGATCATAACGCGCCCGCGTGGCCGGGTCCGCTGCAGCACGAGTTACTGTTCGCGCCGGGCCGATTCCTGCGGCTTGCCGGATACATCACGTATCCTTTGAAGGTAGAACTGCATCGAGTGGTCGCGGATCAGCGACGTATTGCCCTGATAAAGCGGCCTTCCGTCGGGAGCGGACTTAGGCGCATCTTTTTCTGCTTGGAGGCCAGGCCGGCCTTTATCTGGCTAAACTCCTCGTCCGTAAGCGTGGCGAGATCCTCGCCGTCCTGCGTCGGGGCTTCGCCGGGCGCCGCCGCGCCATGTCGGTTTCGGGCGCCTGATGGCATCTCCCTTGAACCACACCAGGGAGCCGCAATGCGAAAAGCCGGGGGCACTTTCGGCACGATGTCCGCCTCGTTCATATAATGGGCGTAACGCCCAACCCGCATGGAATCAAGATAATCGGCCAGTTGCTTCCGGGCGACCATCGGCTGGCCGAACGTGATGATCCCATCGAGGCTGCGCTTTTCGTTCTGGGTAAGGTCGCAGGCGCACACCGACGCGAGGGCTCCGCCGAGGCTGTGCCCAGTGACCCACAGGTGGAGCGGGTTGCGCTCTTTGAGCAAGAGGACAGCCTGCGGGGCTAACCGGTTGTACGCCGCGTAGAATCCGCTGTGGATCGCCCCGTGCGGCGTGGAGGACGACAGGCCGTTCAGGTTGACCAGCCAGTCGGATAGTTCCCGGACGTCGGTTCCCCGGAAGGCGATTACGGTGACGTCCCCGGCTGATACGACGTAGCCGATCGTGGAACCGTCCACGATCGACGCGAAACGATCGAACCCGAGATCGCGATACCTCGCTTCGGCGGCAACCGGGGTGAGGTGCGCGGCGTCACTCACTGAGGCCAGCAATTCGGAGACGGGCCAGTCGGCATGAGCTTCGCTGTCCCAAGTCTGTGCGCAAAAACGCCATTCGGCATTTGCCCGGTGGTAGGTATCTTTCAGCCGCAGGAAATCGTGAGGGCTGCCGCCCAGGTCAGGGTGATAGCGATTGGCGAGCAGCAGAAAGGCCCGCTTCGCGGCCTGGGCATGTTCATCGCTGAGCTGGCGGCGAAACCGGTCGACCGCGTGCCAATGCAGTGCCTCTTCAGTCTGTTGGTCGCGTAGCTTCCGTACGGCACCGGCGGCGTCTCTGCAAGACAGCCTTTCGTTTTCCTTTGGCGGAGCGTGATTCCTTGCCTGACTGTTCGGCCACTCGTTCCGAACGGGCCAACGCTTTGGCGATCATGCCCATCCAACTCCGTGTCTTTCCCTAACACGAGCCGCGTACCCAAAATCAGCCTAGCGATCAAGCTGAGTCCGTGGGCTCGTGCGATTGCCTGTGCTACCGGCAATTCTCGACTTGCCGAAAGCCAGACCAACGCCTAGCAGGGCGAACACGGCGAGCGAGGCCGGCTCGGGGACCTTCGCGGGCTGAACGCGGTTAAGGTCTGTGAGAAACCCGACAATTTGAGTTGCCTCACCGATTTTGAGGTCAAGGCTCCCGCCCTGGAAATCGCCAAGCTGAAGATCCGACGGAGGATTAGCGTTGATGAACACCTGATTCTTATTGTTAACCAGTGAGATTCCCAATCCCAGGTACTGGCTGATCTGCGTTCCTGTGTGGCTGAGTCCGATGGAAAAAAAAGACGACGAAGGGGTTGTATCAATCGTCAGGTTGCTGTCTGTGGTGGCGTTTGCCACCGGAAAAGTATGTCCGCCGACGGTTACGGTGATGCCCATGGAGGTATCAGCGGTTGCGTTGCCTTGGTTTTGTAGACCCGAGTCGTAATTTGCGTACGTGTCCGACGGAGTTGACCAATGCTGGGTAAGAAGGCTAGAAGGTAGGTTCGAGTCGTAAAAGAACTGGCCGCTAAAGCTCGATGAACCGTCAACGGGCTGCGCGAGTACGCCGCTGAAGTCGTAGACGACCGTCGCCCC
Organism: Isosphaeraceae bacterium; assembly: GCA_031291845.1. Taxonomy (GTDB): domain Bacteria; phylum Planctomycetota; class Planctomycetia; order Isosphaerales; family Isosphaeraceae; genus DAIDJG01. Next base: position 1,415 of record JARLIH010000084.1, on the reverse strand, counting down.
TTCTGCAGAAGAGAAAGCTAAGAGCATGCCGACCGCGACACCTAGCTGTACAGTCTTGTTCATGGAAGTCCCTCTCCATGTATCCACCCAGTTTGGTTGCCAGTAAAACTCAAGGGAAGATAGCCAATTTCACGTTTGCCGGCAAGCCTGCGCCTCCTGCTCGACCTTAAGGCGATCGGACCGATGAGCGCGACCCTGTTCGTGCGCGAATTCTTCGGCTGGCGTCAGATCAAGAACCGCCGCGAGCTGGCCAGCCTCGCCGGACTCACACCAAGCCCTTGCGGCAGCGGCGAGACCCGCCGCAAGCAAGGGATCAGCAAGGCGGGAAATCGCCGACTTCGCTGGATGGCCGTCGAGATCGCCTGGAGCTGGCTACTCTGGCAACCCCGCAGCGCTTTGACGCTCTGGTACCAGCGGCGTTTCGGCGCGGGCAACGCGCGGCTGCGGAAGGTGGGTATCGTCGCCCTGGCACGCAAGCTCGTGATCGCGCTGTGGCGCTACCTCGATCAGGGCGAAGTCCCCGAGGGAGCCGAGTTCACCCCCTGGGACAGAAAGCTCAACGGTCGACTGCCGACGCGAGCCGACCCAACCAGCGCCGCAGTGGTGCAGGCGTGACAAGTCGTGAATTACACCCAGAGCCTTGAGGGAGGAAACACGAGCGTACCTGGCTGGTGGGGGCGACCGGGCGCAGACGCCCGGTCGGCGGTAGCCGACCGTTGGTTAGATGGGTTTGCCCCCCGACTGGCTTCGGAGTCGTCCGCGGACGAACCGAGTAACGGGTGTTCGGCCCCAGCAATGAGGACCGACACGGAGAGAAGGTGGTCGCGGCCTCACGAACGGCCGCGCTGCGTGACGAAACCGTCAGCCGAGGACTCGTGACACCGACCGAAGAGACCGGGAGCCGGCCTATCGAACCAGAGTTGCAACACCGTTCGTCAGCGACCGATGCACGCCACGTGGCCCGGCCCACCGAAGACGGCGAGCCAGGCCACACGGGGTGAGACTCGGAACGGTCGCCGTCTGCGCCTCAAGCGGCAATCACAAAAAAATCAATCGCCGGGCTTGACGTCAGCGCCTTCATAGCAGACACCAGCCTACACCGATGCCAGTTGCTCCCGCAACAAATTGAGTGTCTTGGCGCGACCCTCGTTCGCCGGCCGCGACTCGAGATCGGCGATCTGCCGCTCCAGGCGGTGACGACGGCAGACCCGCATGCGTTCAGCCCGCTCCAGCGCGGCGAGCCGCCTCGCGCGGATGGAGGCGTGAAGCCCTTGCCTGTCAGTTTCGGTCGGCCCGAGCGCAACTATCACGGGCCGGCGGATACCACCTGAACGGTTGCGGGGCGAGTCGTTTGGGGGCGAGTCGAGGAAGGCGTACGGGAAGTGGGCGCGCGTCGGCTCTCTCAGGCGTAGCAG
>JARLIH010000083.1 GCA_031291845.1 Isosphaeraceae bacterium | reverse complement strand
GGGGTGGCGGCCACGCCGGAGGAGTCGACGCACACATCGTTGCGCACCCGGCTCGACCAATGCCGGGGGGAGGGAACGTTGGAGACGCTCCGAGACGACCTCTCGACCGTGACGCGCGACGCCGCTCAGGAACTAGGCGGTTGGCTACTGCCGATCGAGGACCGGCGTGCCGAGGGGAACTTACGCGGGGGTGTCATGCCCGGCCTGACGCTGTCGTGCTATCTGCGGCTGGTGGACTGGACGAGCCGCTTGCTGCGCGCGGGCAAGACGCATGTGCCTGCCGTGGTGTGTTCGATCTCCGAGCGCCTCCAGGCAGACGCGATCGAGTGGGGCGCGACGGTGTCGGCGATGTTTGCAGGGAGTCGGCGGACGGGTTGCCACTTCGGCCGTGCGGAGCGCCTGGCGGCAGCCGCGGCGGCGCATGGTCGGCGCTGGCATCGCAATCAAGTACCCCGTGATCGATCGGCCTCGGTTCCTGCCGCCTGAGCCGGTAGTTGCTTGCCTGGCCCGGCCAGGCCCACTTGGTTTTTCACTCTGCGCGCCGGGCCCGCGAGCCCCTAGGAATTGCCGCGTCTGGGCCCTTCCGACGGATCCGACGGGGCACGTCGTCCGCCCATGGGTTTGACCCGTCTCGCGGCGGAGATGGCCGGACCGAGGCGCTCTGGCCGCGTCTCGGTGCGCGGCCTGTCCACTCAGTCATTCCCCAGACGTGCAATCGCAACCTGGTTGCCGAGTCTCATCCACCCCCGTAAGTTAAGTGCCTGGCTTGATTCTCCCGCCCGGATCGATTCACCGCCAGACGGCTACTGGAAGCAACACGCAGTATACGTCAATGGTGATCTCATGTGTGATCAAGCTTACAAGGCGATGTCCTATGAGAAATATCTCGAGGACCTGGCGGCGGCAAACGGGATGGAACGCGCAGAGCTTGAACTTTGGTTCAGATTTACAAATTGGACTAAGGGTACGGATCGATAGATTAGCTATCATATTGGCAATTTTAAAGCTACTACATAATGACAATCTACAATAATTTAGATAATATGATTTTGTCGATCGACTGCATTTCGCTGGGATACATCGACGCGTATTGCAATGGCTATAGTTGGGCTTTGGATATCAACCGGGTTGAAGAGCCTTCCGTTCCCCCCTTCAAGTACTTCTCCGGGTGGCTTGGGATGACCCAGAGAAAGATCTCTTTGGTTCGGGGTTGGCCGGTAGCGCTGCTGGCGAAGGCAAGGAATGATGAAGATCAAGCGAAAAGAGCATTCGTTAAACTTGTGAGTCGATATAGGAAGTTGTGTCCCGTTCCGGGGATGTCCGTCGTACTTCCCAGGGAACAGAGGCGCACGGACAAATACTTGCGCTGGCGGCACGACGTTTTGAAACTCCCTCCTCGCGAGCGCACGCCGATTCCAGATCGGATCCAGGTGATCCTTCTGCGGCCCTCTGACATCTGCTATCTGCGTTCCACGTATGGCGACCAGACCGAGGACAGCTCACTTTACCCCGACGTCGGCATGGCACTTCGCGAAGTCGAGGACGAATATGGTATTAGCCCAGAGCAGTGGTCGATTCAGGAGAGGGGCCCAATCGTAGTCTCGCACGACAACGTTTCCCCAGACGACACGCAAAAGGAAACTGCGATCCGCGTACAGCCAAATAATTGCTACGAATTGATCCGTCAGATTAAAGCGAGACCATCGATGTATTTCGGAGGCCGATCGATCGAAGAGCTGGGGGTCTACCTGGCCGGCTACACCAGCGCGATGATCGAATATCGGATCGTCGAGCAGGGAGTGCCTCCTTTTCCTCTATTTCTGGACTGGCTCGCTTTGACGCAGAAAGGAACGTGGCATCGTGGATGGGCTGAGACGTTGCTCTCGAAATCCAAGTACGATCACAAAGTCGCCCTCAAGCGATTCTTCCAGCTTGTCGAGCGTTTTGGGAGCCTCCACCCCGTACCCGGGACGTCGATCAACCTTAGGGTTGGACAGAAACGTTCGCCCGACTACACGCAATGGTCTGGGATAGCAAAGAACTTGCCTATGCCCGACCGTCTGCAAATCGTTCAGCTCCGGCCAGGCAAAACGTGCTATCTGCGACACTGGTTTGGAGAGCGTGCCAAAGATGAACCGCCGCTGTTTGCAAATGTTGACATGCTTTTCGCTGCGGTAGATTATGAATTCAACATTGGCGTAGACGTATGGTCGGCGGGATAACTCAAGGGGACAAGGACAGATACGAGATCTGGATAACCTGCGTGCCTTATACTCCTCTCCCTTCACCCTCTACACGTTCAAGCCCTGACAGCTTGCCGCGTCTCACCTATTCCTCTAGGTTAGGTGACCGGCTTGTATTCCCTTCCTAACATGAGCAAAGAAACAGTTGGACAGCGAACCCGACATACCAGAGGAAGGCGGGGACGTCGTACTCGGCCAAGAGTTGACGGAGCCGATCCCATGCCTCTTCCTAGGATGACAACGCGGCGGTGGATGATCACGGTGGTGGCTGTGGGTGTACTGTTTGCTGGAGAGATGATCCGGCGCAGGTGGAATGAGCTTTCCCTGCGGTACAAGGAGCTGTCGGCTGTCTGTGAGCGGGGCGCGTTCGCGCGCTCTTGCCCCGTAGGGAGCATCTGACAATAGGCCAGCGCTTCAACGCTGGGAACGACGCGAACGCCTACACCCCAGTCTTTGCCCTGGAGGGGCAACTGAACCGCCTCGCGGCTGGCCTTCCCCCGGGGTGCGAATTTCAGTCGTCCCTCTGGGACTCGTGGTCATTGACCGCGTTGGCACCCCAGCGTTGGAACGCTGGCTATTCTCAGATGCACCCTACGGGGCAAAGAGACGACGCCATCGTTCCACCATGGTTCCATCAAATGACAACGCCAGCTACCTCAAGCAGCAAATCGAGAACTGATTCCCGGCCTGTTCCTTAGCGCATTGTTTCCGAGGACCGCAGCGGAGTTGTAGGGGCGGGTTTCAAACCCGCACTTTTCTTCCCTTCGGACACTCCGCTTCTGCCGCCGCGCCTCGCTGGTCGACGTGGCTTGACGCTTGGCTGGCTGGCGCTGTTGCCGGTTTCCGGCACCCGCATTTCCTCCGCGCGATGCGTGTAGATTCTGTGAAGAAGCGTATACCAGAGGATGAGGGGGTCATTCCGTCCGCGGCGGGCGGCGGGCCGAACGAATGAGGGAGCGCGTGCCGTGCTAAAAGCCCTGGAACCCCCTCGTGCGCGGTCCGGTCCGGACGATGCTGATCCCGTTGAGGCCGTAACCGCCGCAGTGGAACGGATCGCTGAAGAGGACCGAGAGCCGTGCCGTCAAGCGAGCGAGACGATGGTCGCCAAAAACACCAAAAACACCAAAAACCCTGGGACTGTCCCCATGATGAGGCAAAACGGGTTCTTTGCGTTGCCTGGGAGATCGGCCTCGGACGCCCCAAGAAAGGCGGTGCTCAGGTCCCTCTCGGCCAGTACCCGACGCACCAGCTCGCGAGCGATTGCCAAAGACGCAGACGCCCGCCAGTTGGTGCGTAAAACCAGGGAGACTGGGTCGATTGGGCGCCTCTCGGCTCAGCCCCCGGCCAGCAACGGTGCGCCAACCGCCGGGCGTTAACGGAAAGAAATCGTCGAGGCGAACGTTAGTCATCCTCGCGATGCGTGCAGACGTACGCTTGTGATGCGGCCCGCACGGCCGAGTTTGGCGAACGCGCCCTTGTGACCCAACGTTCGCAGCGGCGCGCTGCGAGACGGTCGATGACGCGTAACCAGAAGCACCAAAAACTCGGGGCCGCTCGCTGAACAGCACCACGCGTGGACGGTCGTGCCGACGGCTTTGAAGTTCAGTGTCCGGCCCGGTTCTCCTGGTTCTCCGATCCACCCAGCCTTCCTTGACTCACCCAGCCGAAGGGCAATTTGGAGAATCCGCGATTTTGTCCGTAAGGTTTTCGTCCGGGTTGCGGGGTATGTCCTTAGGAGAGGTTCGCCTTGACGACCGAGTTGACGCAGGTCACAGAGCGTCTGATCGAACGGACGGCCCGGGGGGACGGTGGGGCTCGGTATGCGCTGCGGGAACCGCAGTGCGACGACCTCCGGCGCAAGGTGGCGGCGTGGCTGGACGAGTATCTCCCATCACGAGATTCCTCGGTGAACGCCACCAGGCGCCGACTGGCGTGCCGACGGCTTTGGAGAGCGGGGCTTGCTTTCGCTTTCACGCCGCGGTGTCCCGTGGTCACCGTGTCGCACGTGGTTCTCGATCCGGGTGTGTTCGGTCCGGTGCGCGCGTTCGAAGGTTGGTCGCTGAGCGGTGGCGTTCAGCGAAACGTCTTCCAATAACGTCTCGTTGCGTCGTTCCCAACGACTCCCGGCCACCCCGGGGCGAATCGAAAGTGGGAAGTGATTCCCGGCCTATTGCTAAGACTTTTGCCACGAGCCTGCCGGCGGGGCGGACAACTCGCCCTGCGACGGCCGCGCTGGAAACTCGAACAGGGAGACCCATGACCGCCATGCGACGACACCCTGCCGTCCTCATCTTCGGCTTCTGTCTGGCCACCGCGTCGATCGCCTTCGCCGAAGAGAGGCCGGCCGAGACGATCCTCAAGGAATACGCCGCGGCCCAGATGCCCAAGTACGACCCGTCGAAGACCGACGACGAGTCGGTTCAGGCCTTCCGCAAGGCCGCCAACAAGGTGCTCGACCTCCGGGGGAAGCTCGCCCTGGAGCTGTTCCGTTCGCACCCCGACCACGAGCAGGTCCCGAAGCTGCTGATCGCGCGCTGGCAGGTCGTGATGATGAACCCGCAGATCGCGCCCCAGGTGGCTGCCGAAGTCGTCGAGGCGCTCCCCCATATCAAGGATGAGAAGCAAGCCCGCGAAGCGTCGTACATCAGGGCGATTGCCACGATCGTCGCGAACCAGAGCACCCCCGAGGCCGCCTTGCCGGTCGTCGACGAGTTTATCCGCCAGGACCCCAAGGACGGCCGAGGCGCGTTCTTGCTGAACGGGCTGGCCGGCCAGACCGAGAACCCGGCCCTGAAGAGCAAGCTCGAGAAACGGATGGCCGCCGAGTTCCCCGATTCCCCCGTCGTCAAGGCGGCCGAGGCGAAGCGTGCGCTGCTCGAGCAGGTCGGCAAGCCGTTCGACCTCGCCTTCGACGACGCCGTGAAGGGAGCGCCCGTCTCGATCAAGGGGCTCAAGGGCAAGGTAGTCGTCATCGACTTCTGGGCCACCTGGTGCGGCCCTTGCATCGCCGAGATGCCCAAGATGAAGGAGCTGTACGCCCAGTACAAGGACCAGGGGGTCGAGTTCATCGGCGTCAGCCTCGACTCCCCCAAGAGCGAGGGGGGGCTCGACAGGCTGAAGGCGTTCGTCGAGAAGAACGAGATCGGCTGGCCGCAAAACTACCTGGGTGGCGCGTGGGACAGCCCGCTCATCACGAAGCTGGGCATTGATTCGATCCCCCGCGTCTTTCTGGTCGACGCCGAGGGCAACCTCGCTTCGGTCGAGGCTCGTGGCAAGCTCGAGACGCTGATTCCCGAGTACGTCGCGAAGGCGAAAACGTCGTTGGGCAGCCGATGAGTCCCTCTCCCGCGTGGTCGGCGTGACCGCGGGTCGCGCCGACCGCCCTACACCGCGTTCCGATCGGGAAACCTCCATGGCCCTGCTACCTGTGACTCGAAAAACCCGCCGCGCCGGGGTGCTCGGCGTCGCCGGCCTATCGGTTGTGCTCGCCGGCGCGATCCTGGCGCGTGGACAGGGCGAAGCCCATCGCCCCGGCCCGGCCGGCGTCAAGGCGCCGGTTGCCGAGGTGCTTCACTGCCCCCTGGCCTTCGCTGGGGTCCACCTCCAGAAGGACCGGCCGTCCAACGTCCAGGTCGCCTACCATTACTGCAAGCCGCTGAACGACGACGTCAGCCAGTGCCTCCTCTACGACGGCACCGGCCCGGACGCCCGCCTGATCGGCGTGGAGTACCTCGTCAGCGACGAGGTCTTCCGCACGATGCCGGCGGAGGAGCAGGCCTACTGGCACGACCACGAGTATGAGGTCGACGCCGGCCTCATTCGCAGTCTGACCCAGCGGGGCGCTGAGGAGAAGCAGACGCTGGCGAAGGTCCGTACCCTCCACGGTAAGATCTTCCATACCTGGGTCGCGGGCAAAACCTACCCCGAAGGACCGGCGAAGCTTTTCTGGGCGGCCACGGGCAAGGCGCCGTTCGTCGTCACCCCCGGCGCGGCGACGCCGCCCGAGTTGAAACAGGGCGAGAACCCGCACCAGCCCTGACCAGCAACCCCAAGAATCATCGAGCAGGTTCTCACCATGAATGCGCAGCCGGCTGCTCTCGAACCCGACGCCACGTCCGCTCTCGACGGCCCTAGGGGCGGGCCGCCGCCGCTGGCCGGCTCGATCCTGGACGTGATCGGCAACACCCCCCTGGTGGAGCTGCGGCAGGTTGTCCGCCGCCGAGGGCTGGAAGGCCGGATCCTGGCCAAGCTCGAGTACCTCAACCCCGGATCGAGCAAGAAGGACCGGGTTGCCCTCGAGATCGTCCGCCGTGCCAGGGCCGACGGCCGGCTTCGCCCGGGTCAGGCCGTCGTCGAAGTCACCAGCGGCAACACCGGGACCGGCCTGGCGATCGTCTGCGCGGCACTCGGGCACCCGTTCGTGGCCGTCATGTCCAGGGGCAACACCGTCGAGCGGGCGCGGCAGATGGCCGCCTTCGGGGCCGAAGTGGTGCTCGTCGATCAAGGGCCGGGGGGCGTCTCAGGGCAGGTCTCCGGCTCGGACATGAACCTCGTGGAGGAGGAGGCCCGGCGTCTCGTCGCCGAGCGCAGCGCCTTTCGCGCCTACCAGTTCGAGTCGGACGACAACTGCCGCGCCCACGAGCGGCACACCGGCCCCGAGCTCTGGGAGCAATCCGAGGGGCAGATCGACGCCTTCGCGATGATCGCCGGCACCTGCGGTACCTATACCGGCGTCATGCGCTACCTGCGCCGGGTCAACCCGTCGGTCCGCGGCTACCTGATCGAGCCCGCGCGCGCCGCCGTGCTGGCCGGCGTCTGCGTCGACGACCCACGGCACAAGATCCAGGGGACCGGTTACGGACGTCACGACCTGCCGCTGCTGGACCGCGCGCTCGTGAACGAGTTCCTCCAGGTCGACGACCCCGAGGCGGCGGAGCTGACCCGCGCCCTGGCGATCGAGGAAGGGATCTTCGCCGGCATCTCCACCGGGGCCAACCTGGCGGTTGCCCTCCGGCTGCTCGCGGGCCCCGAGCGGGGGAACACGATCGCCATCATCGTTTGCGACAGCGGCCTCAAGTACCTGAGCACCGACCTTTACCCGTGAGCTCCCGCGGGGGCTCGCCGCGATACCCGATTGAAGGCTCATGAAAATCAGTTTGGTCGGCGTCGGCCGGGTCGGGGGCGCCACGGCGTTCGCGCTCGTGGCTCGCGCCATCCCGCACGAACTGGTGCTCGTGGGGCGCAGCCGGGAGAGGACCCTGGGCGACGCCCACGACCTGCTGCACGCGGCGGCCCTGGTGCGGCCGATCCGGGTCAAGGCGGGGGACCTGGAGGACTCCGCCGGCAGCGACATCGTCTTGCTGGCCGCGAGCGCCAGCCCTGAAGCCGGCGGCGGCCGGCTCGCCCACGCCGGGGCCAATGCCCGGCTCTTGCGGGAGATCGTCCCGCCGCTGGCTGCGGCGTCGCCGGGTGCTGTCTTCGTGGTGCTGACCAATCCCGTCGACGTCTGCACGTACGTCGCGCTGCGGGCCTCGGGGCTTCCCCCTGGGCGTGTGCTCGGAACGGGCACGCTCATCGACACCGCGCGCTTCCGCGCGCTGCTGAGTCGCGACACGGGGATCAACGCCCAGGACATCCGGGCCTATATCCTGGGCGAGCACGGCGAGTCTCAGTTCCCGGCCCTGTCCGTCGCCAGCGCCGGCGGCGTCCGGTTCTCGCCGGGGGACGTGACGGTCCGCTCGTTCGCCGAGGAAGCCCGTCAGGGGGGCGATCAGGTGAAGCGGTTCAAGGGCTATACGAACTACGCGGTCGCTCTGAGCGCGGCGATCATCTGCGAGGCCGTCGCCAACGACGCCCGCACGGTGCTGCCGGTCAGCTCCCTGGTCGACGGGTTCCAAGGCGTCCACGACGTCTGCCTGAGCCTGCCCAGCGTCGTCGGCCGCGGCGGCGTCGAACGCGTTCTGTCGGTCGACCTGGACGACGAGGAAGCCGAGCTGTTCCGCCGCAGTGCCGGCGTGCTCCACGACGTGCTCGACCAAATCCGGTAGAGAAACCGGCGATGGACAGGATATTACAATGAGTTTTCGCCTCGATCGCGCGGGAGCGCTCGTACCCACGCTCTGCGTGGGAACGAGAACTTGCCTTCGGTCCAGCCTGAGAAAACCTTGTGTCGATACCCACGCGGAGCAAAACACCGGATCAACTCGGTCCCGTCGTGCGAAGGGTCTCCAGGATCGCCTCGATCGTTCTTTCCAGCAGTGGCAGACCTCCAAAGCGCATACCCAGTGTGTGGATCTTAGATGTGTCGATCTGGTGTTTCGGCGTCGGCGTTTCACCGTGGATCGCGCCCAGGCTACCGGTCATCGCCTTGGCGATCGTGGCAACCTCGTATTCCGAGGTATAACGGTCGCAGCAATTGAACGACTGCCCCGCGATGGCCTTGGCGTCGGCGCCCAGAAGAAGCTCGACGGCGTGGGCCACGTCGGCGGCGTGGACCTCTTTGCCACCCCGGCGCGCCTCGACGTCCTCGCCCCTGGCGACGGCGGCGATCAGGTCGTACCACTTGCTCTTCCTGGGCGGGTGGGCCAACCCGTAAATTCCCGTCGGCCGCAAGGCGCAGATGGGGAAGCCGTGGCCGAGCCCGTAGCTGTGGACGAACGCCTCGAGCGCGGCCTTGTGCGCTCCGTAGTGGCTCTTGGGCCAGAGCGGATGCGCCTCGTCGAGTGGACGGTCGCCGAGGATCACGTCGTAGACCGCGCAGGTGGAGATGGATACAAAACGCTGGACGCCGGCCCTGCGCGCTGCCTCGATGAGCCGGAGCGTGCCGACGACGTTCGCCTCCACGAACGGGACGAGATCCCCCTCGGACCCGATGAATCCGCCGCCCGGCCGCTCGAGCGCGGCGTGGACCACCGCCTCGCAACGGTCGACCAGGTCGTCGGCCGATTTGCCCTCTTCCAAGCTCCCGGGGATCCAGGTCAGCGCCCCCTTCGGGACGTCGAAATGCCCCAGGTCGCTGGTCGGACGGTGCCAGCAAACGCAGTGGTGCCCCGCGCCCGCCAGGCGAGCGACGATGTAGCGGCCGAGGAAACCCGTGGCTCCGGTCACGGCGATGCGCATGCGGATGTCCCCTCAACGGGCGATGGAGCCGGCGCTTGGCCGGTCTCGACCTGTCTCCGACTTCGAGTTTGGCCGCGCGCAGGGACGGACATCAAGGGGTCCGTCCAGGCCCGAAGAGGGGCCGAACCGCATTTTGTAGGGTGCGTGGAACGCACGGGCCCATTTCATGCAACTTGCAACTTACGTCGAGCCCTCGGCTTGAGGAGAATCGGCGAGAACGGGTATAAGGGACAATCAATCGCGGGGCGGCGGTCAGGATTCGCGCGCTCCTTGCCGTAGCTCCCCCATCCTCGCCATTGTCGGGACGCCGACGTCCAAGGAGACGGACCCGTGCCCCTCCGCTCGTCTCACACCGGCCTTTGCCGGGCGTTCCGGACGCTTGGCCTGTTGCTCGCGCTGGTGGCCCCCGCGCCGGCCCAGGAGGCCCCGGCGCGCGACGTGCCGGAGGACCTCAACTTCGCGAACGGCCTGTTCCGTAATCGACGCTACCGGGAGGCGGCGGCCGAGTACGAAGGCTTCCTGAAAGGAGCGGCGCCGGGGGCGTTCGCGGACGAGGGGCGGTTCGGGCTGGCGAGTGCCCGGCTGTTCCAGGGGCAGTATGCAGAGGCGCGGCGGCAGTTCGAGGCCTTTCTGAAGGCGGCCCCGGAGCATGCGAACGCGCCGACGGCGTGGTATCGCGTGGGTGAGGCGGCGTTCATGCTCGGCGACCTCCCCGCAGCGCGGGTCGCGCTGGAGACGTATACGGAGAAGTACCCGAAGCATCGTTTCCATGAGACGGCCTGGCCCTACCTGGGGGACGTCCGCCTCCGGCTCGGTGCCCTGCCCGAGGCGCGTCAGGCCTACGAGAAGGCGCTGGCCGACTTTCCCAAGGGACGGCTGGCCGACCGCGCGAAGCTCGGCCTGGGACGTGCGCTGGCGCAGCAAGGGGAGACCGAGGCCGCCCTCAAGGTCCTCGACGACCTGGCCCGCACGGGCGCGGCGGATTGGGTGAGCAAGGCATGGTTTCACATGGGGCAGGTCCGCTCCGGCGCGGGGGAGTATGCCCAGGCGGTCGAGGCGTACGACACGCTCGAAAAGCTCGCGCCCCAGAGCTCGCTCCTGCCGGAGGCGCGGCTGCGACGGGCCGAGGCCCTTTTGAAGCTCGACCGCGCTCCCGAGGCCGAAGCCAGCCTCCGCGCACTTGCCACGGGCGACGTCGCGCGCAACGTGGGCGCCCAGGCGGCGTTCGCGCTCGGCACCGCGCAGCTCGAGCGGGGCCAGGCGGCCGAGGCACTCGCGACGCTCGACGACGCTTTGAAGCGGTTCGAGAATACACCCCTCGCCCCGGCCCTGCTCTTCCGATCGGCGGAAGCGCAGCAGAAGCTCAAGCAGACGGACGACGCCCGGGCACGTTTCCTCAAGGCGTCGGAGATCGATCCGAAGGACCCGTGGGCCGACGTTGCCCTGCTCCACGCCGCGCGGCTCGCCCTGGAGGCGGGCGACAAAGGCGCGGCGCGGTCGCTCGCCACGGCCTTGCCCGAGCGCTTTCCCAGGAGCGCACTCCGCGCCGACGCACGGCTGATCGAGGCGCGCGTCGCGCTCGACGCCGGACAACCCAAGGAGGCGATCGCACGCTTGAATGCGTCGCTCGCCGAGGACAAGCCCGAGCCCGAGACGGCCGAAAGCCAGCGGTACTACCTCGGCCTGGCCTACCGGGCCGACGGACAGCTCGAGAAGGCCAAGGAGCTGCTCGACGAGTTGGCCGCGAAGTCCGATGCGCCGGTCGCGGCAGACGCCCAGCTCATGGTGGCCCAGGGGCACATCGACGCGAAGCGTTTCGGCGACGCGGTACCGGTCCTCAAAAAATACCTCAGCGCCAAGCCGCCCCGCGAATACGCCGATTACGCGCTCGCGCACCTGGCCCGGGCCGACCTCGAGCTGGGCCAAGCCGACGAGGCCGCCAAGGCGCTCGACGAGCTGGCCACGCGCTTTCCCAAGAGCAAGACGCTCCCCCCGACCCGGCTCCGGCTGGCGGAGGCCGCGCTCGGGGCCAAGCAGTACGACCGCGCGGCCGAGCTCTTCCGGCAGGTGGTGGAGGCGGACGCACCCGCCCTGCGGGCACGAGCCCGTTCGGGGCTGGGCTGGGCGCTTTT
>JARLIH010000082.1 GCA_031291845.1 Isosphaeraceae bacterium | reverse complement strand
GCCTCGGGCCGAGCCGGCGGAGGGGCGCATGCCCACGAAGACGTGGGCATGGCACCCAACACCGTCCCTGCTCAGCCGTTTGAGCCGAAACCGCGAGTCGCGGTGGAGATCAGCGAGAAGTCTCCCGTTTCTTATGGGAAATCGCTTTATCCTGGCGGAATTGTACTGGACAAACGAATACTATACGGTACAATCCCACTCGATGGAGTGCCGCATCCCATTCGCGCCCGGAGGGCATACCACGAGGACCGAGGGGGCCGTATGGCGCCGACGAGCTTGGTAGACGGACGGGTGGGGCTTACGGAATTGGCCGCGGAGCTGGCGCGGCGGGAGCGCGAGGTCGTTTTTGTCACGGCCGACGCGGGTGGGGCGGACGCGCTCCGGGGGTGGGGGCTGCTGGCCGTCGCGCGGCCGGATGACTGGGACGGGGCGACACTCAAACTCATGACGGGGCGCGACGTTGTGGTCGTGCAGCACGGTCAGGCGGCCGACCCCGCGCGGGCGGAGCGCGATGCGCTCGTGCTGGCCGGCGTCGCGCGGCGGGTTGGGGTGCTCGCGCCGGGTGAGTCGCCGCAGCACGGGACGACACGCAACCTGCATGAGTACGTGCGACGGCAGCGGACACTCGGTGTCAGCTCACAGGTGCTGGTGTCCGAGGCCCTGGCCTGCTTGCGCGCGCAGCCGGCGCGCGTCGGGCCGGTCGAGCCAGAGCCCGAGTTCGAGGCGGATTGGCCTCCCTTGCGGCTGGGCGATCTGCCGCCGGTCGAGCCGTTTCCGCTCGACGTGCTGCCGGAAGGTGTAGCCAGGTTCGTCCGCGCGGTGGCCCGGGAGGCCGGCGCGCCGGTCGACTTCCCCGCGCTGACTGCGCTCATCACGGCGGGGGCGGCGATCGGCTACAGCGCGGCGCTTCGGCTGAAGGCGGACGAAGGCGTGTGGCCCCTGCTCCACGCGTTGAACGTGGCGGAGCCGTCCAGTGGCGCCGCGCTCGCGCTGAAGGCTGTGACAGAGCCGCTTGGAGACGTCGACGAGGGGGCGCTGGCGGACGGCTCGGAGAAGCTGCTCGCCTACAAGCTGGCCAACGACCCGCGCGGGCTCCTGGTCGCGCGGAAGGACGCGACGACGTGGCTGGAGACCCTGTGCGCTCCGCGCAAAGGTCGGGCCACGGCGTATGCCGACGTCTGGCCCGAGGCGGTCTGTAGCGCCCGAGACGGCGTTTTCACCCCCTTCCTCGCGTTTTGCGGCAACCTGACCCCCGAAGCGCTTGCCGCCTTCGGCACGCGCGGGCGAGCACGAGGCGGCAGGGCCATGAGCGGGGTGTTCGAATACCTGTTGTTCGCGTTCCCCGACCCCGCGCTGAAACCGCACTGGTCGGATGAAGGCATCCCGGACGCGGCGGCGAACGCCTGGGCCGGGGCGCTCGCACGATTGCGGGCGCGCAGGCCGGGAATCGCGCCCGGCGGTGAGCCGGAACCGCAGCCGGTCGCGCTGTCGGACGGAGCCAAGGCGGAGTGGGTGGCGTGGTACAACGCCCGCTCGGACGAGGTCAACGCGCCCGGTTACGACCCGGCCGAGCGTGCCGTGGAGGTCGAACTACGAGGGGCCGTCGCGCGGCTGGCCTTGATCGTTCATCTGCTGCACGATGCTTGCGACACCGCACGCCGTGCGAAGGATCGGGTGCCGCCCGTGGATGTCGAGACGTTGCGAGGCGCCTTGCGGCTCGGGGCGTATTTCCAGGCGCAACATCGGCGCGTCCGCTGGGTCGTCGCGGGAGGAGCGGGCGAGCCCGTGGCGGGGGCGATCCTCGACTGGGTCCGGCGGACGGGGCGGGCCCACTTCTCCGTCAGCGAGCTGACCGATGCCCTCCGCTGGCTCCCCACGCGGCCGGGCGAGCCGGCGTCGGCATTGCGTGCGCTGGAGCAGCGCCACGCGGTCCGGCGCCGTCCCGATGTGCCGCGCCCGGACGGTCGACCCGGACGGATGCACAGCCCGACCTATGACGTCCACCCAGGGCTTGTGACTATGACCACGCGTTCCCGAAACGACCCCCTGGCGGGCCAGCCGAGGGGGGAAATTTCGGATTTTTCGGAAATTTCGGAGGCATCACGACAGGCCGGCCCGGCCACGGATTGCGCATGACATGGCTGGTTACGCGGACCCATGATAGGAAGCCCGGCCCGACGTGCGAGGCGTCCGATGATCACCATCGAGGACTGGTCGACCCCGTTTGCCAACGACGACCCGAAGACCGCTGAGGCGATCTCCAAGGCCCTACTGTTGGCCCGCGACGCGGAGATTCAGGACCCGACCATCCTTGCGCTGATCCGTACGGGGACGTCATCTCAAAAGTGCGGGAAGCGGGTTATCCGCAGATGATGCGGATTTACGCAGATAGAATCAGATAAAATATATCAAGGATATTTTGATGTAAAAATAGTATTTTAGTTCTTAATTTGTGCAAATCTGAGTCATCTGCGGGTAACTCATCTTTCCTTTCTGCGCTGCTGGCCCGCGATGCGGAGATGCAGGTCCCGATCATCCTTGCGCTGATCCGGACCGCGACCAGATTACGATACGGGCGCCTTGCCGTCTCCGTATCCAATACGCCCGTTGAAGACTCCGGGCACGTCACCCTACTTGCCGAGGCACCGTCGACCTTGTCTCGCCACCCTCGCTCCTTTACCCTGACCCGCTGGGAATCAACTGACCCTGCGCATCCGCGGGGGAGGCCGGTCGCAAAAAACGGGGAAGCCCCAATGGCAGCCGAGTGGTATTTCCGGGCCGGGGGGGCCGAGTTCGGCCCTGTTTCCGCGGCCGAGTTGGTGCAGCAGGCGGCCGAGGGGAAGATCCAGCCCGAGACCGAGCTGCGCAAAGGGGACGGCGCATGGGTCGCCGCGCGCAAAGTGGCCGGCCTGTTCGACCGTGCCGCGCAGCTCAAGGCCGGCCCGCCACCGATCGCCCCCCTTCCGCCCCCCCTCCCCGTCGCCGGCCCACCACCCGAGACCCCGGCTCCCTTCGCGACACCCGCGCCGGCGGGGAAGTTTGAAGTGATCGACATGGCCGAAAGCGATCGCTTCAAGGTCGAGGTCCTCGCCTACGCGAGGCTCGGCGGAGCGAAGGATTACCGCTCGGCCTCCACGATCTACTTCGCGAACCAGGCGGGCATCCGGCTCAAGCAAGTGCGCATCACCCTGCGCGACGGCGAAGCCATTGCCGAGTCGGGTGCCCTGCACTTCATGCTGGGCCACATCCAGATGGAGAGCAAGCTCGGTGGCGTCGCGGGGCTCGGCCGGGCGATGATGAACAAGTTCGTCACCAAGGAGGCTGCGATCCTGCCGCGCTATCGGGGGACGGGCGAGATCTACCTCGAGCCCTCGTTCAGCCACTTCCTCGTCTACCGGCTGGCCGGCGAGGAGGTCGTCTGCGACCGGGGGATGTTCTACTGCGGCGAGGGCTCCCTCGAGGTCGGCGCGGCCTTGCAAAAGAACGTCTCCTCGGCCCTCTTCGGCGGAGAGGGTTTATTCCAGACCCGGGTCAAGGGAACGGGCGTCTGCGTCTTCGAGTCGCCCGTCCCGGCCGAGGAAGTGCTGCGCGTCGACCTCAAGGACCAGACGCTCCAGGTCGACGGCAACTTCGCGCTGATGCGGACCGGGCGCATCGAGTTCTCGGTCGAGAAGTCGACCAAGAGCCTATTCGGTACCCTCACGAGTGGTGAAGGGCTGCTCCAGACGTTCCGCGGCACCGGCTCCGTCTGGCTCGCCCCGACCCAGGACATCTACCAGAGGCTGGAGGCCGGCGGGGTCGAGGCTCTGGCCACCGCGCCCCGGTCGTCGAACACGGCGACGTGAGAGCCGCCGTTGTGCTTCCCCTTCAAGTGGTGGCTGATGCGGCTGGGGTGGCACGCCCGGAGTCTGCGACGGGCGTGGTCGAGCCGCCAGGGACGTGCACCACGCCCATCGCAGACTCTAGGCGTGCCACCCGAGAGCTGACCTTTCGCTTGGGGGTTCATCAATGATCGGGGGCTGGCGATCGGTTGACGAACTCGAGCGACTTCTCGATCAGGATCTCCCCCGTCATCTCGCCGAGCGACGTGCGCGAGACGTAGTCGTACCGCGGGAAGCTCTGGAAATCGACCTTCGTGAGGATGTAGCCGAAGGCCTCGTTCGTGAGGCCGAACAGCAGGTTGTGCGTCCCTCGCATCTTGCGTTTGAGGTAGAAGCCGATGTTCGGCAGGGCCTCGCCGGGAATGGTGAGGATCTGGGCGTCGCCGAGGTTCACGAGGTTGATGCGTGCGTTGATCGACTTGTCTTCGTTATGCGGATAGTGCAGGGGCGAGCCGAGGATGACGGCCCACATCAAGAGCGAATCGACCGGGAAGCGCACGCGGATGGCGTCGCAGAAGAGCGTGGGGTCTTTTTGCTCGGGGGCGTCCTTGACGATGCGCAGGGCCTCGCTGGCCATGAGGCGGCCGATTCGCAGGCACTCGTCCCACGAGCGCGCGTCGGCCCATTGTCCGCGCACCGGGTCCTTCGGCTGGTCGAGGTTGCGGTTGTCGGCAGTGACCATGCCCCCTTGGGCGCCGTTCATGAACAGTGCTGCGCCGCCGGTCTGTGCCTCGATCTGTTCGCACAGCGGGCCGATCAGGTCGGGGCTGACGATGCCCACGTTGCTGCCCAACACTTCCGGGTGGATCGCGTAGTTGACGAGCGTGGCGATGGTCTTACCTTGGGGAGTCACGGCCTGGATCACGCTCATGCGGCGGTCGTAGAGGTCGGGGGCGTAGTAGTTGTAGGCGATCTTGCCGCGGGCCTCGCCCGTCGCGATCTTGAGCCACGCGGGCTGGAGGCGGTTGATCGCCTCGTTCACGGCCTCGGCGGCCCGGTCGCAGACGAGGTCCATGTACGCGAGGTCGCCCGTGTGTCCCCCTCGGCCGTCGGGGAAGGCGTAGCAATCGGGAGCGCTATGGGTGTGCGTGGAGCCGATCAGGATGTTCTGCGCCGGGATGCGGTTGACCTTCGCGCGCACGCGGTCTCCCAGCACCGACGGGAACCCGAGCAGGTCGAGTCCCACGAACGCCACTGTGACGTCCCCCTTCTTCACGACGAGCGCCCGGGCCGTGAGCTCACCGCGCTTCTCGCGCGCCGGCTTGGGAACGCCCAGCCCGCCGGAGACGGGCAAGAGCGGATCGGGCGTGATCACGCGGACCGCCGCGCCGGCCTGGACTTCGGCCCGCGCTGCGGGGGCGTTCGCGGACGCGCTGATGCAGGCACATAAGATGAGAAAACGTCGTAACATCGTCGGTGTCTCCGAGCCAATCATGGTGGGTTGGCGCCCTTTGCGGGCTGACCCATACCACGACTCCTCCCGAAAAACGCCTCGCCCCGTTCGCGGGGAGAGGGTTGGTCCGGTGCTTGCCCCATCTTCGAAGCGGCCGCACCGGCTGGCAAGTCGTTGCAGACCGCGCTCCAGGCTGGTTACGATTCAGGAACCTGCCGTCCGAAATTCGTGCGAGCCAACCCGGGAGGGTCCTGGAGGGCGCAGCCGAGGGGGGCGCAGCCGGAGGAGGATCCCGACGATGTCCGAGAAACCCCGCAACGCCTGCCCTGAGTGCGACGGTGGATTCACGCGCCGCGACTTCGTCAAAACGGTGACGGGGGCTGCCCTGGCCGGCGGCCTGCTCCCTCTGGCCGGCGGCCGCAAGGTCATCGCGGCCTCGTCCTCGAAGTCGACGGCCGAGACCGCCGTCAAGCGGTTCTACGACTCGCTCTCCGACGAGCAGCGCAAGGCTGTCTGCTTCGGGTTCAACGACCCGCTCCGCACCAAGATCAACGCCAACTGGGCCATCACCAAGCCCACGATCGGCGACTTCTTCAACAAGGAGCAGCAGGCCAACATCGACGAGATCTTCCGCGGCCTCGTCAGCCCCGACGGCTACGAGCGGTTCCAGAAGCAGATGGAAGACGACCACGGCGGGATTGAGCAGTACCACGTCGCCGTCTTCGGCACCCCCGGCAGCGACCAGTTCGAGTGGGAGCTGACCGGCCGGCACGTCACGATTCGCGCGGACGGCAACACGGTCGCGGGCGCTGCGTTCGGCGGCCCGATCGTCTACGGCCACGGCGCAGGGGACGGCCAGAAGGGGCTGCCGGGCAACGTGTTCTACTACCAGACCCAGAAGGCCAACGAGGTCTTCAACGCGCTTGACGGCACGCAGCGCAAATCGGCCCTCCAGCCCAAGGCCCCGCCGGAGGCCGCCGTCCCCGTACAAGGTAAGGACGGCAAGTTCCCCGGCATCTCCGTCGGCGCGCTCTCGTCCGACCAGAAGGAGCTCGTCGAGAAGGTCATCAAGGTCATCCTCGCCCCGTACCGCGAAGAGGACGTCGACGAGGCCCTTTTGATCCTCAAGGACGGCGGCGGCCTTGATGCCCTGCACATGGCCTTCTACGAGTCGGGCGACATCGGCGGCGACCACGTCTGGGACATCTGGCGGCTCGAAGGCCCGACCTTCGTGTGGCACTTCCGTGGTGCTCCGCATGTGCATACTTATGTGAACATTACAAAGAAGTCCTGACGGCAAGGCGAAGACCCCTCACCCTGACCCTCTCCCCGCAGACGGGGAGAGGGGACCAGAAACACACCTCTTCCCTTGCGGGAGAGGTCGGACGCGCGACTGTCCGGGTGAGGGGCGCCAGCGATTGGTCTCCGCCATCGTTCCCGTGCGTTGGAGCCAGATCACTGCCGAGGAGTCCGGCCCATGGCGATGGAGCCGATCACCCTGTTCGCCCGCATCGTCGACCCCGCGGGGGGCCGCTCGATCTGACCGACCTGCCGCTCGTCGATGGCGACCTCGCCCTCGGCGGTAAGCGGACGACCACGCTTCGCCCGACGTCTTCTCGACCGCCCACAGCGCGGCCCAGGAGCGCCACCAAGCTGCGAACTCGCTATGTATGGGAAGGGCCCGACACTTACTCCGAGGCAAGTGTGGCCACGTAGACCACATTCGAGGAGCGCCCCATTCAACCACGCTCCTCAGCCCGGGATCTCGAAGACCGCGCCACACTTCCGGCACGGACCCGTCTCACCGGGTTGGTCCCGCCGCGCCATGCGCTCTTCACCGCAACGGCAGACCCACACGATCAGCTCGCCCTGCAGGTAGCGGTCGGCCGGCAGCGGAAGAGCGCTCTTCGCCGGCACGAACGTGGTGGGAACAGGCGCATGGGCCGGCAGGTCGGACGCGACGGACTTGCGGCCCGGCGGGACGTGCAACCGCGACCGGCAGCGTGCGCAACTCACGAGCTGACCTCCCTGCTCGCGGTTCGTCCGGGCCTCGCAGCCGCAGGCCGGGCACTCGAAGAGCAGTTGTCCGCCCTCTTCCGCGCGCAGGCGCGGATAGAGCGTGGCGACCGTCGGCAGCAGCAGCGCAACCGCCACCCCGAGTGGGCCGAACAGCAGGCCCAGCACGAGCCCCTCGGCGGCCCCCCTGCCTTTTTGCGCGGAGACGTACCACCCGAGCGCAGCACAGGCGACCCACCACGCCCCAAGACCGATCCACACCATTTGTATGCGAGCTCCCGTGAAACGTCCCGTCGCGAGCCCGCTATCCTACGCGCTCCAAGACGCAGTGACACGCCGAATCACGTGGGATCGCTGATGCCGATTGCCGGTACGATTCAGCCATGGGGGCGCTGCTCATGTCGGCGGCAAGGAGCGGATTGCGCCATTCGTTCTCTGCGCACGGTCGATCACGGGTGGGGGCGCGGGTACGGGAAGGGGGTGGGGAACGGGTACGACGAGGTCGTGCCCAGGGACATGCCGCCGCTTCCCGGGGCGCGCCTGATACCAATCTGGTGCTTGAAGGGACTCGCCCCGGCCGACGGGCGTGGACGGGGACTCACGGAGCCGACAGCGCGTCCTGGCTTGATCGGCAATTGCCCTATCATAGACTCAGGCAGCAACTCGTTCCGTTCCGCGGTGACGGTCGCGCGGACGATGTCGCCGACGTCCTGTTTGCCGACGTCGACGTACCGCACGTAGGCCACGTAATTCGGGTACTCCCGCCCGATCATCTTGAGCCAGGCGTCCACGGCAGGTGTGTATTCTCCCTTGCGCCGGTCGTACGTCTGATGGCGGAGCGTGCCAAGCGGGTCATGGCGTTCGAGCCACAACACAATGACGAGGTCCGAGCTGGACTGGCTCGCGTGGGGTATCGGCGCAAATAGCTCTGCGGGGAAGAGGTCGTTTGGCGACGTCGGGGCCGGCGACTGGGCCCGTGCGTCGGGGATGAGCACCCAGGCCGCGACTACGAGTCCGCAGAGAATGTTGCACGTCGATAAATGCGCTCTTACGGCCTTGGTCATACGCCACCCCTTTGATAGTCCATTCTACCTGTCCAGTGCGGATTTGTGGGACATCATTTCCGCTCCCAGGGCGGTTTCATTTTCGCGGCTCTCTCAACCCCAAGGGGGCTCAAATGAGCGCATCGTGTCAATACAATTTGCTCCCTGGATAGAATCGCCGGATCACCGCAGCCCGAAGTGCGAACAGGGCCAGCAGGTTCGCCAGCTTCAGCCAGATCAGCCAGGAGCTCAGTGCCTAGCGCATCCCTCGAAGAGGTTGAAGACATGATAGGGCACCGCAACCCAAGGACCCTCCGTCGGGTCATAGCGCCACCATGTCTTGAAAGCGAGCAGCTCGAGCCATTGCATGGTTGGCAACCATCGGTCCCCTGGGGTCCGAAACGTTCCGCTGGCTCAGGCGGGAGTTGCCGCTTCGTCACGACGTGCGCCGGCGACGAGCGGGGCAAGCAGGCTCCCCACACCCGCCGCGAGGCAGGTCAAGACGCTATGGCCGATCAGGAAGTAAGGGTCGTCCGGGTTATGTTCCACGTCGGGATCGGCCGTAACGATCAGCATACCATCTCGTATGAAGTAACCCATACCGAGCTGCTTCAAGAGAAGCGGCAAGGTTGTCCTGAGCGGGAGACCGTCAATGTCGAGCTGGACCGGCGATCGCATCGTCTTCTCGGCTTCCTGGAGGCCGATGGGATCAATGTAGAAGGGGATCCCCTGGTCGTCGGGACCTTCGGTCGCCCTCTTAACGTACCGCATCACGTCTTCGAGCGGCGTGTCGTTGGGAAAGCTCATCGGCACGCATTGGTCCAGCTTCTGTCGGATGCGGACGTTCGCCGCGTCGTTCACGAGGGTTGACCCGTGGAGTACGCGCACTCCCGAGATCAGCCAGGGCCGAACGACGCCCAGAACGTAATTGGCCGGCCGGTACGGGGACCACGTCGGACCGTCGGAGACCGTGTCGAGGTGGAGGACCAGGTAGCACCCCCCGAAGAGCGCGGCGCCAAGCCACGCTGCGCGGCGCTCGCCTCCAGCCAGGACAGTGCCAAGGATGGCCACACCGATAAGGGCACACGTCAGCAGGTATGACGCACCCGCCAGGAGCTCCGGGTTCCGCGGGTATCCTACCAGGGTAACGAGCACGAGCAGCACTGATCCCTCGAGGACGATCGCGGCGGGTCGGCGCCACCACTGTACGGATGCTCGATCGTCACGATCGGGAACTGCGCTGGGAACGCTGGTGTAGCCCCGGAACTGACCACACAAGACGGTTGCCAACATCCCGCCGAAGGTGGCGAACAGCAGGCTCCAGAGGCAATGACCGATTTGCAGATAGAAGTCTCCTTCACTGCGCTGGAACCCTCCGAAACCGCCGAGAACCCCCAAGTTGGGGTCTGCAAGAGGCACCTGGAAATAGGCAGCCCAGAATTGCATCATCCTGGTCGTTGGCAACGCGGGTGACCTCCTTGCCGGGAAACCCCAGAACGCCAGCCACAAGTAGCCGCAGCCAAAAAGGGTGAAGCCCAGCCACCAAGGCCGCTCGGATGCCGGACGGCAAACGACCCCGACGATCGCGCAGGCCAGTACGCCGCACGTGACCAGGAACACCGTGCCGGCCCAGGCCTCGGAGGCGTTCCGCAACGCGGCGAAGCTGAAGCCGAGGGCGAACGCCACCCACATCAGCCCGCCAATCGTGAAGCGGCACATCCGAATCAAAGGGTTCTCTCCCACGGATGGTCTGCGATCCATCCGACCTCCGAGCGCAATTCCCATGCAAGCGAGGAAACGGACTGACGACCGCCAGTGCAACTCAGCGAGCGTAACGCTTGCGCGGGACCGCGGCGATTTGATGGTTGTCTTGGTACACGATACGGCCGACGGAACCGGCCGTGACCAATTCCGTCGTGAAGCCGTACTCACCGACGAGGTGCGCAAGCTCCCACATCCGGTCCGAGAACGAACCCGCATCCAAGTACCAGAAGATCGCCTGGTCGGGAATCGTCCCTCGCGGCGGCACGGTGAGCTCGGCTTCAAACCACTTGAGCAGCTCGGTAAGCGTCTCGCTGTCGTGCGGACGTAGCTCGCCTTCCCTCTGAAGCCAGTAGGCCGCACTGAAAAGCCCTACCTGCCGCGACGCGCCGGGAATTCGTTGATGGACGATAAAGCGGATGCAGCGTTTCATGATTGGCTTCTAAAACAGCGCCTGCGTGGTCATCGGGCGGATCCTGTAGAATCAGCCGTGGGGACTCGAGTCCGCCCACAATACCCCGCCCGCTGTAACGTCCGGGCCGTTAGGCACAAGCAGGTAGATTGTCCACCTGTAAGGCCGGCAATGGCCGGCCCTTACACGAATCAAGTGGACACCGGAGAGACAGAGTCTCTTGCAACCACGTTCGCGCCCCGAGTGGAATCTGCCGGCCAGCCTACCGCAACGGCGGTCCTCCCAGCTCGCTCAGCCGCCTGCGCAGGTCCCAGCTCGTCGGGCCGTCCATGCGACGGATCGCGTCCCCCGCGTCGAACTCCAGCTCGGTCGTGACGCGCACCCAGCACGCAATGCGTTCGGCAGTCCCTTCGACGGGCTCGGGAACCTTCCAGCAACGCACGGTCGCGTCGGAGCCGCCGGTCGCAAGCCGGCGGCCGTCGGGGCTGAACGCCAGCGCGCGGACGGCTCCCCCTTGGGCCAGGGCGGGACCGATCGGCAGGCCGGTCACCGCGCACCAGAGCCGCACCATGCCGTCGAGGCTCCCGGTCGCGAGCATCGTCCCGTCCGGTCGGAACGCCAGCCGATCGACCGTCGCCCGATGGGCCAGCGCCTCGCCGATCGGTTGACCCGAGGCGCAGTCCCACAGGCGCGCGGTCCCGTCCTCGCACGCCGTCGCAAACGCGTCTCCGCCGGGCCGGAACGCCACGCCGAGGACCGCACTCGGGTGAGACAATGTTACGGCGTCGACCCACGAGCTGATCTCCCGGAGCCGTGCATTGCCGTCGAGACAGCCGGCCAAGACGCGCTGACCGTCGGCGTCGAATACCACGACCGAGGAGGCCCCGTCGTGCGCGAGGGGCGAGCGCAACAACCGCCCGGTCCCGGAGTCGAGGAGATGAACCCCTCCGTCCCCCGCAAGGGCAACCGTGGCACCGTCGGGAGAGAACGCGAACGCCCGAGTGCTCCGCTCCTCCCGGGCTACGACCAGCCGGTCCGTCGCCGCGTCCCAGAGAAAAAACCCTTCCGGACCGCCTGCCGCGAGCCGCGAGCCGTCGGGGCTGAAGCCGAACACACGGAGCGGGCAGCCGGGGCGTAGGGGCGGCTCCAACGAAGCGCCGGTTACGGCATCCCAGCGACGGACCGTGCCGTCGTCTCCCGCCGTCGCGATCGTGTTGCCGTCGGGGTGAAACGCGACGGCGCGCACGGGTCCATCGTGTTTCAAAGGGGGACAAAGGAGCGAGCCGGTGGAGACGTCCCAGAGGCGCGCGGTCCCGTCCTCGCACGCCGTCGCCAGCCGTCGCCCTTCGGGGCAGAAGGCGACGGCGAGCACGGCGCAGCTGTGGCGGAGCCCGCGCTCCTGCAGCTTCGGCCCCGCGTACCAGCCGCACAGGCTCGTGCGAATGACGCGCTGAAGGTCCGGGGGATCGTTGGGGGCGCTTTCAAGCGCGCGGGACAGCCAGAGCATCCCCTCGTCGTGCGCGTCGCGTTCGAAGGCGCTGTGGGAGCGCTCCAGGCAGAGCCGCGCTAACGATCCCTTCACCTGGTTCAAGGCCAACTCCTGCTCGCCCCGGTAGCGGACGTCGGCCTGCCAGGCCTCGAGCGCGCCCGCCAGTTCGAGGGCCGACGCGAAACGGTCGTGCGGGTCGAGGGCCAAGGCCTTCAGGCAGATCGCCTCCAGCGCCGGATCGATCGACCGGCGCACCCGGCGCGGGGCGGGGAAAATACCCCGCCGCACGCGGTCGAGAACCGTCGACACGTCGCCGTCCATGAACGGCGCGTGCCCGACCAGCACGCAGTAGAGAATCACGCCCAGGCTGTATACGTCGCTCGCCGGCCCAACGCGCTCCAGGTCCCCGGCCGCCTGCTCGGGGCTCATGTACCGAGGCGTGCCGACGAGCGCGCCGGGCTGGGTCATCGACGCGTCCACCGCGCTCGGTTGTGGTACGTTCCCTTCGTCCTGGGGATCCGCGAGCACCTTGGCGACCCCCCAGTCGACGACGAGGGTTTCGCCGAACCGGCCGAGCATGATGTTCTCGGGCTTGAGGTCGCGGTGCACGACCCCTCGGCTGTGCGCGTAGGCCACCGCGTTGCTCGCGTCGACAACGCTGCGCAAGAGCCGCCGGAACGCCAGGTCACGGTCCTCAGCCCCCTGCCCCGACGCGCCCTTGCGATGGAACCGCTCGATCGCGCCTTTGAGCGTCTCTCCTTCGATCAAACGCATCGCGTAGTAAGGGCGCCCGTCCGCATACCGGCCCAGGCTGTAGACCGGCACGATGCCGGGGTGCTCGAGCCTCCCCGTGACCTCCGCCTCCCGTAGGAAGCGCGCCTGGGCATCGGGGTTATGGGCGAGGCGGGCCTGTAGCTCCTTCAAGGCCACCGCGCGGTTTAGCTCGGCGTCGAACGCGAGGAAGACCTCTCCCAGGCCACCCCGCGCGTGCGGGCGCAGCACCCGGAAACGTGCGCTCTCGGTTTCCGGGCCGGCGGCCGTCCCAACAGGCGGCCGATCGGTGTGGGCCAAGGTCACGGTCCGTTCGAGGCCGGCTCCCGCGGGCGTAGCAAGCACGCCGAGGCCGTCGAGGAACTCCGACAGCGGCCGGTCCGGTGACTCGGCCCAGGCGCGGACCACCGAGACGAGCCGTTCCTCGTCGATGGCTCCGCACTCGAGCAGGTCCAGGCCAAGGCGCAAGTCGCGTGCCGTGTCAGCGCGCCCGGCCATCGCGGGGTCTCCCGGATACGAGAGAACAGAGAACGGGTTCGGTCCGAGCCGACCGCTGATGATAATTGGTTCAGGTCCCGGCAGGAAGGGAGGTCCGGCCCACAACGGCGGGTGCGCACTGGCTCGTCCAGAAACTTGTACGAAACCAGGTGTCTCGCGGGATGAGTACGTAGGCAACCCGCGCCGGCCCGAAGTTTACGTTACGGGCGCGCCGGTAAGGGACGGCCCTGCCCGCGCGATCGAACCCACACGTACTTGATCGTGATCCATACGGCTCAACGGCCGATCGCGATCATCAGAAAGACGAAGGCCATCAACCCGAACACAACGCCGAGGATGATCACGAGGATCAGCCCCTGGGAAATTCCCACCGTCGTCCGATACGGATCGTAGCCGTCCGCGAAGTCCCCCTGGATCATCTTCGTGCCGGCCGGTCGTTTGAGGCGGATGCGGCAATCATCGAACTTCTCGACAAGGGTCCACCCCCCTTTCCGCTCCTCCTCGAGCACGGCGCGGAGTTGCTCAGGCTTCCGGAACAGGGCGGAATTGGCCCGCACGATCTTGAACTCCCAGCCCTCGGCCAGGTCTTTGTCGGTGTAGGGGGTCATCTCTTCTTCCTCTTGCCTCATCAACTCCGCCGCGGCCGCAGCAGCGGCGGCAGCGGCACCCGCTGCTCCTGCGCTCATGGATGGCGCCCTCGGATCGAAACTTTAGCGTCGTTCCGAGTCCATTCGCTCACGGCGCTAAAATATCCTGGAATTTCCGGGGTGGGTGATCGCAAAAGGTAACGCCAACGACTCAGTCCTCGACCCGATGACTTGGCGAGCCCATCCACTGCTCCAACGACCTCGGCAAGATGATCGACGTTCTCCATTTGTCCGCTCGGGAGACTTCCGCGCAATCGATGAAGCTGCCGATGGACGTTCCGCTCCGCGTGAGGGCTGAGCGCTCTACATTCTCTTTGCGCGCCCGTCACGCCTCGGCCTCCCCGCGGGCGCTGGGCGAGGTGCCCCGGGAACGGCGGTCGCCCTGCGCTTGCTGGCGGAACTGGCCGGGGGTCAGGCCAAACTCGCGCTTGAAGGCGACGTTGAAATACTCGGCGTGATCGAAGCCTACCAGCTCGGCGATCCGGCTCATCGCGTGATCGGTCTCGGCGAGCAGTTGCCGGGCGCGCCGGAGCTGCACCGCCCGGATCTCGGCCTGGGGCGATCGGCCCAGGAACTGGCGGAACCGGCGCTCCAGGGTCGATCGCGACAGCGGAACGCGTTCGAGCACCTCCTCCACCGTCAGCCCGTGGCAGGCGTTCTCGCGGATGAAGCGCACGGACGAGGCGAAATGCTCGTCATCCACAGCCAGCACGTCGGTGGAAATGCGCGTCGTCACGCCGAGCGGCGGGATCACGCGCTCCTCGAAGTCCACGCTCCCGCCCCCCATCAGCCGGTCGAGCGCGGCGGCGGCCTCGAAGCCAATCTGCTCCGGGTTGGGAACGATGCTCGAAAGCGAAGGGCGGCACAGCTCGCAGAGCAATGAGTCGTCGTCCACACCGATGACCGCCACCTCCTCCGGAACCTTGAGCTCAAAGCGCTGGCAGGCGTCGAGAACGTGGAAACCCCGCACGTCGTTCGAGGTCAGCATGCCCACCGGCTTGGGAAGCGACCTGATCCAGGTGCCGATCCGCTCCTGCTCATCCTCCCAGGGCTCGGCCCCCGGCCCGCTCCAGGGAGACTCGAAGACCTGGCTTGCAAAGCCCGAGCGCGTGAGGGTCTCGAGAAACGCCTCGCGCCGGTCGATCGCCCAGTACTCCCCCTTGAAGCCGCAATAGGCGAACGACCGGAACCCTCGCTCCAGCAGGTGCTCCGCCGCCAGTACCCCAATGGCCCGGTCATCGTTCCTGATCCGCACCAGCCCGAACGGGGGACGACGATCGCTGACGTCAATCACGGCCAGTTCGGCCTCGCGCAGCAAGGCCACCACGCTCGGGCTGCTCCAGCGCGAGATGATCCCGTCGCCACGCCACGTCCCGAGCCACCGCGGCGGTACGGAATCAAGCTCCCGCTGTTCCAGAAAAAGCGACCAGCTCCGATGCGTCCGGAGATACCGCGTGATCCCCTCGAGCAGCCGCCGGCCATAGACGCTCGACGTCTCGATCATCAGGGCCACATGAGGAATTCGCGCCATTACGATCGCCGCTACAGTGACAACGAATCTCAATGTCCAGTGCAAAGGATCTCATTCGACCAAACCAAGCAATGCGAATCAATCCTCGAAACGACCCGACCAAAGCGGGAGCAAACCAGGCCAGGGCCTTTCTCCTGACCGAGCATCGTGAGAGATCAAGCCCTTGTGGCAATCGGTCGCCTGACAAGAAATCTCAAGGAAGTTTCCTTTCTATCTCATTGTGCTGGAAAGATAGACGGTGGTAAAGTCTCGAATCCGCATTTGTCATTGTTTGCGACGGCCTTGTTGCGCGTGTCCGTTCCGCGATGGGACGTCGTGTCACTCCTAGGTCTCCCTGCGCGCTCGGATCGATTGCCGTCAAACATCAAGTGCGCTGCCGGGAAGCGCGGCTGCTTCGGTTCTAAGAAATTCAGACTAGCGAGCGCGCGTGTTGAATTCAAGTACGTCCAGCGCAGTGCCGGATCCGATGTTGCGTCCTTTTCTCGGATTTCATGATTCCGGAGATCATCGATGCGAGCACTCCATTGTTTCCTGATTGCGGGCCGGGTCTTCATCGCCGCGGGAGCGCTCGTGGTCGTGCCGAGCGGGTGCGGGGGCTCGAACGAGGCGGCGGCGGGAAACGACCCCGTCGCGAGGGCGCAAACCGAGGCGGACGCCAAGAGGGCAATGGATGCGGCGGCGCCCCCGAAGCGCAAGAAGTGACGGCGGCGCACGCCCCGCCGTCCGGCCTGAACGACATACGGCGCTGCCGGGAGCGGCGAGCCGCCGTGCGCGAGCGAAGCGGTCTATCTTCCTTTTCCTTTTATCCGGTTCCAGGACAGCCCTTTATGAACACGAAGTTACGCCGCGGATTCACCCTGATCGAGCTTCTGGTCGTCATTGCCATCATCGCCGTCTTGATCGCGCTGCTCTTGCCCGCGGTGCAGGCTGCGCGCGAGGCCGCGAGGCGCGCCCAGTGCGTCAACAACCTCAAGCAGATCGGCCTCGGGCTGCACAACTACCACCAGTCGGCCAACAAGTTCCCGCTGGGGAGCTCCTACACGCACGGCGCCACCTGGAACAACTGGAGCGCGCACGGATTGATGCTCGCCTACATCGAGCAAACCGCGATTTACAGCGCGATCAACTTTTCGCTCGAAGGCCCCGGCGAGGCGACGGGTGCCAACGCCACCGCCTATAACACCAAGATCAACGCGTTCCTGTGCCCCTCCGACAGTAACGCCGGAGAGTCGGGCCGGGGGGGCAGCCCAAACATCAATAGCTACAACGGCTGCTTCGGGACCACCACCTACGTCAATGCCGACTTCGTCAACCCCGGCGACACCACCGGCTGCTTCGCCTGGCGGATCGCCTACGGGATCAACGGGATCACCGACGGCACGTCGAACACCATCATCTTCTCCGAGGCGATCGTCAGCCCGTCGAACGCGAACGCGGTGCGCGGACAGCTCATCATGAACTCGGGCGACAACACGGGCGACCAGGTGTTCGACGTCAACACCATCCCGATCGCGACCGTCAACTCGGGCCTCCAGACCTGCAACACGGCCTTCGTCGCGAGCAACATCTCCAACACGCACGGTCACTACTGGGCCGTCGGGCACTCGGGCGCGACGCTGTTCAACACGGTGGTCCCCCCCAACAGCAAGCTGTACCCCTGGGGCGGCTGCCGTAAGGACTGCTCCGCAAGCTGCGACGCGGCCGACATGATCTACTCCAACGCGTCGAGCTACCACTCCGGCGGCGTCAACTGCTGCATGGCCGACGGCAGCGTCAAGTTCGTCAAGGACTCGGTCGCGATGTCCGTCTGGTGGGCCCTGGGAACCAGGGCGAACGGCGAGGTCGTCAGCGCAGACGCCTATTGAGCCGGTCGCAACCATTCGGGAACAAGAGAGCCAGTCGTGGTAAGAGGTATGACGTCCCTCGATCCATCGAGTCGGTTCGATCGGGGTGGCACGCCCGACGCCTTGGCGCGAGCGTGTCGCCCTACCCTTCCATTGGTATCGACGCAGAGCTTTATCGTGAGTGTCCCGTGAGCCATCGCCGCGTCGGTCAACGAGGCGGTGGTGGATCGTTGAATCCAGCGGGCGGCCGGACCAGCGCTCGCCCATGGGCTTCAAGCACGAGGCCGGTCCTGGATGCCAGGGACGGCGGACCGGCTTCGGCCTGCCCAGTCCCGGCCAGAGTTGTGGTCGTGGCGGCCGCAACCGCTGCGACCCCTGTCGGAAAGTTACGACGCTGGATGTCATCCAATTGACTTCCTTTCTTGAATAGTCACTTCTATACTTTAAACATTTTTATAATTTATCATAATTATACTAAAATCGGCGCGGTCGCAACTGCCGAAGGACGTCACTCCCCTCGTTGGGCACGCGGAGCGTCGAGGCGGGGTCCCTCACGGTTTCTTCAGCGGATCTCGCGTGCTCGCAAGCCGTGCCCGATCGGCCGGAAACGGCGGGGGCCCCCGGCAGACGACCTCGAGCTCGACCGCCCAGGACTCCAGGACATACCACCCGGCTCCGGCCCTGATGGACCGACACTTTTGCCCGTTCGGAGTGGGCTCAGCGGATCACTGCGCCGCGATCCTCTCCCCCCGGGAGAGGGTGGCCGCACAGCGGCCGGGTGAGGGCGAACAGGGACACGCACCCAACCGGCGCCCTTAGCCGGCCGCAACGCGGCCGACCTCTCCCAGGGGGAGAGGTGAGCTGACAGCTCCCTCCCCGGCGCGGAGAAAAGTGTCGGTTCGCCAGGGCGCCGCCCCGGCCAACGACGGCGCATCGTCGGCCGGGCGCTTACCGATTTGTTTAGGCATTTCTCGGCATTTCTTGTCATTTCTCGTAACCGCGGTTTTCCCTTGTTTTCAGCCTCGCGGGCCATTTTCTTGTAATTCTCGTCGCGCTTGCGACCACAGCTCCGGATGCACCGCATACACCGCGCTCGGGGGACGCCCTCGCCGCGATGCGGGGCGCGTCGGCGCCCCGCGCGCCACCGCCCCGCGCTGTTCGAGCCAGTCGAGCGCCCCCTCCGCCTCCCCAGGCCGGTGGGCCAGCCAGCGCAGGCTCCCCTTCAGCGTGCTCACCGAGAACCGCGTCCGGCCCGTGCGCCGCAGCCAGTCGACGATCGCCCGGGCCGTGCCATCCACACTCCGATCGCCGGCCGCAAAGCGCGCACGCCGCTGGTGCACGCGAAAGTACACGCCGAGCCGCAGCGCCCGCTCGAGCGCCGATCGGCTCACCGGCGGCAGCGGTGCCCCCTCGGCGCGCGTTGGATGGCACGCCGCGTCGAGCGCATGCAGGATCAACGCCAGACGCGCCGTGAAGTCGCACAGCTTCCGGTCCACCGCGCGCTCCACCGCGTCGGCCTCGGGCCCGTTCAGGCCATCGGCCCGGGCATCGTACCAGCGCGCCCACTCCTCCTGCGCATCGGCCGCCAGCCCGACGACCCGAGGCGCGATCGTCGCCGCGGCCGCTGCCGCGGGCCCGTACAGGCGATCGATCGCGTCCGCCCAGGCCGTCTGCACCTCGTCCGCCAAACCACGCCCCGACCAGGGACGGCATCGCGCAGCGTCCGGTACCGCGAAGAGCACGCGCTCCCAGAACCCCTCGGCCCGCTCGCCGACGCGCTCCAGCACTCCGGGCGACACGTTGCCGCAGAACGCCAGGAACGGCCCGCTCAGCCGCGTCGGCCCCTCGGCGCCGCCGGCCCGCTTCTGGTCGATCCGCAACGGCAGCCCGCGCAGCGCCGAGAACCAGAGCCGGCGCTCCGTACCACGGGCCAGGCTCGCGACCCACGGCCCCCCGTCGTCGCACGCCACCAGCAGGCCCCTCGGGCTCCGCGCAAGCTGCCCCACCACGGTCTCGAATGAGAAATCCTCCAGCAGTGCCGACCGGAGCACCGGTGCCGCCGGCTTATCTCTCCCCGCTTCCTTCGCCTCCCGGACCGCTTGCTCGTACCGGTCCAGCTCCTCGCCATACAACCGCTGCAGCGCGCCGTCGATCGCGCGCAGGGGCTGCACGACCGCCGCCAGGCTCGGCGACGTGCCGCTCGACGGCCCGCCGACGTTCAGCCCGAACAAGGCCGGCGCCACGCGATAGCCCGGCTTGAGCTCCAGCACCGTGCTCCGCCCGATCGCCGCACCGGCCGTAACCAGCGCGGCGAGGCCGGCGAAATCAGCGGGCGCACCGACGGCCTCGGCAACCGCATGGACGAACCGGGCGACGGGCTCGGGAAAGACGTCCACCGGGAACGGCTCCGCCGCGGGCGGCCGTCCGTACCGCAACGGCGGCCAGTCCGGCTCCGGCTCCCTGTCCGCGTCCCCGGCGCCCTCCTTGGCCGCCATCAAGGCCCGCACGTCGAAGAGCGACTCCCGCGCCTCCCTGACCAACGCTTCCGGACTGATTCCCCGTGCGCGCTGGTCGTTGGCGAACACCGCCAGGTCGTTCCGGGGCTCCGGCGCCGCGCAGTCCCGCGGCTCGAGGAACCCGATTTGCCGCACGATCAGGCTCATCACCCGCACGTCGGGATCGGACCAATCGCCACTGCGATTCGCCCCACCCTTGATGAACACCACATCGCGTCCCTCGAACACGTCGCGCGCCGCCTCGCACCAGCGGCCGTCCTCCGGACGCGCCACCGCGAGCAGCCCCCAGTCGCGCAGCGCCGCCGCCTCGGCGGCCGTGCGCGTGACCAGGACGACCTCGTCGCCCCGCCGCGCAATCTCGTCCGCGAACCGAACCGGCTCGGAGTCGTCCGCCCCCGACGCGACCGCCGGGAAGCCGTCCGGCTCGTCAAGGTTCTCCACGTCCTGGACGTCCCCATCCCCATCGATCGTTCCGGACTCACCCACCGGACGCTCCTCCGACCGCTCCCACTCCCCGCTCGAATTCCGTGACGCTCCCATGGGATGATCTCCGTTTTCGTGCTCCCTCGATCCGCGCGCCGACCGCCCGCCGCGCGCTGCCAGGGAGCCGGTTTTCCGCCTCTCACTCGCGCCGCCGGCCGCTGAGGGCCGTCGACCGACACTTCCTCAACCGAGCTGCCGGCTCGTTCGCGAACGCGTGTTAGAGCGGTTTGCAGCCGCGTTGCGCACAGGCGGAACGGCTTGGTGGTTCGCACCCCCCCCCCGGGGGGGGGGGGGGGGGGGGGGGGGGGGGGGGGGGGGGGGGGGGGGGGGGGGGGGGGGGGGGGGGGGGGGGGGGGGGGGGGGGGGG
>JARLIH010000081.1 GCA_031291845.1 Isosphaeraceae bacterium | reverse complement strand
TAATTTAGTAAGTCGGGGCCCGCAAAGGCGGCGCAAACCGGCGCCCCCAAGCCGCCGCCCCTACGAGGGGATCCTGCCGCTTGCCATGACTGACTCTCCTGCTCTCGACGCGGCGCTGGCTGCCCTCGACGCGCTACAATCCGAGGGCTTGGCCGCCTTCCAAAGCACTCGCAGCGCCGACGAGGTCGAAGCTGCGCGCATCGAGTTCCTCGGCCAGAAACAAGGGCGCATCAAGTCGGCCCAGGAGCGTCTCAAGACGCTCGACGCGGCTGGCAAGAAGGCCTACGGCCAGCGGTTCAATGGCGTCAAGAAAATCCTCGAAGAGGCATGGGATGCCGCCAAGGTCCGCATGGAGCGTCCCGCGGCCGCGGCGGTGGAGGGAATCGACGTCACGCTCCCCGGCATCCGCCCGCGCCTGGGACACCGCCACCCTTTGACGCAGACGGCCGAGGAGCTGCTCGACCTGTTCGGGCGGTTCGGTTTCTCTGTGGCGCGCGGGCCGGAGGTGGAAGACGTCTTCCATAATTTCGAAGCGCTCAACATCCCCGCGTCCCACCCTGCGCGGGATCCGCTCGACAACTTCTACCTCTCGGACCGCACGATGCTCCGCAGCCAGACGAGCACGGTGCAAATCCGCGTGATGGAGAACCAGCCGCCGCCGGTGCGCGTGATCGCCATCGGCCGGGTGTATCGGCCCGACACCGTGGACGCAACGCACTCGTTCATGTTCCACCAGGTCGAGGGCCTGATGGTCGACCGCGGCGTGACGATGGCCGACCTCAAGACCGTGCTGCGCCTGTTCGCCGAGAGCTACCTCGGGCGCGACGTGAAGATTCGCTTCCGCCCTTCGTTCTTCCCCTTCACCGAGCCGAGCGTCGAGGTCGACATGCTCTGGCACGGCGGCGACCGCTGGGTTGAAATGGGGGGCGCGGGGATGGTCGACCCCAACGTGTTCCGCGCGGTCGGGTATAATCCTGACGAAGTGACGGGATTCGCGTTCGGTTTGGGGATCGAACGGCTCTGTATGCGCCGGCATGGGATCGACGACATCCGACTGCTCTACCAGAACGACACCCGGTTCCTGAGCCAGTTCTGAACCGCCTTTCCCGCCCTCGCAGGTGCAGAATCGTCGCACGTCGCAACCTTCCATGAGGCCCCTCCCATGGCGACCGACTTGAGCCGAGTGATCGTAACGGCCGGTGTCACCGCCGATGGCTCGCAGGTCTATCATCGCGACTACCCCGAGATCCGGGCCGAGGGGGAAACTCCGCAAATCGCCGGGTCACACCTGGTGAACCAACTGACGCGTGCGCTCGACTCGGCGCTCACGACCTGGCGTCGTGAGACGATCGAGCTGGCGATCGCCGACGTTCAGGCCTTCGTGGCGCAAGGCTCGTGACGGTGGGCCCGGGCGCGGCGCCCGCCGCGGACGTCGCGCCGAAGCTGGTTCGCGGGCTCGGGCCGGTCGACGCGACCATGATCGTCATGGGGTCGATGATCGGCTCCGGCATCTTCATTACCTCGGCCGAGTCGGCCCGGTTGGTCGGCGCGCCGGGGTGGCTGCTGGTGGCGTGGGCCCTGGCCGGCCTCATGACGATCACCGGCGCCCTCTGCTGCGGCGAGCTCGCCGCGATGATGCCGCGCGCCGGCGGGCAGTACGTCTTCCTCCGCGAAGCCTATGGCCGCCCCGTCGGGTTCCTCTTCGGCTGGGCGACCTTCCTCGTGGTCCAGACCGGTACGATCGCGGCCGTCGCGGTCGCGTTCGCCAAGTTTCTCGGCGTTGTGCTCTGGCCCGTCTCGTCCGACAACTACCTGATCGCCCCGGTCCCGATCGCCTTCGGCCACTACGCGGTCAGCCTTTCCACGCAGCAGCTCACGGCGATCGCCCTGATCGTCTTCCTGACGGCGGCGAACACGCGCGGGCTGCATACGGGCAAGCTCATCCAGAACACGTTCACCTTCACGAAGACCGCGGCCCTCATCGGCCTGATCGTCATCGGCCTGACGCTCGGGATCGACAAATCGAGCGCGGCGTGGACGGCGTCGTGGTGGCATCCTTTGGCCAATGGCTGGGACCCCGCCGAGGTTGCCAAGGGACTCCCCTTCGCGGGGAGCCTGGCGCTGGCGGTCCTCCTGGGCAAGGCGATGATCGGCCCGTTGTTCTCGCAATCGGCCTGGAACAACGTCACGTTCACCGGCGGAGAGACCCACGACCCCGGGCGCACGCTGCCCCGGGCCTTGTTGTTCGGGACCGGAAGTGTTGTCGTGCTCTACTTGCTCGCGAACCTGGCCTACGTCGTCGCGCTCACGCTCCCCGAGATTCAGCACGCGCCCCAGGACCGCGTCGGCACGAAGCTGATGGAAGACGTGCTGGGCCAGAAAGGCACGATCGTGATGGCGCTCGCGATCCTGATCTCGACGTTCGGCTGCGTGAACGGCCTGACGCTGGCCGGCGCGCGCGTGACCTACGCGATGGCGCGTGATGGCCTGTTCTTCCGCGCAGCGGGCACGACGAACCGGCAGCACGTCCCGGCCGTCGCACTGTGGGCCCAGGGGTTCTGGGCCGCTCTCCTCACGCTTCCCGTGACGGTGGCGGTCGATCGCGTTTCGGGGAAGACCTCGTACGGGAACGTCTACAGCGACCTGCTCGAGTACATCATTCCGGTCGACGTCACCTTCTACATGCTGATGGTCGGGGCCGTGGCCGTCCTGCGCCGGCGGCGGCCGGCGGCGGAACGCCCCTATCGCACCTGGGGGTATCCGTTGCCGGTATTGATTTATATCGTGCTGGCGGTTCTGCTGGTGCTCGACTTCATTGCGCTGAACCCGAAAACCTCGGGATTCGGCTTCCTGATCGTGCTGGCGGGCATCCCGGTCTATCTCGTATGGTCGAAGAAGGATTTCACCGCCGAGGTCGCAGAGAACGCGGAGAGAAAGACCGAGTAAGAGAGGATCAAAAAGTGCTAAATTGTCAAGCATTTGTTAGTGTGATTTTTTTTCGTATCCGGTATTTTTCTCGGTGTTTCTCTCCGCGTTCTCTGCGACCTCGGCGGTGAAATCCTCCCCTTATTGAGAGCGAGCGCCATGATGAGACACCATTACGGACTGACGGCGGCCGCGGTGTTGGCGGTCTGCCTCTTGACGGGCCCGGCTGCGACGGCGGGGCTCGAAGACTACGTGAAGCGTGACGACGGCGCCTTTGCCTGGGAGTTGACCGACCAACGGGAGGTCGGGGGCGGGCAGGTCAGCCGCATCAGACTTACCTCGCAAAAGTGGCAGGACATTGTCTGGCAGCACCGCCTGGATGTCTACGAGCCCCCCGACGCCAAGCGCCGCGATGCCATGCTGTTGTTCATCACGGGCGGCGGGCACGAGAGCAAGCCGAAGCCGGAGGACGACCTGACGGGTCTTGCCCTCGCGCGCGCTTGCGGGGCGCCGGTCGCCGTGCTGCACCAGGTGCCGAACCAGCCGCTGCTCGGGGGAAAGACCGAGGACACGCTCATCGCCGAGACGTTCGTGCGATACCTGGACACCAAGGACGACACGTGGCCCCTCTTGTTCCCGATGGTCAAGAGCGCGGTCCGTGCGATGGATGCGCTCCAGGCCTGGGCCAAGAAGAGCGAGCGACCGGCGGTCGGCACCTTCGTCGTCTCGGGTGCCTCGAAGCGGGGTTGGACCACCTGGCTGACCGGCGCGGTCGACTCGCGCGTGATCGCGATCGCGCCGATGGTCATCGACACGCTCAACATGAAGGCCCAGCGCGCCCACTCGCTCGAGGTCTGGGGCAAGTTCAGCGAGCAGATCGACGATTACACGAGCCGCGGATTGACCGAGAAGTACGACGATCCCGACGGCGAGCGGCTCTGGAAGATGGTCGACCCCTACACGTACCGCGATCGGCTGATGCTGCCGAAGCTCCTGATCAACGGCACGAACGACCGCTACTGGACCCTCGACGCGCTGAACGTCTACTGGGGCGACCTGAAAGGCCCGAAGCACGTCGTGTACCTGCCGAACGCCGGGCACAATCTCGCGGTGAACCGGCACTACGCGGTCAACGGCGTGGGGGCGATCTTCCGCCACGCGGTCGGCAAGAGGGAATTGCCCGAGGTGTCGTGGACGCACGCCGACGACGAGGATGGCGACCTTCTCTTGCACGTGCAGGTGAAAGCCGCCCCGAAGTCGGCGAAAGTCTGGGTCGCGCGGTCGGACACGCGCGACTTCCGCGATTCGGTCTGGGAGTCGGCTCTGCTCGTTGCGCGCGAGCCCACCCTCCGGGCCGAGGTCGCGCGGCCATCGAAGGGTTTCGTCGCCCTCTTCGGTGATCTGGAGTACGAGATCGACGGCCTTCCGTTCCACCTCTCGACCCAGATCCGGCAGACGGGGGCGAAGGACCCCTCGGCGCGTTAAGATCGGGGCATCACCCTCTCAAAGAATGTAGGGTCGGCCATTGCCGGCCGGGACGAATCGACCGGCAATGGCCGGCCCTACCCAGGAAGCAAGCGTTCCATGATCGTCAGTTGGAACTGGCTGACCCAATATGTCCGGCTCGATATGCCGGTGGACATTTTGACCGAGCGGCTCGCGCTGGCCGGGCTGAACCATGAATCGACCAGTGAGGTCGGCGGTGACCTGGCGATCGACCTGGAGGTCACGAGCAATCGTCCCGACTGCCTGGGTCACATCGGGGTCGCCCGCGAGATTGCGGTCCTCTTCGACAAAGTGTTGCACGTGCCCGACCCGCGGCCGGCCACCGCGGGCGCACCGGTGGAAACGTTCACCGCCGTGCAAGTCGAAACCCCGGAGCTTTGCCCCCGCTTCACCGCGCGGGTGGTCACCGGGGCAAGCGTCGGCGAGAGCCCGTGGTGGCTGCGCAAACGCCTGGAGACGATCGGCGTCCGACCGATCAGTAACATTGTCGACGTGACGAATTATGTCATGTTCGAGTGTGGCCAGCCGCTGCACGCGTACGACCTCGACCGCCTGGCCGGGCGCCGGTTGTTGGTGCGCAAGGCGCACCGGGGCGAGACGCTCAAAGCGATCAACCAGAAGGTCTATGAGCTCGCGCCGGAGATGCTCGTCATCGCCGATGCCGAGCGGCCGGTAGGCCTCGCGGGTGTGATGGGCGGCTTTGACACCGAGATTGGTGAGAGCGCTTGCAACATCCTGATCGAGGCGGCCCAGTTTGACCCGATGAGCATTCGTCGCACAGCGCGGGCGCTCAACCTGCACAGCCCGTCGAGCTACCGTTTCGAGCGCGGGCTCGACCCCGAAGGGACCGAGTGGGCCAGCCGCCGCTGTGCGGAGCTGATCCTGGAGACCGCGGGCGGAACGCTCCATCCGGGCATGATCGACGTGGGGGCGAAGACCGCCCCGCGTCCCCCGGTAACGCTCCGGCTCGATCAGATCCCGCGAATCCTTGGCATCTCGATCGATCACCTGACCGTCACACGCATCTTGAGAGCGCTCGGTCTCGACGCGCAGCACCCCGCGTTCGACGCGCGGGTTGCCACCGGCCGGAACGAGGCCCCGACCGCGCTTGGCCTGGAACCGCAGGGGGAGCCGACGGGGTTGCTGACGTTCCGGCCGCCGAGCTGGCGGAGCGACCTGGAGCGCGAGGTCGACCTGATCGAAGAAGTCGCCCGGATCCACGGCTACGAGCACATCCCCGAGGACCGTGCCGTGCCCCTGGCCGGCGCACCGAAGGGCCGGCGCGAGCGCGTGGAGAACGAAGTGCGACAGGCCCTCACTGCGCAGGGGTTCGACGAAGCGTACACGTTCAGCCTCGTCGCCGACGAGCTGAGCGCGCCGTTACGGCCCGGCCCCACTTTGCCTCCGATCCGGGTCGATCACTCCAGCCGTAAGCGCGAGAACGCGCTGCGGCAGAGCCTGGTTCCGAGCCTTTTGGCCGTTCGCCGGCACAACGAAGCGCACGGCAATGCCGACGCAGAGCTTTTCGAAATTGCCAATGTCTACCAGCCGCGCGAAGGGCAGACCCTGCCGAGCGAGCCGACCTGCCTGGGCCTGGTCAGCGGCCGTGATTTCCGGGGTCTGAAAGGGGCTGTCGAAGCGCTCCTGGAACGCTTGCATCTGGATCAGGAGCTCGAAACGCGCCGGCCCGAGCAACCGCTCTCCCTGTTTGCAGCGGGGCGGTGCGCGGAGTTGCTCCTGTCGGGCCATCACCTGGGTTATCTAGGTGAGGTGGACCGCGATCAGCTTGATGCGCTCGAGCTGCGCGGGGCTTGCTCGGTGGCCGAATTGTCGTTCGACCTGCTCCAGGAGCGAGCCAATCTGGTGCCGCGCCATCGCGCGATGCCGCCGTTCCCGGCCGTCGAGCGCGACCTGTCGCTGGTCGTGCCGAACGCGCTCGACTGGGCCGACCTGGCCGGCGCGGTGACCCGCGGGGCGGGGGCGACGCTCGAGGCGATCACGTACCTCGACACGTTCCGGGGGGGCAATCTCCCCCCCGATCAGCAGAGCGTTCACTTCGGCCTGCGGTTCCGGCACCGCGAACGCACGCTGACGGGTGACGAGGTGGAACTCGCCGTGAAGAGCGCCGTTGAGACGTGCGCTGCGCGTTTCGGCGCGACGTTGCGGGGCTGATCCACCCTACCCGGTGGCGCTCATGCCGCACGACGGGGCAAAACGACGGCAGGGCGGGCCGCTCCTCTTGGTCGAGGAACGGCCCGCCCTGCTGCGAAGCCTGCAATCGGCAAGGAGGCCGGTCGCGCGGACCGGCCGCTATACCGTGGGTCCGCCGATCACACTCCGGCCCACAATCAGGGCGACGACGAAGAGGACCACGAAGACCAAGGCGAAGAACTTGGCGATATCGGCCGCCGTGCTGCTCAGCCCGTAGAAGCCGAGGGCCGCGGCAATCAACGCGATGATCGCGAACGCAAGTGCCCAGCGAAGCATGAGATCAACTCCTCATTCAAGCGCGACGCTCAGGCGAGCGGCCGCGAAGGTTTGGGGGAACAGAAGAAACCCGCGTCAGCACGAGCCCCCAACGGGCTCAGCGCGAGCGCAGGGCCAACCCGACGATCAGGCCGGCGACGACACCGATTCCGAAGGCCGCCGCCACCGACTGGGTCGGGTTGTGCCGGACCATGTCTTGCGCCACGTCGTAACGATCGCGCGCTTGGTCGGCGAGCTGGCTGTAGTGCTCGCGCAGGCGGTCGCTCGCCTGATGAGTGTATTGGCCGATCGACTCGGCCGCTTGCGCGACTGCCGACGATCCGCGCGCGGTCAGTTCCGTGAGGAACTTCTCGACCGCTTCGCGCCCTTCCCCGGTCTTCTGCTGGATCCGGCCGACGAGCTGGTCGACGTTGCCACCCTGGATCTGCAGGTCGTCGTCGGTCAGTTGTCCCCACTTTTCCTTGACCCGGCCGCGAAGCTGGTTCCACTGGCCTTGCAGCTCTTGAGCGTTGATCGCCATCGAAGTATCTCTCCCTCGTGCCTGGCTCCGCCGGCCCGCTGCCGGCCACATGTTGTTGATGGTTGATAGAGCAATCGCAGTGCCAATCGCACGCTTTACCAAGTTTTGAAATCAGTCAGTTCGAGAAAAATAAAAACGCCCTCCGCATGACGGAGGGCGTTTGACTCGCGGGGCGAAATCACTTGGCCTTTTCGCCGGCGCTATTGGCCGGTGGGTTTGAGCCCGACGACTCGATCTTTTCCGACTTTGTCGTCGTGGTGGTGCCTTCCGGCGTTTTCACGACCTCCTTGTTTTCGACCTTCGACTCCTCGCCGCAGCCGACGAGACCCGCGCTGGTGAACGAAAGCAAGCTGAGAACCAGGGCTGACGAAATGACCTTTTTCATGGACGCTTGTCTCCCGAAGGACAAATACCGGCGTAGGGAGCGGCCCCACATTGGGGCCGACGTTCGCCGCAATGGTCGCCCTATTCCCCGGCAACCGCTGTGCCAGATATTCTCTTTTAAGGCCGGAACGCCTTCGGAGTTCCTGATCGTGAAGTGGGGCGCTTTACCGTGAGAAGTGCCTTGCCCGGTTCCAGGTCTTGGCGGCCGCGGCACGCTCGTTGCACCTCCGGTTTCGGTGTGTGCGCCCGCAATCGCGGGGCGGGATGGAACGTCACTCATCTCAATCCGAGGAGCTGCAGCCATGCCGACCGATCGGCGTAACCGCAATCAGGGACAAGAAGGCCAGAACGGGGGCTCGGGCCGCGATCCGTCGCCGGCTTCCCCGGCTAACCAGATCCGAGAAGAGGTCGGCGCCGTGGGCGAGCGTTTGCAGGAAGGCTACGGCGCCGTCCGGGAGGAAGTGGCCCGGGGCTACCGGAAGGCCGAAGGGATGATGGCACGGAACCCGACGCCTTCCGTGTTGATCAGTTTCGGAATTGGCTTCGGGCTGGGTCTCGTGCTGACCTCCATGCTCTCGCGTCCCGAGGAAACCTGGTCCGAATGGGCCGATCGGCGGGGCCATGAAGGGATGAACCGCGCACGCCATTCGATGAAGCACGCGCATGAGGCCGTTCACCATGCCCAGGAGGCCGTTCAACAATTACCGGATGCGTTCCAGACCCTGGCGGACTCGATCCGGCACCTGCCCGAGGCCATCGCCCGGCACCTGCCCAGCAGCATGAAGGGCCGCTGAGCGAACCGGTATTCGCCTTTGACCGCGGATGAATGCCCGGCCGTCGCGCAACTCTCCCGTGCGCGACGAGTCGGGCGTTTCTCGTTGTCCGATACTTCCGAGGAACGTTCCGTGCAATAATCAGGTCGATGGCGGCGAACAAAGCGCTGGGGCGAGGGTGAACGGGGAGTCCGGGGGAAAGCACCGATGTTCAAGCACTGGAGGGCCTTGGTCCTCATCATCCTGCTGTTCGGACCGGTGCTCGCGTACATCGGCTTCGGGGCCCTTTGGCTGCGCGACCGCGGCTGGCTGCTGATTGCCGGGGCGCTCTGGATCGCGTCGGGAATCGTGTTCTCGGTCCTCGCCGCGCGCTGGACAAGGACCAAGCGGGAGCTGCTGCCGCCGCTCGATTGGGACGCGCCGCAGACGTTCTCGCCGTTCGACCGCGAGGCGTGGAAGATCGTCGAGGAGGAGTCGGAACAGGGGGACGCGCTGGACCAGGACGCCCTGAGCGGCGTCGACGTCTACATGGAGACCGGCCGGCGGTTGACGCGGCGGCTCGCGCAGCACTATCACCCCCTGTCGACCGACCCGATCGAGCACGTCCCGCTGGTCGAGCTCTTGACCGCGCTGGAGCTGGCGGCGGAAGACCTGAACGGGCTCTGCCGGCAGGTGCCGGGGGGCGACATGGTCACGCCCGCGCACTGGAAGCGGGCCGTCCAGGTGGCCGGATACCTTCAGCGCGCGAACGACATTTACTCGTACCTCCTGCCGATCTTCAGCCCAGTCACCGGACTGGTCCGGCTCGGCACGCAGCAGTGGATGGTCAAGCCGGCCTGGAAGAACATGCAGCAGAACCTGCTGCGCTGGTTCTTCCGGGCCTACGTCAATCGCCTGGGCACTCACCTGGTCGAGCTCTACAGCGGCCGTCTGGCCATTGGCGCCGATCAGTACCGCCGTTTGACCCGAAAATCGGCGCGGGTCGCTCTGGCGATGGACGGGGAACTGGGCACCATCAGCGTGGCCGTGGCCGGCGCGCGGGATTCCGGTAAAACCCGTCTAATCGCCGCGCTCGACGAGGCCCGAACAGGCGATCTTACGCTCGCCCGGGCGCGCCTGGGGGCGCTCGGCCTCGACGAAACGTGGCTCGACCGGCTCAAGTCGGCCCGCTGGGTCGAAGTGCCCGGCTACACCGTGACGTCCGGGGGTGAGTCGGCCCGCGACCGCGCCACCCGGCGCGAGGCCATCGAGGCGGCCGTGGAGGCCGACCTGCTCCTGCTCGTCATCGATGGCCGTCGCGACTCACACACGGCTGACATCGCGTTTGCGCAGGGATGGGATCGCTGGT
Source organism: Isosphaeraceae bacterium (assembly GCA_031291845.1). Taxonomy (GTDB): domain Bacteria; phylum Planctomycetota; class Planctomycetia; order Isosphaerales; family Isosphaeraceae; genus DAIDJG01. The sequence goes on along the minus strand of JARLIH010000081.1, from coordinate 5,699 downwards.
ACGTGGAGCATCCCGGTCTCGAAGTCCCCCCGGCCCTCGCGGTGGTCACGGCCGTCGATACCCCGGAGTTCGACGTCGGTGCCGATTGGAAGCCTCCCTACCAGTGGACCAAGGGGCAAGGGACACGCGAGGTCGCCGTGCGCGCCCGCCTCGAATCGTTAAGGGCCACGCTCCCGCCCACGTTCCGCGAGCTTGTTGCCGTCGGCCTCCCCGAAGATGCCCCGTTCGGCATCGTCGAGCACCTCCTGCCCACGCTTTCCGCCCTCATGCACCTGGCCGAACGCGCCGCGCTCGTCCGGCACCTCCATCATGTCTCGACCCGGTCGAAAGCCCGCCGCCTCGTGAGCCAGGTTGGAGAGCACGGGCGCTGGCTCTGGAAGAACCTCACCGCACGGCGCCACGCGCCCGCGGAAACCGCGGAATCGGGGCAAACGCCCTCATAATTCCCGTACGTGGCCGCGCGTCCAAGACGTGTCTGGCGTTTCCCACTTCCGGCGTGAGAAAATGAATTCCTGCCAGTGGGACACTCGGCGCAAAATTCCGGTTGGCGCGTAGTCCGTTCACCCCTCGCCGCGCGGACGTACTTGGCATCGGGGTTGCGGGTGTCATGGGTCCACTCGCGGGGCGGGACGTGCCGTCCCGGGCCGTGTGACAACCAAAAAAGGCTCAACGGGAGAGCAGGCTGTGGCCACCGCCTCGAACGACGCCGAAGACATCCGCCGAAAGATGGCGCAAATTCGCCGCGACCTGCACGCGGACGTCCGCGAAGTGGTCGTGCAGGCCGAGGCCGTGGCCGACTGGCGCCGCTACATTCGCATGTATCCGTGGATCTCGGTGGGCGTCGCCTTCGCGGTAGGTTACGCCGTCGTTCCCAGACGGCGGCGGAGCGTTCGTTACGAGGTCGCGCCGGCGGCCAATGTCCGCGAGGTCGTCCCGCAAACCGAGAGGGACGAGCGGCTGAAAGAGAACGCGAAGAAAGGCCTGCTCGTGGCCGCTTGGGCCGCGGTCTCGCCGATCGCAATCCGGCTGGCCCAGAGCTACGCCGTTCATTACGCCGAGAACTGGCTGTTGCAGCAACAACAGCGGGCCGCGGCTGCGGGTCCACCCCCGCAGCAGCCGAGTCAAGCGGGGTGGTCGGGGGGCGCGCGCGGCCGCTGAAACGTTCAAAATTTGCGTATGAAGGAGGTTGGTCCCATGATCGATCGCGCTGAAGAGGCAACGGCGAGCTGGAATCCGCAGGCGGACGAGCTCAAGGAGATGGCGCTCCAGTACGCGGCGGTCGCGCAGGAGCGGCTGGCCGAGGGCAGCGAGCGGGTCAAAGAGTACGTGGTCAAACAACCAACGCGGGCCCTCGGCATCGCGCTGGGACTGGGAGTGCTCCTCGGATGGATGATCAAACGTCGGTGAAATCGCAGAACGGCGCCCGCACCAACGGGATGTTTGGCAGTCTCACCGAGTTCGGCAACTCCGTCGCGACGCTGGCGGAGCTCCAGCTCAAACTGGCGGAGCTCGATGCCAAACAGGCTGCCGATCGCGCCCTCGTTCCGCTCGGCGTCACCGCGGGAGGGGTCGCGGTGGTCCTGGCGTCGCTCCCCGTGATCCTGCTGGGCGTCGCCACGCTGCTCGCGTCGGCCTGGCACATCAATCAAGGCTGGGCCATGCTGCTCGTCGGGGGGGCGACCCTGGCGGCGGCGGGGGTCGCCGTCGTGGCGGCCGGCAAGCGCGTGGGCCAGAGTTTCGAGAGCTTCCGGCGCTCGCGTGACGAACTGACCCGGAACGCGTCGTGGATCCGCACGGTACTGCTCTACAGCGGCCGGCCGGCGGACAGGAAGAGTTAACCCATATTTGGATACCGAGGAGGTCCCCGACGCTTTGGAGTGCGGCGGCTTGCCGCCGCACTCCAAAGCGGGGGCAAGCTCTCCGCACTCCAAAAGGGTGCCGCCGCGCGCGACCCGGCTGCCGTTCCCGAAATCGGTAACGGCCGGAACGGGACGACTACGGCCGCTCGACCACTTCCGTCACTGCGCGGCCGAGCTCGCCGTCGGCCGCGTAAGGGGCGACGTCCGACCACGAGACGATGCCGACGAGCTGTCCTTGGCGGTCTGCGACCAAGAGCCGGCGGACACCGTGTTCGCCGAACTTCTCGACCAGTTGGTCGATCGGCGTGTCGGGCGTGACCGTCACGGCCCCCCGCGTCATGATTTCACTGACGGGGAGGTCAATGAGGTCTGCCTCGTGATCGGGAAGCGCCAGCGCGATGTCGCGATCGGTCACGACACCCACCGCATGCCCGTCCTCGACGACCGGCACGGCCCCACAGTCGGCCTCGCGGAAGATCATTACAGCCTCGAGCACGGAGCTGAAGGGCGAACAGGTGCGGGGGCTGGGCGTCATGACGTACGCCGCCGTCATCGTGTCGGGTCGTGGCATCGGCGCGGCTCCGGAAGTTGCGCGGTGTGCGGATACGGATAAACGTTCCCTACACCTTAAATGCAATTCCCGGACCGTCGAACGTGGGATCCGACGCGTTGGCGGTCCTGAGATCAATTCGATTTGAACGGATACTTGTCGATCTCATACTGGCTGATCTTCCCGGAGACGCTCCGGCGCGAGAGGCCGCAGAGCTCTGCGCAGCGGCCGACGTTGCCGCGGCACTTTTCGAGCGCCTTGAGGATGTAGTGCTTCTCGATCTGTTCGGTCGCCAGCTTCAAATAATGGGGCAGCGGGTGCTTCAGGTCGATCTCGAAGTGCGGTCGCTCCTCCTGGTGCATGCCGGTGATCCGCGGGGGGAGCTTGTCCGGGCCGATCGTGTCGCCGACGGTCGTGACCGAGGCCCGCTCGATCGCGTTCTCGAGCTCGCGCACGTTACCCGGCCAGCGGTAGCCCAACAGCCGCTCCATGGCCTCGGGCGCCACCTTCTTCGCCGGCTCGTTGGGCCGGGCGTACTTGGTGAGGAAGTGGGTGACCAACAGGGGGATATCCTCGGGGCGCTCGCGCAGGGGAGGGACGTCGATCTTGATGACGTTCAGGCGGTAGAACAGGTCCTCGCGGAACTTGTTCTCCTTGACCTCTTTTTCCAGGTCCTTGTTCGTGGCCGCCACCACCCGGACGTCGACCTCCAGGCTCTCGTGGCCGCCGACGCGCTCGAACCGCCTTTCTTGCAGCACCCGGAGCAGCTTGGCCTGCATGGCCGGCGAGACGTCGCCGATCTCGTCGAGGAAGATCGTCCCCTTATCGGCCAGCTCGAAACGCCCCTTCCGGCGCGCGTCGGCCGAGGTGAACGCGCCCCGCTCGTGGCCGAACAACTCGCTTTCGAGCAACGTCTCGGGTAACGCTGCGCAGTTGATGGCAACCAAGTTCCCCTGCCGCTCCTCGCTCGCGTAGTGGATTGCCTTGGCGATCAGCTCCTTGCCCGTGCCGGTCTCCCCCTCGATGAGGACGGTGCTCTTCGTGCCGGCGATGTGCCGCACGAGCTCGAAAATGTTATGCATTTTCGGGTTGCGGCTGAGGATGTTGTTGAAGCTGTAGTTTTCCTTGAGCTGTTGCCGGAGCCTGAGCACCTCGTCTTGAAGCGCGCGTTGCTTGAGCGCGCGGTCCATGACGAGCTTGAGGTTTGTAGGATCGATCGGTTTCGTGAGAAAATCGTAGGCACCGAGCCGCATCGCCTCGACCACGCGGTCGATGGAGCCGAAGGCCGTCGTGACGATCGTCGTCACCCCCACGCGGCGCTGGGCGACCTCGCGGATGAGATCCATGCCCCCCATGCCCGGCATGCGCAGGTCCGTGATCATGACGCTGTAGTCGGCCCCCGACAGGGTCGAGAGCGCCTCCTGCGCGCTGGAGGCGGTGTCGACGCTCAGCTCGTCGCTTTCCAGCAACTTACGGATCTGCGCCATCGAATAGGGATCGTCATCAACGACCAAGAGTTTCCGACGCATGCGCTCGTTCCCCATCGCGCTCTCCATTGGACTGACCGAGCGATGGCCCCGCTGGCGTCGCGCGATCGCATGCCCGGTGCTGAGCAAAACCGATTCCAATACGAACCATTGTTCCCGATTTGGGCTGCAGAGAAAAGGGAACGGCTGCCGGGACGATCGTTTGGGAAATGATGTTCCCGATTGCGGGCGAAAGGCCGGCCCCTGTTTTCCGTCGAGAAATGAGGGGAGCACTGGGACTCAGGGCAGCCCACAAACTTGAAACGGACTTGTCGCGTCTGGGAACGGGAATTGCTCCGAAGGCAATCGCGTAATTGTCGGCCTGACGCGGCCGGCGTGCGGAAGAGGCGCCGTTGGTGCGATGACTCCTGACGGGAGCGTTAGCGATGATTGACACTCTGCGAGCGGATTTTCCTGCCGACATGACGCGTGTTGCGCAACACCAGGCAACGGAGAGCTGGGAGAGCGCGGCGAACGAGGCGGTCGAGTGGCTGAAGGATTATGCACGCGAACATCCGACCTCATTCGGGCTCTGGGCGCTCGGGATCGGCTTTGTTCTGGGCTGGAAGCTCAAGCCTTGGTGAGTTTTTGACGTTCGCCGGGACCGGAGCGCACGCCGTTGCGGCGAGACGCGGTCCGCGTTCATGATAAAGGTGCGGATGCGCGAGAACGAGGCAATTGTCGTCGACTAACCCCCCGATCGACCGGTACGACCCACACCGGCAGGCTCTCCGGACCTCGGAAAGGCCGGTGGGGCACTTGATAAGAATCGACCTACCCTAGTGTTCACGACTCAATTCAGGCAAAGCGGGCGGAGTCAAGTTATGCCGTCCCCAACGGACGCGGGCCAGCCCGCCGTTTCCGTTCTTCCGGCTCACGTTGTGCTTGCCGGCGAGGACGTGGCGTGGCTCGAACAGGCGGCCGTGTCCTTGGAGCAGCAAGGCTATCGCGTGAGCCGCACCGGTGAACCCGCGCGAGCGCTCTCGTTGCTGCGCGACGCGCGCCCCGACCTTGTTGTGGTGGACGGGACGGCCGGAGGGCCAGTCTCGGAACTGCGCGAGCCGATTCGCGCGGGTGGGCTGCCGGTGCTCGTCGTCCTCGACGCGGTCCCCGACCCGGGCTCCTGGCTCGGCGCGTACGGCGAGGCGAGCGACTGGGTGCTGCGGCCCAACGTGCGAACGGAACTGTCCGCAAGGGCGGGTTGCTTGCTCAGCCGCAGCCGGCAACGGGCCGGGGCGACGCCCCGGGTGCCGGCCGATGCGCGGTTCTTCTCGCTCGTGATCCACGACCTGCGCACGCCCTTGAACGTGATCGGGCTGTCGCTGCGGATGATTGGCCAGGCGGTGCCCAAGGGGGATCCCGAGCTCGACGAGGACCTGCGTTTCGTCGAGGAGAACTTCAAGCAAATCGAGCGCATGCTCGCGCAGCTCAGTGACTACTTTCGGTTGTCCGAGGCGGAGGACCCCCTCTACATCACGGAGTTCAGCCCGGAGATCCTGCTGGGCGAACTGCTGGAGAACCGCGCGCTGAAGCCGGGTCCGAAGGGACCTTCGTTACGTTTGGACGTCCAGGCGACGTGCCCCCGGGCCGTGGCCCTCGACCAGAGCCGGGCTCGGCTGGCGCTGCAGCACGCGCTGGCCAACGCGCTGGCGGCCGCCGGCGACGGGACCCTCGTCACCACGCTGCGCGGCCAGCCGGGCCGCTGGATCATCGAGATCGCCACGGACCGCCCGGCGCCTTCCACCGTGCAGCCGACCGTGTTGC
>JARLIH010000080.1 GCA_031291845.1 Isosphaeraceae bacterium | reverse complement strand
GGTGGGGGGGGGGGGGGGGTATCCCCCCGAAAAAAGTCCCCACGCCCCGGCGAAGGTCTTTTAATCGCGCGGGGCCCCGGGTCCACGTAGTTCGCGCGCTGTCGTTGACCGGTGTCTGCTACCGTCTTACTTGCCAAGTGCCCTGGCGGCGACGTAGATGACGGCGGCACCCACGAGTCCTCCTCCGCAGAGCAGGTAAATCAGCGAGTACTCGGCGGCCGCAAACAGGGTCGGCATCTGGATGAGCGTTTGCATCGAATCCACCTCGATAAAGAATGTTCGTGTAGACCGAAAGTCTTTGCTTCGAAACAGGCTTGTCACGCGGCCTGCATGGCATGGAAGGGAAGCAAGCCCCATGCCAAGTCCAAGCGATTGCCGCTCGGAAACCGTCCGTTCCGGCCGGTCGACGATGCGATGCGCGGTCAAGGGGACCTTAGAAATGGCTCACGACATCACAGAGATGAAGTTCATGGCAACGCCCGAGAAGGGAGCGGTCTCCGCCCTGCTGCTCCGCCCTGACGGCGCAAGCCATTTGCTCGTCGTTGGCCACGGGGCGAGCACGAATATGCGACACGCCACGTTACAGGCAATTGCGGAGCGGCTGGCCGATGTGGGCATCGCGACGTTCCGCTATAACTTTCCCTACATGGAGCACGGCAAGGGGCGCGACTCGCAGGCCGTCTGCACGGCGACGGTCCGGTCCGCGGTCGCGGCCGCACAACAGGCCGCGCCGGGCCTTCCGCTCCTGGCGGGCGGCCACTCGTTCGGCGGGCGCATGACCACCACGGCCGCCTCGGAATCTCCCCTCGACGGCGTCCGCGCCCTGGTCTTGTTCGCCTTCCCGCTGCATCAGCCCGGCAAGCCGGATACGAAACGCGCAGCGCACCTCAGCGCGGTCGGCGTGCCGATGCTCTTCCTCAGCGGCACGCGCGACGCGCTGGCGGACCTGGATCTCTTCCGACCCGTCTGTGAGACGCTCGGCCACCGCGCGACGCTCCACACGCTGGACACCGCCGACCACGGCTTCCACACGCTCAAGCGCACGCGGAAGAGCGAAGAGGATGTCTTCGTGGAGATGGCGCGCGTCGTCCGGGAGTGGGCGTGCCGGTTGCAGTGAACGTTCTTGGAGGGAAAATCCGAGACACCTCACTCCGCGCGCCGGCGCCGGAGCTTACTGGCTAGCCCGGTGAGGTCGCCGCGACCGGCGGGCAGCGCGAGGTAGCCGCCGATGTAGGCGACGCTGCCAAGGGTCAGGTGAGCCAGCAAGAGGACCAGGCGGGCCGTCGTGGGGCTTCCCTCGGCGGGAATCGGCAGAAGGGCGCGGACGAGCCCCGTCGCCGCGAGCAGGGCCGCCGCGCCGACGAGCGGGGCGCTCAACGTGCGCGTGAAGAACGTCGACGGGCGCACGTCGAGCACGCGAAAGACGTAGATCCCCGGCGCCAGCAGGTTCGAGAACAGGGTGGTCAGCACCGTCCCCCAGATCACGCCAGCGACCCCCAGGCGCAACGTCAGGATGTAGCTGATCGGCAGGTTTACGAGCGAGCCGGCCAGGGCCGAGAGCGCGACGAAGCGGATCTTCCCTATACCGATCGCCGTCTGCACCAGCACCGAGAGCACGAGCGGCAAGGTGGCGATCAGGAACAAGCGCATCAAGGGGGCCACCGTGGCGGCGTTGTAGCCGAGCCGGTCCCCCACCCAGAGTGACAAGAACGGGGCGGCGTAGAGCCAGGCCAGGAGCGCAATCGGCAGCAGCAGGCCGACGTGCAGGCGGGTGCCGTCGTACTTGATCCGGTCGAGCCCCCGCGCGTCGGCCGCCGCGGCGAGGCTGGCGACCGCGGGCATCACCATGTATGAGAGCATCCAGCCCGTCTGGCGGATCTGCACGAACGGCTTGCTCACCACGTCGTAGACCGCGTTCGCCTGCCCCGGGTCCGGGACCAGGAACCCGAGCATCGTCGTGTCGATCCGGTCGGCCAGCACCACGCTCAACTGCATCAGCGACATGAAGAAGCTGATGTGCAGCAGCGCGGACCAGTCGGCCAGCCGAGCGCCCCGGAAGTGGGGCACGTGCCCCAACGCGTGCTTCATGACCCAGAGCGCGGGGCCGAGCGTCAGGCCGATCTGGATCGCCGTCTGACCCGCGACGATCAGGAAGAAGTCGAACCCGCCGTACACCCCCACGACCAGGAGCGCGAACCGCAGGATCACGACCAGAAGCTCGAGCCGGGGGATGAAGTCGTACCGGCGCGCGGCCTGGAGCACGCTCGAGGCGACCACGGAGATCCCGTAGCAAGGCGCTGTGACCGCCTGGAGCCAGAGCAGCTTGACGATCAACGTGTAGGCTGCCGGGTCGCCCCGGAACTGGCTGAACGGCAGCGCGCCGTACGCGACGGCCAGGAGCGCGGCGGCCTGGGCGACGGCCATCGCAGCATAAAAGTTCGTGCCGCAGGCGATCGCGCGGTCGACCCCCTCGCGGTCGTCGCGCGTCCACGAGTCGGAGATCTGCCGCTGCAGGGCCGAGCTGATCCCGAACTCGAAGAGGAACTGGAAGAAGCCGAACCCCCAGGCAAACTTGTATGCCCCCATCTGGTCGGGGCCGATCGCCTGTAGGATGAGTCGCGTGGTCCAGAGGGTGCAGACCGCCTGGAGCGGCGTGCGCAGGGCCAGCCAGAACGTGCCGCTCAAGAGGCGGCCCAGGACCGGCGGCAGGGCGCGGGGGCTCGTCGTCGCTGCGGCCGTACTCACGGAGTCCTTCCTCTTGTCCCGAACGCAAGGCGCACTCATTCCCCTCCCTGGACGACGCGGTCCATCATAGCCGCCCAGGGACATTCTCCAAAGAGCAATCGAATTCGGCCGCGACTTGCCGCCAAGGCCGCTCTAAAGGCACGACCCTCCAAATGTCACGTGAAGCGCCGCCCGTGCACGGACGAGCGTCGGCGAATCGCTCGCACCGATGTTCAACCGTCGCAGCGCGAACGGGTGCCACGTCTGGGGTGCGTTCACCCCTTCGATGGCCGAGAAGGCGAGCCGGTACCTGGCCTCGCGCGCCAGGCGCTCGGTGGCGTCGTTGAACGTACCGGGCCAGCCAAACGGGTAGGCGAGTGCCCGAACGTCCCGCCCGGTTTGCTCCTGGAGGACGCGCTTCGACTCGACGAGCTCAGCGCCTTGCTCGTCCTCCGACAGGCTGGAGAGGCGCCGATGGCTGTGTCCGTGCGACCCGACCGACATGCCCGAGCTCACCAGGCGCCGGGCGTCGTCCCAGTCGAGGAACAGCGCACGGCCGAGGGCCTGTTCATCAACGCTCACGTCCGCGCGCTCCTGGAGGTGGGCGCGAAACGCGTCCTCATCGGCGACGAGCCCGTCGAGATAGAGCCGGATCACCTGCTGGAGCGCGGCGGCTCGGCCGTCGCGCGCGAGGTCGAGCGTCAACGGCCCGGGCTGATCGAGTACGAGACGATCCTGGCTCGTTCGCTTGATCACGTACGAGGCGTGGTCCCACCAGGGGAGACGGGGCCGGTCGATCAGGGCCGCCGGCAGGAAGAACGTCGCGGGAACGCCCACGTCCGCGAGCACGGGCAAGGCCGCGTCGACGTTGTCGCGGTAGCCGTCGTCAAACGTGACCAGCGCGGTGGGCTCGCGGAGGTTCCCCTCCGGGTCGATCGCCTCGAGGGCGGGGGTGTGGAAGCGGTCGCGCAGGTGGCGGAGCTGGGCGCGCAAGACCTCGGGCGTGGCGGAGTAGACGGGCTCGTAGTAGGGGCTCGTCGCCGGCTCGCCGATGCGGTGGTACGTGAGGACCAGGAGCACCGGCCGCCGCGCTGCGCGTTCGAGCAGCCGCAGCACGCCGGCGTCGCGCAGACGGTTGGCGAGAAACTCGCGCTTATTACGTATAAGCATAATCCGCTTCCAGCGGCGTGACATGAAAAACCGCTCCGGCCGGGACCAGCCCCGCCTTGTCGCGCACGCGGAACTCCAGGCCGTGCCGCGTGACGAAGCCGCAGGAGCGGAGCGCGTCGGCCGCCCAGCCGGTGCTCGCGAAACCGGTCGCGGTGTCGGCCCCCTGACGCGCCAGCTCTTCGGCAAGGGCGTAACACCCCGCGTGCCAGAGCCCGGGGTCGAGCTCGTCGAGCACGCAGTCGACGAGCCGGCCCAGGCGCACCCCCCCCTGCTCCACCAGGCTGAGCAGGGCAAACCCCCGCACCTGCGCACCCTGGGTCAAGAGCCAGCCGGTGATCCCCCCGCGCGGGTAGCGCAGGAGGCGGTTGAGGACGGCGGGACGGCGGTCGCTCCAGACCGCGACGCGCTGGTAGGCGGCGAGGACCGGGTCGATCTCCGGCCCGAACACGTCGACCGGCCGGAGGGCCAACGGCGCTCGCGGTTTCCGGGGCCGGTGCCGGAGCGCGCGGACCAGGTCCCGGCCCCAGTGGGCCAATCGCCCCGCGCGCCAGGCGGTGCCCAGGCGGAGCACCCTCTGATAGACCGGGACCATGCCGGCCAGGCGGTAACCGCCCCCTCCCATGACGGTCCTGGCCGCGGTGCTGGCGCCGAGGGCGTAGGCCGTCCTGGTCCCCTGGTGCGCCCGCAGCATCAAGCGCGCGCCGACGCCCGACCCCGGCCGGGTCGAGAGCCAGTCGATCATATGTAAGGTCGGCACCTCGCCCCCCGGGACCCCCGCCCCCAAGAAGGCGCTCGCGCAGATCCCGAGGTGCCCGATCAATCCCCCTCCCTCTTCGCGCGCCACCCAACTGCGGGGTGCATCGGCCCGGCCCGACGGTTCGAAGTACTTCCAGCGCAGCACGTCGGGGGCCGCGAACGGCGCGTCGGGAGGGGTATGGAATCCCTCGGTCAGGAACCGGCTCAGCTCCGGGATGTCTTCGGGGGCCAGCGGGCGGATGTCGTGGGGCATGCCACCCAGCCTACCACGAAACCGGCCCCTCGGCCGCCGCGCAGGGTTGAACGCGTGTTGGCATCACGCAACGCAGGATCAAAGGTCCGCCTCCGCCTCCACCAGCCCGACCCGGATGGCATAGCGGACAAGCCCCGCGAGGTCGTGAATGTCCAGCCGGTCCATTAACTGGGTGCGGTGCGTCTCGACGGTCTTGGCGCTCACGCCGAGCGACCGGGCGATCGCCTTGGTCGTCTTCCCCTCGACGACTTGCCGGAGAACCTCGCGCTGGCGCGGGGTAAGCCGGTCCGACTCGGCCGGTGTGGCGCCGGTGCGCTCGAGGTAGCTGACGATGACGTGCTTGGAAATAGCCGGGCTGAGGTACGTCTCACCGCGCGCGACGGCCCGCACGGCGATCTCCAGCTCGGCGAGGCCCGACTCCTTCAGCAGGTAGCCCGAAGCGCCGGCCAGAAGGGCGCGCCGGGCGTACTCCTCGGCGGAGTACATGCTCAGGATGATGACCCGCGTCGACGGCAGATCCCGCGTCACCCGGCTCGTGAGCTCGAGCCCGGACATGCGCGGCATGGCGATGTCGGTCAGAAGGAAATCGGGGCGATGGACTTCAACGAGCGCCAGCGCCTCCAACCCGTCCCCCGCCTCGGCGACCACCTCGACCCCCTCCAAGCCCTCGAGCAAGGCGCGGATGCCGGCACGCACCAGCGTATGATCGTCGGCGACCAGCACGCGAATCGGGTCCATGTCCGCCCCCTTTCCCTGCGATATCCGGCCGCCACCGCCAATGCCTGACCGCCCGGCCAAGTGCCGATCGCGTGTTGCCCGCCACCACCATGTGGGGCCTTTATAGTCCGTAATGGCCCTGACGGGCGTCAGGAAATCCCCGAGCTCGCCGTCCCGCACGCGCTGCGTGAGGTACTGGTCTCAAAGGACTTGCGATGCAGCGTCCTGGGAGAGCCCTTGATGTGTGATGGTGAAACCCCTATCAGCGACCGGCTCTGTTCGCTCGTACAGCGCACACGCGTCGCCCTTACGTCTGACATGCCTTGCCCGGGTGAGCTGAGCGAGCTGGCGTGGCACGCGTCCACGCTCCGCGGTGACCTCCGCGGGGTCGGCTCAGGCGAGCTGATGTGCTGGTTTGACAACCTCCAGCGGCAGATCGCCAGGGCCTACGCGTCCGCCCGCCGGGACCGGGTCGTCACGCCGCGGGGGAGGCGCAGTCCACGTGTTCGAACGCTTTCTCATCAACGTTTTGTCACGAGCCTTCCTGATTAAAGTCAACGACAATATATCAAACTATAATAATATGGAACGACAGCGCCTCGCCCATCCAGGAATCAAGGCACCGATCGTCTCGCCGTGTGTCAGGTTAGGGAAAAACAGGCTGGTCTCCGTCACTTCCCGTCGCTCGGGCCGTCGCGCTTCTTCAAGTGCGCGTCGAACCAATCGCCGAGCACGTTCATGTCCTGGACCATCGTGAGCCAGCCGTGCCCCGCGCCCGGCTTGACCACCAGCTTCGCTTCGACGCCCGCTCCCTTGAGCTTCTCGACCAACGTCTCGGACTGCTGGAGCGGGACCAGGTTGTCGGCGTCGCCGTGGACGATCAAGGTCGGTGGGTCGTCGGCCGTGACGTGCGAGATCGGCGAAATCTTGCGCGTGATTTCCCGGAGCCGCGCGGGGTCGGTGACCGGCACCCAGAGGTTGCTCTCCTTGTCGAGCTCCCGGTAGTCGAAGGCGGGCCGGAACGGTTTATTGTGGTCCGTCGCGTGGATCAGCTCCTTGCCCGGAGCGCCGAAGTTGAGGAAATCGGTCGGGGGAAAGAAGCAGGCGACCGCCTGAACCCGGCTCGATTCACGATCCACCGGGTCCTTGGCGTTCGGGTCCCCCGACGCTCCGGCAGTGGCCAGCATGAGCGACAGATGGCCGCCGGCCGAGGCCCCGCTGACGCCGATGCGGTCGCCGTCGATGCCGTAGTCCCGCGCGTGGTGCCGGATGAACCGGATGGCGCGGTTCATGTCGTCGACGATCTCCGGCACGGTGTACCGCGGCTGGCTGCCGTGGACGACGGCGAAGACGGTGTAGCCGCGGTCGACCAGCGGCCGGGCGAAGACCGGGCTGACCGCCTCGTGCGACGAGAAGAAGCCGCCGCTGACGACCAGCACCACCGCCGCGCCGTTGACCCGGCTCTTGGGCCGGAACACGTCCATGGTCAGGGCCGTGCCGTACTTGCGCCCGTAGATCACGTCCTGGTCGCGTACAAACGTGATGCCGTCATCGGCGCTGCCGGTCGAAGACGACAAGCCGATCGCCGTGAGGACGAACAGCAGGGCAACCCGTCTCATCAGTTCCCCTCAACAAAAAACGCGGATCGCTGTTCCCTCGCGGCCGAGGGGCTGGCCCCCTTTGGGATTGGTCCGCGCGGGCCGGCACCCGGCACGCCTCATCATAGCCCGAATCCGCGCCGGAGCGTAAGTCTGCCGTTGAGAGGCCATTCAAAGCCACTTCCCGCGCCGCCGCTCACGATCCACTACGACTAAATGTTAAAGTGGGTAAACTATATTGGTTTTAACGTCGCGCACATAGCCGCGAAATTTCCGAAATATCCGAAGAATTCCCTGACACTTGTCAAAGCGCGATCCTTTGTAAAGCACTGCCCAAACTGTCCTGAACGGACGGCTGCGACTGGGTCCAGGGCACTCGGGCCGCGAACCTCAGCGGAATCGACCATCCCAATGCTCTGGAACGTTAGATCGTCCATCCGCCGCTCCCATAACCCGACGCCAACCCACCCGAACCCCTTCCGACGCGCCGACCCGCTGGAACCCTACGGTGTCATCCGTACACTATAGGTGCTCTCTGAACGAATGTCAAGTATTTTCAGCCCGCGTGGGCCCGGCAAATCATCCTGCTTGCCGTAGTGGGCCGAGTCACGACGCCGTTGGAGACGGTCGTCATCGACGGCGACGTCTGGCTGCACGCTGAGAGCAAGCCCGGTTTGGGTGCGCGCCTGGAGGAGGCCTTGGGAAAGCGGACCCCGGTCATCGGCGTCGCCAAGACGCCATTCGCCGGCGCTCGTCTGGGGGGCGCGGTCGTGCGCGGTACGAGCCAGCGCCCCGAGGATTTCGCGTTTTTTCCGCCGAGACCATCGAGAACCACCGCTGCTCAAGCTTGTTGAAGGTCGAGATCTCTTCACCAGTTCCAATCGCCGGCCGACTTTCCGCGCCGCCAGGATTATTGCGCGGAGAAGCCTCTTGACACGGCGCTCGACTGTACTAAGATGCTTAATACAGTTAACGGAAGTGGTGCCATGCAGTTTGAAATCAGCAGTACAAGCCGTCTGCCGATCTACCAGCAGCTCGTGCAACAGGTGCGCGAGGGGATTGCCCGGGGTGATCTGAAGGCCGAGCAGCAGTTGCCCTCGGTGCGGCAGTTGTCGCGCGACCTCGTGATCAACCCGAACACGGTGGCGCGCGCTTACACCGAGCTCGAGCGTGAGGGATTGCTTTCCAACCGCCCAGGGCGTGGGGTGTTCGTCGCCGAGCCGCGGGACGAGCTGACCAAGGACGCGCGGCGGCGGCGGTTGCTTGAGAGCCTGGACCGCTTGCTCACCGAAGCGGTTCACCTCGGGTTTACGGAAGAGGAAGTTACAAAGCTCGTGGCGACGCGGTCGCGACAGTTCCAGTGGAATCCGGCAAAGTCAGCGCCGAAATGAGCGGAAAGATCTCACCATGACTGATGCCATCGTGACAGAGCGGCTCACAAAGTATTACGAGTCGCGGTGCGTGGTGAACGGTCTGAACCTGCACGTTCCGGTCGGGAGCGTCTACGGGTTTCTGGGCCGAAACGGGGCCGGCAAGTCGACGACGATCAAGATGCTCCTGGGAATGGTCCAGCCCAGCTATGGGCGGGTCGAGCTCCTGGGCTTTGAGCTCGCCGCCTTGCCCCCGGCGGTGCGCGGGCGCATCGCTTACCTGGCCGAGGGGCATGCGCTGTACGGCTGGATGACGGTCGCCGAGGCCGCGCGGTTTGCGCGTGCGTTCCACCCCGATCGCTGGAACCAGCCACTCCTCGACCAGGTGCTCGAACACTTCGAGATCCCCCTGCGGGCGAAGATCCGGCGGCTGTCGAATGGCCAGCGCGCCAATATCGCCCTGGCCCTGGCGATCGCTCCTGACCCAGACCTGCTCATTCTTGATGACCCGACGCTCGGGCTCGACACGGTCGCGCGGCATGACTTTCTGCTCTCAATGATTCACCTGGTTCAGCGTCAGGGGCGGACGATCCTCTTCAGCTCCCACATCCTGGCCGACGTTGAGCGCGTCGCCGATCGGATCGGCATTCTCGTCGACGGCGTGCTGCGTGTCGATTGTCCCACCGACCGCTTCAAGGAAGCGGTCAACAAGGTCGTCCTCGAGTTCGCGGGCCGGCCGCCGGCGTTTGCTGGCTGCCTGGGCCTTGTCCAGGCCTGGGAGGTGGGGCGGCGGCTCGAGCTCATCATCGTCGACTTCGGCCCCGAGCAGCGCCGCGTGGTTGAAGGGCTCGCGCCGCTGTCGTGGGACGTCACGGGCCTGAACCTCGAAGACGCCTTCGTCGCCTACACCCGCGGATCGAGGCGATCGTTGCCCATCTTCGGCAACGTTGCGGCCGAGGGGACGGAGAGCACCGGCGATCGGGGAGCCGCATGATCATGAGCTCGCACAAATCGTCTCTGCCGCGTCACCTCCTCCTGGCCGCGCTCCTCGCCGCCGGGTTCGGCACGCTCTGGGCCGTGCTCGTCGGCTGGCTGGGCATCGTGATCCAGGAGGCACGAACGGGGAAGACCCGGCCGCCTCGGGAAACCATCGTGGTGACGACCGACGGGACGCCGGTCATCCAGAGCGTCTCGTTCGACGACCTATCGCGCACGACCTACCGCGACGTGAACGGCCGCGAGCATGCGCCGATCACACAAAACGATCAGGCCATCGCCATGTATCTTTATGGCGAGCGCAGCGGCCCTCACCGGTTGTTGTCGCACGCCGACTGGCGGACCAGGATCAAGATTTTCATGGACGAGCGCGAGCCAGCGGCCGTCTGGTATTTCGTGCACGATGGCAATCCGCAGGGTTCCGGCTACTTCGTCGGCTACGAGCACACCAGCAACCGGCTCATCGGCTACATCGGGCGCTCCGGCTTCCGCGCAGAGCGTCCGCCGCCCGGCGAGCGAATCTCCGTCCGCGGTAACCTCGCTCTCAACTACGAGTACTGGAGCTCGGCAACGCTGACGATCTACAACGCGAACGCCCGGGGAGCGCGGCCTGATCGCTGGGACGTCCCGCCGCGGCTGGTGCACGTGCCGTCGGGAAACTCGCTGCGACTTGTGGACCTGGATGCGCGGACGGTCACGACCGCCTTCGAGGCGCCAGCGCCGATCGTTTCGGTGAGCGTTCCCACGCTCTCATCCTACGCGGGAAGTAAATCCACGAAGGAACAACCCATACTCGTCTGGTCAGGAGATAAGATCTACAAGCTCAATCACCAATACAGGGTGATCGGCACATTCACCGTGCCGGCGGACGTCAACCGTAGCACCACGGTGACCTGGTACGAGACCGAGAGCGGCCAATCCGTCGTGGAGTACGTGCGCACGCCGAAGGCCGGGCCGGGTCGCGTCGGCGACGTGACGCCACCGACGGTCTCCATGATCGCGGCCGATGGGGCGATCCGCCAGTCGTTCGAGGTCACGCTCAGGAGCGGGGCGGACCGGATCAACGAGGAAGCGACATCGCGCTTGCTGGGTTTCGCCCTCCCAGCGCCCGCGATCCTGGCGGGGGCGGTATTGACGATGGCGATGGAGAACCCAGCATTTGGCCCTGCGACGGCGCGCGGCGGCTTGCTGAAGCAGGCCTTGCCGGCGCTGGCGACAGTCCTCGTGATTTCGTCGATCCTGGCCGCGGTCGTGTGGCGGCAGGGTCGCGTGTTCGGGTTTTCCCAGCGCGAGCAGATTGCCTGGGCGGTTTTCGTTCTGCTCTTCGGTGTGCCCGCCTTCGCGGGCTTTCTGCTCCATCGTCGCTGGCCGGCCCGGGAGCCGTGTCCACACTGCCACGTGCGCAGCGCCCGCGATCGCGACGCATGCACGGAGTGTGGAACACCGTTCCCCGAACCGACACTCAAAGGAACCGAGATCTTTGCCTGAAGCGGGAGACGACCATGGTCCTGGCCCTCGTGCGGAAGGAGTTGCGTGAGACGTTGGCGTTCGCCGTGCTCGCGCTGGCTTTCTATCTCGCTTATCTGAGCAACTTGACGGGCAAGGGGGGTCCGTTGCTCAGGCCCCTGGTGGGTCTCGTGCCCGGAATGAACGTGAAGCCCTCCGACATTCCGTTCATTCAAGATAATTTCACGACGATGCTGTTTTTCATCGGCGGCGTGCTGGCGATCGCGCTGGGCTTCCGGCAGTCGGCGTGGGAGCCGAGCCAGGGGACAGCGCTGTACCTCCTGCACCTGCCCTTGCCACGCCGGACGATCGTCGCGACGAAGCTTCTGACGGGCATTGGCCTCTTGCTCGTGTGCACGCTGCTGCCGATCCTGATCTATGCGACGTGGGCGGCCCTCCCGCAAACGCACGCCGGCCCCTTCGAGTGGACGATGACCGGCGACGCATTCCGAGTCTGGCTCCTCCTCCCGCTCGTGTATCTCGGCGCGTTTGCGAGCGGCATCCGCCCCGCGCGCTGGTTCGGCTCGCGGCTGTTGCCGCTGGCCTCGGTCGCCATTCCCGCCATGTTTTCCTACGTTGTCGGGCCATGGTGGCTCATCGTTCCCGTGGCGGCGGTGTTTGTGAGCGTCATTCTCTGGGAAACGGCAACCCGCGATTTCTGAGAACGGTCGCTGCCCCCGGTCGAACCCTACGAACCGAGCCAGTTCTTCCGGCGGGAGCTGCCGAGCCTGCTTGCCGTACTGTGCCGAGTCGCGACGCCGTTGGAGACGGTCGTCATCGACGGCTACGTCTGGCTGCACGATGAGGACAAGCCCGGTCTGGGCGCGCACCTGTACGAGGCGCTGGGAAAGCGGACCCCGATCATCGGCGTCGCCAAGACGCCATTCGCCGGCGCTCGTCAGGCCGGCGCCGTCGTGCGCGGTACCAGCCAGCGCCCACTCTTCATGACCGCGGCCAATCTCGAGCTGGGGACGGCGTGCCGGTCCATTCAGCGCATGCACGGCGCATTTCGTCTGCCGACCCTTTTGAAACGCCTCGACCAGTTGTCCCGGCAACGCGCCGGGCCCGTCGAGCCACATATCGGACGCGCCGGCGACGCGGAAGAATAAAGCCCGGCGCGCCTGACATTCTCTCACGATCAAGGCGTTTCGTTGCCGGGAAGCAACTAGCCAGGCACGAACTCTGAGTCAACGCGAGGGGGGCCACACGTTCCCGGGCAGGAGCGTGTGGAGCGTCTCGCACAGCCACCTTCGTAGTGTGGCGAAGCCGCTCCCCTTGTCGTACCGGTTCCACGCTTAAATATTGGGCTGGCCCGGGTGGCACGCCCAGAGTCTTCGATGGGTGTGGTCGAGCCGCCAGGCACGTGCGCCACGCCCATCGAAGACTCTGGGCGTCCCACCCCAGACGCGACCCACCACTTGAGTGCGGAAGCGGTACTTGGGTCGTGAGGTCGCGACCAGCATCGGATTCTTCTGGAATCGGTGTGACCGGCTCGATTCCAATACGTCATACGACCGCTTGCGAGTGGCTCGCGATTCCGCGTTCCCCTTCGTGGGGTGCATGAAACGCACCATTCCCTTTGACACTCCTCGCTGATCGCCACCGGTTATCCCTCAGGCGAAGCGGGGCGTCTGGGTGCCATGCCCACGTCTTCGTGGGCATGCACCGCGGGCCGAGCCGGCGGAGGGGCGCATGCCCACGAAGACGTGGGCATGGCACCCAACACCGTCCCTGCTCAGCCGTTTGAGCCGAAACCGCGAGTCGCGGCGGAGATCAGCGAGAAGTCTCGTTCCTTTTGTCCCAAAAAGATGGTGCATTCCACGCACCCCGTCGAAGTGCTCAACTCCGCTTCATCAGCCTCGCCAGCTCCAGCACGACCCGCCCGTGCTCGGTGAGTTCGTAACAGAGCCTCTTGCTCAGCCGCCTGTGGGCCTGGACGATGCTGAGCACGCCCATGTGGTGGCTGCCGTCCAGGGAGTCGATGGCGGCCTTCTGGTAGAGGCGCCAGTCCCAGAGTTCGCCGGACTCTTCGAGCACGCGGAGCGGCTTCAGCCGATAGGGATCAGCCAGCGCGTTGAGCGTTGAGATAAGCCCGTCGGTCTCCGTGCCGAGCGGCGGTTTCATCGGGTAATTCGGGTTGGCCATGACGCCGGGGTCTCAACGGGTAATAGCATCTGACGGGCGAATAGGGACCAAGTGTACAGGTGCAGCACGAGGGGCGTCAACGCCCTCGTGGAAGCTGAGGCTGAGCTGATGGACTGCATGGAAGCCGCCGCGTTGACCAGGCGGGAGCGATTCGACCCGACGGGGCTGACGTCAGGAGACCTGTCGGTTGGAATTGGTCTGATAATGTTTGCCGGTGAGCGGGCCTTCGTAGAGACGCTCACAGAGGAAGGACAGAAACAGCTTGAGCGTTTTCTTCTCGCTCGGGAGTTCAATCACGTCCTTTCCGTCAATCCGTTTGGTCTTGATCTCCAGGCCGTATTTCTCCGCCCGGTTCGCGATGGTCCTAGCGCCCACGTCGCTCAGCACTTTCGCTGCCTGAATGTAGCTGAACATCTTCCGAACCTGCGTGTCGCACATCTTGAGCAGCGTTTCCCGGTCGTCGACTTGGACTTTGTTCTGCTCGATCACTGCGGCGATATCCTCATCGGTCGCCTGGTTGAAGTAGTCCGCCAGGCTCAAGAAGCTGTTCACCGTTCGATACGACCGGAAGAACAGCGCATCGCCGTCGTAGATCGCTGCGAGCGATGACTCCAGCATCAAGCCGCGATTTCGAACCTTCGTGAACGTGTCGCCCTCGATGAAGAGCAGCTTCCTGTGGTCGACCCACTTAGACCGACTCGTCCTCTGGAAGTAGATCGTAGGCTTGGCAGCTCCCTTGGGAGTAAACGAGCACAAGATCGCCTTGGTCGAACCGACCGGCGCTTGAGATGGCAGGAACTGCTCGACCGGGATGGGATTCTCGATCGCCGTGCTTAATGAGCCAGGCAGCTTAAAGCATTTGATTGCAAATATTTCGTCATCATCATCAATTGAATACCGCGGGTCGAAGTCTATCCGCTTCGGCTCGTTCGCCATAAACTCCTTGGCCTGTTCATCAAAGAGGCTGAACAGTTCGGCTTGGAGAGACTGCTCGGTAGTCATCTTCTGAACCTCCCGCTCCCGAGACACCTCTGTGACCACGAAGAAGTGGTAAGCGGGATCGTCTTTGGCCATGCCGCTATTCCTTCGGCTCAAGGAAGATGTAGTCGGACAACTGGAGAACTTTACGCTCCATCTTCTGCGTTTTAATCGTGTTCGCAGTGATATATAGATGCTTCATACCATCGGCGCATTCCACCTCGTAAAAATGGTAGCCGAGCAGGCCAAGAACCGGGTTGAAATGGAATGCGTTACCATAGTATATGCATACGAATATGAGAGCAAATACGTAGATCGCCGCGAGGTAGTTCTTGTCGATATCGAGCGAATCCTTAGCAATCAGCGGCAGCAGGTACGTCACCAAGTAGGTCAATACCTCGCTGTCTTTGACGCTCGACCTCTCCACGCTGATCTCAGTATGCGGTAGGTGCGTCCGAGCGTATTGGAGCATCAGCCAGGCGACCACAACGAGCCCAACGCCGGCCAGGAACCAACAGAGCGCCCGCTTCGGGTCACTCCCGTACACCAATTCCACGATCCCGTAGGCACCCAGCACCGGCGCGATAGAGGTAGACGTCAGCATCGCCTTTGCAAGTTTGCTCAACATGGAATCCGACTCCTTCTCGCATGTCAAGCCCACAGATAGTTTACACGCTTCTGAATCAGCCGGACAGAGGCTGCTCTTCTGGCGCATCAGAGTTGAGTGGACTCATGTCCAGTATACCACGCATTCGGCCTCTATGAGACGGGCCTGCGTCAGTCAAAACCCTCAATCGATCCGCCAATCCATAGCATGCACGCACGCACCGGTCGGCTCGATTCGGGTCCGCGAATATGGTGGACTAGAAACAGGCCCGGAGGTCAGAGTGTGTTTTACGTTATCGGAGGCCTATAACTTAAAACAAATTCTGACCCCGGCTGTCCG
>JARLIH010000079.1 GCA_031291845.1 Isosphaeraceae bacterium | reverse complement strand
GGAGTTCGCCGCGAGCACCTCGGCGATGAACGTGTAGGTGCCATCGGTAAGGGTCTTCGAGGTGATGCTCCAGTTCCCGAGCCCGTCGGCGGTAGTTGCGCCGTCGTTCACGCCGTTGGCCAGCAGCTCGACCGTTGCGCCGGGCTCGACCCGACCGGAGAACTGCGGCTGCGTGTTGCGAGTGACACCGCTCCCCGTGCCGCTGGTGATCGAGGACGGGTTCACCCCTCCCGTGAGTGCGACCTGCACATGGGCGCTGGCACCGAGCGAGAGCGAGCTGCCGCCGGCGTCGTGGATCGTGATCGCGATCGGGATCGCGCTCGCGGCATTGGCGTAGGTGTGGGTCCCTGAGACGATGAACGGCGTCCCGACTCCACCGGGCTGACTTACCGTCCCGCTACCCGCGATCACCGAGGTTCCGTCGCCCCAGTTGATCGTGGCCGTGAAGTCGCTCAGGGGAGCACTCGTGTACGTGTCGCTGAAGGTCGCGACCGCACCTGAGAAGCTCGTCCCAACAACCGGCGAAATGCTGACCGCGGAGCCCGCGGTGAGCGGGGCGTCGGCGATATTGGCCTGGGTAATCGCCACCGGCGCGCTCTGACCGACATTGTCGGTGACGGTCACGTTGATGAAATACTGGCCTTCTTCAGCAAACGTGTTCGTCCCCGTGACCGTGAAGAACGGATTGAGCGGGTCCGTCGCGTTAAGCGCGATGATCCCGGGCGATGAGTTCCCATCGCCCCAGTTGATCGTCGCCGTGAAGTTGCTGGCCAGCGCGAACGAGTTGCCGTCGACGAACTGGGCGACCACGCCACTAAACGTCGAACCCTCGACCTTCTGGATCGGGCTGACGCCGCTCGCGGTAATCGGCGCGTCGGCGACGTTCGCGACAGCGCTCGAAGTGAGCGTTGAGCCGCCGAGGTCGACGATCTGGACGCGGATCCCGAAACCCGAGCCGCCGGGGGGGGTCACCTGCTGATAGGCGTGGGACGAAGCGGACGAAACGGTGAACGTGACGGCCCCCGTCACCGGCGAGACGCTGCTCGGCGTGATGACCCCCTGCGTCATGGTTCCGTCGCCCCAGTTGATACTGGCGATGAAGTTCGAGGGCGCGGCGAACCGGTCGGGATCGGTGAACTGCGCGACGGCCCCCGAGAACGCCTGCCCCACCGTCGGAGTCAAGGTATAGGGCGCGGCGCCGATCAGCGGTGCATCGGCGACCGTCGCGGTGCTCACGACGGACGTGGTCTGGCCACCGATATCGTTGATCGTGACCGCAACGCTGTAAGGCTGTGCCTGCATGTACATATGCGAGCCGGAAATCGCATAGTTGCCGCCCGACAGCGAGACGACCGACCCAGCGGTCGTCGTGCCGTCACCCCAGTCGATCGTCGCGGTGAAGTCGCTGGGCTGCGAGAAGATGTCTGCGTCGTTAAACGTCGCCACGGTCGTCGGCGCGATCGTCTGACCCTCGACGCCGAAGAAGTTGACGCTCGAGGAGGTCAACGCTGCATCGGTGATCGTGGCCGAGCTGAGGGCGGTCGTCGTTGAGCCGCCGCGATCGCTAATCGCCACCGTGACCGCGTAGACCCCGCTCTCCGGATAAATGGTCCCGCCCGCGACGCTGAAACGGCCGGCGCCGAGTGAAGTGATCGTGCCCACGGTCGTGACCCCGTCGCCCCAGTTGATCGTGGCGCTGAAGTCGCTCAGGGGCGCCGCGGTGTAGGCATCGATGAAAGTGGCGACCGTCGTGGTCGCCGGGATCAACTGACCCTCGACCGCGGCGATCGACGCCGTGTTCGGCGTCAGCGGGGCATCGGCGATTTGCGCCGTGCTCGCGACGGTCGTCGTGCTGCCGCCGTCGTCCTTGACGACGACGCTGACGTTGTACGTTCCTTCCTCATTGTACTGGTGCGTTCCCGTGACTCCGAACGTGCCGAGCGAAGCCTTCTTGACGGTCCCCGTCGAGGTCGTGCCGTCGCCCCACTTGATCGTCGCCGTGAAGTCGCTCACCGCGCCGAACGGACTGGCGTCCGTGAAGTTCGCGACGAGGCCGGTGAAGGTGGCGCCCTCGGTCGAACTGAACGTCGCCGCGATCGGCGAGAGGGGCGCGTCGGCGATCGTCGCGGTGTCAGTCGCTTGGCCCGACGCGCCTCCGTTGGTGTCGTCAACCGTGACGATGGGCAGGTAGGTCCCCTCTTCGGTATACGTGTGCGTACCGAAAACCGAGAAGGTCTGGGTACCCGCGGCGTACGTGATCGAGCCGGAAGTCGTCGAGCCGTCGCCCCAGTCGATCGTCGCGGCATACGCACTGACCGGCAGCGCTCCCGCGGGGTCGATAAAGGTCGCCACCCGGAGCGAACCCGTCGTGAGCCCTTCGACCCCGGTAAGCGTCTGAATGCCGGTCACGACCGGCGGAATATCGATGACGTTCGCGTCCACAGTCCCCGTGCCGACGGACGAGATGCTGAAGGGCTGGGAGATGATTCCGCTGCCGCTGTCGAAGAGCGAGTAAGCCTCCGTGACAGTGACCTTGATGACCCAGGACGAGCCGTTGTTCGTTGCGGTGGTGTAAAGGTGATCGCCGTCGACGGTGAAGATGCCGAACGTGTCGGGGCCGCTGACCTGGCCGGTCGTCGTCGTACCATCGCCCCAGTCGATGCTCGCCGTGTAGTTGCCGACGGGGTGGATGCCCGTGGGATCGGTAAAAGTCGCCACTTCGGCATTCGAGAACGCCTGGTTCTCGGTCGCGCCGGCCGGCGACTCCGCGGTCACCGCGAGCGGACGTGCCGGGTTGGCCCCGGACGGCATCGTGACGATGACGGTCTCCGGAGTGCTGCCGGTCGATACGCCCGTATTGCTCCAGTTGGTCGTCCGCGCGTAGTAAACGTCGCCCGACGCGTCCACGAGCGAAACGATCGGGTAGTTGGTGTCCATCTCGGCATCGTCGCCGTACGAGGCGCCCTGGGACACGCCGTTCAATTGCGTGCCCGTCAACGTAAACGTGCCGTTCTTGTTCTGGACGACGGAACTGATCGTCGGCTGCAGCGCCGGCGCCGCCCCGGTGTCCGGCGTGTACACGGCGAGCTGGGTGCCGCCAGTGGTGACCAGGACCTGGCCGGTCGGCAACACCAGCATACGGCTCGTAAAAGCGGGGCCGGTCGTGTCGAGGCCGCTCGGGGGAGAGAGCACCGTGTATTTGTTGGTCGTCGGGTTAAACTCGAAGACCGTCGTCCCGAGGCCGTTCGGGTCGAAGAGCGGTTGGTCGGCCGTGAAGATGATGTTGCCGTCGGGCAACTCGGCCCCCGCCGCATCGTCGGTGCCCAACCCGTTCGGGATGTCGGGCCCCTGCGTCCAGGAATCGGTGCTAGGCGTGTAATAGGCCGTGTGACCGGTGGCTCCAAGGTAGAAGACGCGTCCGTCGGGGAGCAAGAACGCTGGGCCAAGCTCGAACCCGACGGCGGCGCTCGTGAGCGGCAAGGGGGGCGTCGCGCCGGTTTCGACCCACTGGTTCTGCGACGGTATGTAGCGCTGGGCCTTCCCGGGGGCGAAGACGTCGTAGGTCAGAATACTGCCGTCGGGGAGCTTCACCCACGTCTCTTCGTCGCTCTGGTCGCCATCCAGCTTGCTCGCCGACTGGGTCCAGGTGTCAGTCGAAGGATTATAGATGTAAGTGTTCGTATTAAATACGTCGCCCGCCAGGATATTGCCGTTGGGCAGCAGCACCGTAGGGTCGTCCCCGAAGTTCGCATCGGGGAAATTGGCGATGTTGGTCCACGTGTTCTTGATGGGGTTGTAAACTTCACCGGTGTTGGTAAGGTTCTGAGCGCCTTGTGGCCCGGAGTACTCGCCGCCGAGGATGAAGACGTTTCCGTTCTGCAGCACGTTCGAGCCAAAGTAGAGGCGTTCGAGGCTCGTCGAGGCGATTTGCGACCACGTCCCGTCCACGTAACTGCCCGCAGCATCCGGCGTCAGCTTGAACCACGCGTTATTGACGCCCCCCCCTTCAGCGATCACCTCGCCGTCGGTAAGCAGCATCATCGTACCGATGCCAGAGCTCGCCGCGGGAGCCGCGTTCGTGAGGTCGGTCCAGGTGCCTGCCAGGAGTTGGCGTTCTTCCAAGGGTTCGAGCGCCGCGCGCCGCCGCAACCTTCGGGAACGTAACGACGCCGTTCGGTCATGCCAGGCCAGGGTCGAAGCGCGGCGCCGGGTTCCGAACCAGGGCAGACTCATGGGAAACCCCCCGAAGTGGTGCTATAGCAATTGTTGCTGGGAACAAACCTTCGGTCGCATGGGGCTTTCGCCGCCCCCAACCGCCCCGGCCCCCGGTCTTGCGGGTCAAGACTCCGTCAAGCCATGAACACGAACCTCGCGGGCGTTGTGATTGGATAAAACATTAACCTCAAAGTTCGACCAGTCAACATAGTCGCCAAAATTTAATAGGCCCCTGCTTATCCATGAAAATCGGAATATCATGCGCAAGCAGAACAAAAGGAATTGTTCCTAACTGGCCGGCGACGCTCACTTGACGTCATATGGCCTGCGCAATCAGGGGGCCGCGCGCTCTGCGTTGCGCCGTAAGGAGCTGCCCCGCCCGGCCATCGGGTGGACCGGGCCACCGATCTGGGATTCGAGCGTACCGTGGACCGGAAGGCCTGCTGCCCTCACACGGAAGCGGACGTCGACCGCCAGTCGACGGCTCACTAATGTTCAACCCGCCGCAGTGCGCGGCGCGCGAGGAGGCCAACCGCGCCCGTGGCGAGCAACACGATGGACGCCGGCTCCGGGATACGAATCGGCGATTCGCGCGGCTGTGCCCGGTCGTACCGAATGGAGTGACCGGAAGGAAGATAGGCGATCCGCGGATCGGCCGAGTCCGAACCTACGGCCGGAGCCACGATCTCCGGTAACGGCAGCGCGCGTATCAGCTCGCCCTCCAGCGCCGGCACGGCAGGCGCGGCGCCGGCACCGCCGTTCTCAACCCGGGCAAGGCCATCGGGCGCCGTGGGCGCAGCGGCGCGCTGCACAACGAGGGGGTTCGCCAGCGCACTCGTTGCTCCCAGCACGAGCGCCACAATCCCCCCCGCTATTACGGCGTGGTTCGGCCTCCAACCGGATCCCGTTACCCCCCGCCCCTGCCCCAAGACCCAACCCCTTTCCAAAAAACCGCTAACGGAGGTTCCCAAATTCGGGTGACCCGCGCGGTTTCCCCTTGACTCCATTCGGATCAAGATCCTATAGATCTTCCCAAATTGAGTCGGCCGAACAAGAGAAATGAGAGTGAAACGTATCAGTCGCGGCGAACGAGCCACGAGTGAGGCGTTTCGGCAACGACAGGGCCGCCACGTAGTGTTCTAATATTCACTATCGATTCGGAACCTCGTGGGGGAGTGTTCCGGGTCGTCGCGCAGGGGTGCAAGAGCCGCTCGCTTGCGTTTAGGGCTCGTCATCGGCGACTTTTTCAGTGGCACGAAGCGCTAGCGAGTGGTCGCCCAAGATCACGCGACAGCGGCCGCCGGGTCATGATGCGAGCTTTCGACGTAGGGCACTAGCGTGTGCCGGCCGGCCGTGTCTGGTACTGCCGTAGATAGTCGCGATACGCGGCATCGAGCGGTCGCTCCGCCGCCGGCCCGTAGGGGTAAGCCGCCATGCCGCGCCAGGGAAGGGGTCCGACCTGGTCGCTTGCGGCCGTGAACGGGTCGACGTCCTTACAATAGCCGACGGCCCGAAGCACGTAGGCCCGTGACCAGCCCTCGGCGAGGGCGGGGAGCGCTCCCGCATGGAACTCGAGCCGGAGCTCGTCACCGGGACCGACGAGGCAGAGTTGATCGTCATCTTCGCAGAGGAGCGCGGCCACATCTCCGTAGCGCGTCAGGTCCCCCTCGAGCCGCGCCAGCGGGACGGGATCGACGTGGTCGTAGTCGTAGAGGAGCGGCTCGCGTCCATCGGGCGAGGCCTCGCGGGTGTAGCCGCGGTAGCCCAACTCGGCCCGGGCGACGGGGAGTGTCGTCACCCGCAGCGCGATCTCGGGGTCACGGACGGCGATGAAGGCCTGGTCCCAGTAGACTTCCATGTTGGTTCGCAGACGAAGGACGCACCGGGGGCCGACGAGTTTGCCGGTCAAGTCGAGCGTCGTCATCCTGGGCAGGCCAGCCGGATAGCCGGCCGCCGGCTCGATGATCTCCCAGCTTCCATCGTCACGCCGGCGCTCCAGGACGGGGGGCCGGAGTGCGACGCCGGCGGTCGCCGCCGCATAGTTTGTTTGCGAGTACGGGTACTCCACCCAGCCCGCCAGGCAAAGCACCAGGCGGTCCTTGGGACCGAAGCGGCTCAGACGATCATTGAAATCGAGGACGATCCCGTGCTCTTCGGCATACCCGATCCAGTGGGAGACGCGCTGGAACTGGTCGACCGTGTCGCGGTCCCACGCGCGGAGCTGTGCCGTGACGTCTCGTCCACGGAGGTCCGAGGCGTGTACGGGCCCGACCGACTCACGCCAGGCCAGGATCGCGCCGGTGGGGCGCGGGCCCTCCGGAGCAAACCGCTCGTCCGGGGTCGTCGACACGCCAGGAGGCCGGTCGACGGCGAGCAACTCCAGGTGATCGAGGTACGATACTTCGCTCATCGGCTCGTTGACCGCCATGCGTAGCGTGCCGTCGACCGGCCGCAGTTGTTCAGGCGCGATCGCGACCGACTCGTCCCGGTCGGGTGTCCCGAAGACCCCCGGCGCGACGAGGTAGCCGAGTCCTCCCCCGCCGAGGAAGTCGCCCACGCACGACCAGCGGGTCCCGTTCCACGTGAAAAGCACGGGGCAGCTCGACTGCTTTCGGTTCTCCTCAGCGATCGAAAGGACCTGGTCGGCCGGGACGTTCAGCTCGGCCTGAAGGACTCCGTCCGGCCAGCGCATGTGGACAAGCGCGGCTCCCCTCCCCTGCCCTAGGCCGAGCACGATCGGGGCGACCGACTGAGCGAGCCCCGCCTCGGGCGAGTCGTGGTCGTAGGCAACGTCGAGCCCCTGCCCTTCGAGCTGCACGCGCGTCCCGATTCCGTGGGGGTTCGTCCGCATGTGTTTCTTGTGGTCGGCCTTCCAGCGCCCGCCGAGCTGGATCGTCAGCCAGTGCCGGCCATTGCCCAGGTTCTGCGCCAGGCGCGGACCTTCACCATCCTTGACGAGGAGGAGGTCCGGAAGAGGGCTGCCGACGAAGTCGGCGAAGGTGATTCCCTGGACCGCCGGCGCGCTCGGTCCGTCCGGCCCGAGCGCGAGTTCGCGTGCATCGAGGCGCCGGCCGTCGTTCCTGGCCCAGATGGGCGTTTGCGTCTTGCTCGGAGCGGGAAGGCCGAGGGCGTCGAGTGCGCCGTCGAGGTCCAGATCGGCCAACAGCCCAGCGCGCCACTGCCGGGCGTTGCAGGGCCAGGACTCGAAGGCGAGCTTGGCGTCGCCGCTGCCAGTCCGGCGGCTCCGGTTCCGCCAGGCCGTCACGGGTCCGACGGAATCGGGGACCACCAGGTCGGCAAGCCCATCCGTGTCGAGGTCAACGACCAGCAGTCCGCTCACGAGGGCGTCGGGCTTGATCGCTTCGAGGGGCGCCTTCGCTCCATGGAACCGTCCCATCCGGTCGTTCAACACGACGTGCAATGGCTCCCCGTCGGCGGCGAGAACCAAGTCGAGGTCACGGTCGTCATCGACGTCGAGGGTAGCCACCGCGACGTGCGGCGTGTCGCCCCCGAGCAACGCACCTGCGTCGGGCCATGGATTGAGGGCGATCGAGAGACCGGCCTTTGCGCTCTTCCCGTCCGACTCGCTCGCCGGCGGTGCCCAGCCGTCTTGCGGCACGCCGGCTTGCGGCGACGGCTTGCCGTCATTGCGATAAACGGCGTTTGGCACGCCCGGGGGTGTTGCCTTGGTGAATGCCTCGTCCACGTGCTCGGTGCTCGTGTAGTTGACGACGCACAGGTCGAGGTCCCCGTCCTGGTCGATGTCGAGCCAGCGCGCGGTCAAGCTCACGGCCACGGGCCCCTGCCGCTTCAGTTCCTTCGAAACATCCTCGAACCGCTTGCCCGTGTTGCGGAACAGCCGATTGTCGCCGACGCCGGTCAGAAAGAGGTCGACGTGCTTGTCCGAATCGAAGTCGCCTGCCGCGACGCCCAGACTGGCTCGATCCTCGGCGAGGCCGTAATCGGCGGTCCGGTCTTCGAACGAGCCGTCGCCCCCGTTGAGCAAGAGAACGTCTCTGATCCCTTTCGGCCCGAAGAGCGCGGCGGCGAGGTAAAGATCGAGCTTGCCGTCGCCGTCGGCATCGAACACCGCCACCGCGGCGCCAAAGCGTGCGCGGGCGCGGCCGATCAAGTCCAGGGGACTCCCCTTCCCCTCGCTGAAGTCCGACTCTTTCACCCAGCGGCACCCTTCGGCGAGTTTGACCTTCAACGCCGTCAGCGTTTCGAAGCGCGGTGGTGGCGTCGGATCCGGCTCCTTGCGCGCGGACTGCGGGGGGTTGATGATGCGTGCATAGCGGCCCATATCACCGTAGTAGTCGCTGGCGATGTCGCCGTTACCAACGACGTTGTTCGCGAAGTTGAGCTGCTTCCACAGGTCCAGCGCCTTCTTCTGACTGTCGCGCTGACCCGCCCAGGCGTAGGCCGCTTGGAGCTTGAACAGGGTCGAAACGAGGTAGGGATTGGCCTTGAGGGCCGCCTCGTAAGCTGCGATCAACGCCTTCGCCTGAGGGGGACCGGCGAGCCGGGCTCCTTCGGGGCTCGTCAACGACTCAGGATCGAGCATCGAGCTCGCGAACCGGTAGAGCGCGTGACCGTCGGCCGGATCGCGCTCGGCGACGAACTTGAAGTCCTCGTGGGCACGAACGAGTCGGTCCGGATGCTGCTCGTCGGGGCCAAGGAACTCGAGAATAATCCCGCGGCAGAAGTGAGCATGAAGGCTCTCGGGAGCGCGGGCGAGCACCTCGTCGAGTAGCTGGAGGGCCTCGTCAAAGTTCGTGAGGGGCTTCGCCCCAGGCGCGGCACCCTTCCCCGCACTCTCGCTCTTGTTCCCCCCGTCGTTCAGCAAGACGATCGCCAGGTTGATTGCGCCGGGGGTCCAGCCGGGAGCGCGCTCGTGGACCCGGCGAAAGAACGGCGTCGCCTTGGCATATTCATATTGTTCGATGAACCCGAGCCCCTCGAAGTGGGCGTCGAGGACCGCGTCGAGTTGCTCGGCCGGGATCTCGTCCGTGAGCTGCGACTGGAGCGGCCTCTGGGCCTTGACCTCGGCGACGGTAGGCGTCGCGCGGGGCGGGCCCTCGTCTTGAGAACAGCCGAAGGCAAGGAATGCGTTGACCAACAATGCGAGGCGCGGACCGGTCCGGAACCGCATGATCGGGCTCCTTTCGGATGAAGAGGGATAAGGACGAAGCGCCGGAGCCTCGCGCGGCGGGCGACTGGAGAAGGAAAAGATCAGCCTATCCCGCCGGGCCGGAGACGAAGCCGGTCTGAGGGCCGGGCGTAGAGGTCAGTATAGGCCTCAGTCCGGAGGTGGGAAAGCAGGTCGTGCCCGCGCCGGCGACCCCGCTCGTGGCGGAGTGCGGCGATATCGACGGGACCGACGACGATTTTCTCGCCGGGCCCCGGGTCGGCCTGCGCAAGGATGCGGCCGTCGAAATCGACGACCATGCTGCCGCCCGGCCAGGAGAATGGGGGGTAATGCTCCGCGCTCGCCCCCTGGTTGGCCGCCACCACGAACGCCATGTTCTCGACGGCGCGCGCCCGGTTGAACAGCGTCCACCAATCGAGCGGCGGGGTCGCGCCCCAGGGGTCCATGTAGGCCGAGACGCGGAGCAGCACCTCCGCCCCGCCGAGCGCGAGCGCCCGCGTGACTTCCGGGAACAGCCAGTCGTAACAGATCGCCGTGCCGAGGCGCCCGATCTCCGTTTCAACGACGGGAAAGAGTGGTTCGTCGTAGCCCTCGAGGTCGTGCGGGCTCGCATGAACCTCCCAAGGGAGCCACGGATTGACCTTCCGATAACGGCTGAGCAGCCCGTCGGGCCCGATCAGGCACGTCGTATTGAAAACCGCATCCGGCCATTTCGGGTCGACTTCGAGAAATGTGCCTGTCTGAATCCAAACGGCTCGTTCACGCGCCTTGCGGGCGTACCGCTCTGTCTGGTCGTTGGGGATCGGCACGGCGAGCTTGTCTCGCAGTTCTTCGACCGTCTCGTACACCGGGGCGGCGTGGGCAAACTCAGGGAAAACGAGCAGCTTGATGTCGAAGAACGGCGCATAGCCGACGACCGCCCGGTCCACCATTCCGAGAAGCACGCCGACACGGTCGTGGAGCTCGCGCCGATCGCGCGGGCACGGGAGGTCGGTCTGGCAGGCGGCCGCGTAGTAACGGAGGGTCTCGTTCATACAGCCGGCGTCTCCCCGGCTTTGAAGTCGGCGGAGGTTCTCATTGCTCGCGCTCTGCGGCTCTCGGGGTGGCCGCGTCGAGAAACGCGGCGAGCGCAGCGTCCGGCTGGCGATCGGACAGGCGGAGAAAAACGTCCGCGGCCTTTCGCGTCCGGCCCGATAGGAACCACTCCGCGCCCAACACCAGCCAGGCGTCGCGGTCGTTCGGGTTGGCCTGAAGGTGAGACTCGAGCTTTGCGATGTGACGCGCGAAATCAGCCGGCTCAGCGAACAGCGCCTGCACATCGGGTGCCCTGATGAGCCAGCCCGGCTCCGCTGTCTGGGCCGCGCGAAGCTGGTTCGCGCCCTCTGAGTACTGCGCCCGCACGAGCGCGAGCTGAGCGAGGCGGACGTGCGGCACCGCGGAGTTTGGGTCGCTTCGAAGGGCCTGCTCGAACCGCTCCTCGGCCTTGCGGGTGTTCCCCGCGCGGAAGAGGCGGTCGCCAAGCGTAATGAGTTGCGTAGCACGGACGGGGTCCGCACGTTTCGCCCGGACCCCGGGCGGAGGGATCCGCAAGCCGCGCGACGGATCAATTGGCATCGGGCCGGCCAGAAGATCGCCCCGGTCGAAGACCAACGGGGGGGGCACCGCCGTCGCGACTGGTCCAAAAATGGGGGGTAACCCCCCGGGCGCGACGACGATCGCCGGCGCCACGTAGGCGCCGAACCCCGTGCCGACGCCGAGCAGCCCCGGAGAAACGATATGTCCATGGTGGGGCCAAATGCCGATACCCCCACCGCCGCCGTGCCCGTCGTGGTGCGACCCAGCCGCGGCGGTACCAATGCACAGGACCACCACAGCCGGTCCGAGCCATAACGCGCGCACGTCCATGGTGCCACTCCCTCCTACGTGGTCTGATCGCCGAGCGATCTCTGGTAATTATGGGCCGGCGATCATCCTCTGCCAAGTGCGGCCGGTCGAACAAAAGGCACGACGCCACCGGAACCGGAACGGACCAAGGTGGAACGAGCAGCGAACCAGCGATTCATCAACAGAGAGCCGAGTCTCATCAATTCTTCCGACCAGGCCGACCCGTCGGCACAGCGAGTTTCAGGACCTTCGCGTCAGCCCCCAGGTCGAGCGTTCGGCGGTCTCGAGACTCCAGCACCAGGTCGCGCGGCGTGACCTCGCCCGGCTTGAGTTTCTCGGCAAATCGGACGCTCTGGGCGGCGCCTGCCTTCCCCGGCCCGAGTGGGTTTCGAAAGTGGTTCATCCCCCAAAGCTCGAGCCACTGCCGACGCAGGTCAGGGCGCGGATTGGGGGTCGGGGGCCGGTCGTCGACCGTCGTGAAATGTGGGACCTCAAAGGCGTCGGTGTTTCCCTGCCAGAACAAGACGCCGTGTGCGAGCGACTCACCGACCGACCTCAGGAGCACATGATCGCGCGGTCCCGCCGCGTAGGACGCGACGAACGCGGAGAACTGGCTCGTAACCAGCCAGGGCCGGTCGGGGCCTGGCGCCGACCCCTTCCAGGGTTCGAGCAACACGAAGTTGCGCTCCGCCGTAACAGTGCACCGGTCAAGCAGGAGGTCTGCCTCAAAGCGGGCCCGCGCGACGTTCGCAGGCGTGAGGACGAACGCGCTTCCTCCGGCGGCGATCGCGCAGTCCGTCAGCTCGACCCGCCCGCGACCAATCTCGGCCCCGATCGCATCGCCGCCGGTGACGAGCGTGCAATCGATCAGACGGCATGTCGGACGGTCAACGGGCACGGTGAACGGACTCGCTCGCCCAGCGAGCGGCTCGGACGTGAGCGCACGGAAGGCGATCAGCCCGCCACCGCCGGTCTCGGCTACCCCGGCGGAGAGCAGCCGGCAGCGGTAGACAACGAGATGGCCGTGGTCTACCTGGAAGAGGAATTTGGGGTCCGCGGAAGGACCACGGGAGAAATTCACTCCGCAACCGACCAGGTCGCCCCCGCGCACCTCGATCATCGCTCCGGCCGACGACGAGGCCGCAGGCGCCGGCGACCATGTGGGCACTTCGGCGGGTGAGTTTGCCAGATCGCCAAGGATCTCGACCGAAATTCCATGCGGCACCCTGATCGGGGTGAAGGGGTGGTCGCCCAGCCCCTTCACGTACACGCGAAGCCTGGGACCGGCCCCCTCGAGATGGTCGCGAAGATAGAGCCCGAGGTCGCCGTGCCAAGGGGCTGCCGTGAGGTCGAAGACGAGGTTCGCCGGGACGGCCTTTGCCTTGGGCTCTGGTGCCGCCTTGCGAATCGGCGGCGCGGGTCCGGTCGGGAACGTTTTCGGGTCCGTGACGGCCGCCTTGGGCGGGACACGCGCCGGCGCAGCCGGCGGCGGCGACATCGCCGGCGTCGCGGGCAATGCTGTCGGCTGCGCGGTGGACGTCGGCGTGGGCGCGAGAATGTCGAGCGACAAATTGGGAACCGGGGGACGTTCAAAGGCGAAGTAGGTCTTTTCGTGGAGGAAGCGTGACGGCGCGGGCACGAGCGCAAGCGTCGCCAAACGCTCCGCCGCGAGTGGACGAAGCTGCTCGAGCACGACGCGGTCGAAACTCGGAGGGTCGGGCCACGGCGTTCGCTGTTCGTGGCTCGATCCGTCCGTACCGGCCCAGACACGGCGGGCGGCGGCGAGGTCCGCCACGGTGCCGTTGCTCTCTGCGCCGCCGACGTACAGCGAGCTCCAGCCGGCGAACTCGTTGTGATCTCCGACCCACTGCACGCGCTCACCGGCCCCGCCGGCGCCGCCGCGCGCGACGATCAGGCTGGGGGGGCTCGCCCCCTTGATCGCGGCGAACGTGCAGCCCAGCGCCTTCAGTGCGAACGGTTTCGACCGCTGGCCCGCGGATGGAGCACTCAGCTCGATCAGGGGTGCTCGACTGCACAGGAGGCTGCGCACCAGGCTCACTTTTCGCTCGACGGCCGCCTCCTTATCCGACGCGCTCACGAGCGCGCTCGGCCCGGTCAAGACCACCGAGCGCGACACGAACGATTCGGATGCGCCCCCCACGAGCTCCAGGGCGGTAAACATCGGCCCTCGGACGAAGGAGCGTTCGATCCGGATGCGCGAGGGCCTCGCCGACGCGACCGTCCGAACGAGCGCGAAGGCCGCACTCTTCGGGTTCAGTACCGTAACGGTACAGTCGCGGAGCGTGAGTGAACTCCCCGCGCACTCGAACAGCGCTGTCTGGTTGCGCGGAAGCTCGTCAACGTCCACGACGAGATCGATCCCGTCGAGGATCAGTTGTTTGCCGTCCAGCACGATCACGGCGGCTTGTTCCTTCACGACCGGGAGCTTCGGCGCCTCGACCTTGATGATCGGGCGGAAACCCGGTCGAGCGCGAACGAGGCGCGCTTCGCCCGGCACGCGCAAGTCGTCTTCACAGAATGGCCCGTCGTCCGCCAGCTCGATGGTGGCCGCGCTACCGATCACTTCGAACGCGAGCCCCAGATTGGGTCTCTCGGTTGAGTTCCCGGGTACGACCAACCTGCGCACAGGCACAAGGGTGGTCCCGAGGCGCTCCGGAATTGGCTGAGCAGCCCACTCGGGGGCAAATCTCGCATCAACGCCAGCGCCGAACGCGGGCTCGGCGACAACGGGCTGCGCGGGGTCCTTCGGCTCGACCCAGGGGGCGGCGGGCTCCGGCCTCGGTTCCGCTTTCGTGGGCAGTGCCTTCTTCACGACCGTGACGTTGGGTGCCGATGGCCCGATTCGGACTTCACCCGGATTGACGACGGCCGGCCTCGGGACCAGCGACGGCTCCGGTTCCGGAATGCTCGCGCTCGGCGTCTCGTGCGCCGCCTCGAAGAGCTGGTGCGCCCCAATGACGAGGAGGATGACCGTCACGCCGATCGCGATGCTGCGTTTGATGAGCGTCTTCGACGACGCGTCGCCGAACTGGAAGGACGACCGCGCCGACCTGCCCGGGAGGGCGGCAACGTGTTCCTCGAGTCCTTCGTCGAGCAAAGCGTGCACGGGCTCGACCGGCGCCGCGGCCGGCCTCGGTGGTCTGGCCGGCTTTGCGGCGGGCGCGTCATCGTCGAGCGCAGCGAGGTCGGCCATCGACAGCAGATCCACCGGCGCGGCTGCCGCCGGCGTCGCCTTACCGCGCGTGCTCGGGGGCCGTCCTGTCTTGCGGACGGGAAGCTCCGGCTCGGAGTCGTCGACAACCAGGGCATCCAACGTGGGGGTGGACGCGCTCGACATGAGATCGTCGTCGTCATCGTCGTCGACGATCAGGGCGTCGAGGACCTCCCCCTGCTCGACGCCTCCTGCCCCGCGCGCTGCAACCGCGTCGAGCGCGGCGATGAGTTGCGCATACGATTCAAAGCGGTTCTCGGGCCTTTTTGCCATCGACTTTCGAGTCAGCGACGCCAGGGAGGCCGAAACTTCCGGGCGCAGTTTACGTGGGTCGGGAGCAGCCTGGGTGCAGTGCCTCGCGAGCTTGTCGGCGAGGTCCCCCCCCGCGAAGGGGGCCGAGCCGGTGAGAAGGTAGTAAAGCGTGCAGCCGAGGGAGTACATATCGCTCTTCTCGCTCGTCGCGCGACTGTCGCGCGCCTGCTCAGGCGACATGTAGTCGACAGTGCCGACGGTGGTGCCGTCTCGAGTCACTCGCTCGTCCTCACTCTCCGCCTGGAGCGCGAGCCCGAGGTCGATGATCTTTACCTGCCCGGTCGGCGAGACGAGAATGTTCGCGGGTTTGACGTCGCGGTGGATCAGCCCGAGCGAGGCCGCGTAGCTGAGCCCCGACGCAACTTCCTTGACGACCCGGATGGCTTCGGGGATCGGCAGCGGTCCCTGGTTCTTCACCCGATCGTGCAAGTCGCCGCCCGGGACGAACTCGAGGACGAGGTAATGACGTCCCTTGTCGACGCCTCGGTCGAAGATCGAAACGATGTTCGGGTGCTCGAGCGCTTCCGCCGTGTTGGCTTCGCGAAGAAAGCGCTGAAGGAGCGCGGGGTTCTTCGCCAGCGAGCGCGGCAGGACCTTGACGGCGACTTCGTGGCCGGTCTCGTCGTGGACGGCCCGAAAGACCGAGCTCATACCGCCCGACCCGAGTTGCTCGGTCACGCGGTAGCTGCCGATCCGGAGTTCCGGCTTCTCGGCTTGGGGCGCTTCGTCGGCCATACCTCGTTGGGTCCCGGTGATGTGCGACGCCTGGTGAGCATGAGTGCGGAAACGCGCCGCGAGCGGGCGTACCCTCGCACCGCGGCTCGTCATTCCCTGTCGGCCAGGTCGAGCGCGAGGGATCCGCGTCCTTCAAGATTGTAGCCGACCGCCTCCGTCCGTGTGAGCCCCCTCAGAATCGCACATGGGTTCAACCGCGGAATCCCCAGTCTAAAGTCGCGGAATGTGGAGACCGCCGTCCACGTAAATCACTTCGCCCGTCGAAAACGGCAGCGCACCGGAGGCGAGTGCAGCGACCGCGCGGCCGACGTCGGCCGGAGTACCCCAGCGCCGGATCGGCGTGAGTCCGTCCGCGATCCTGCGCCCGTACTGCTCCTTGACGGGTTCCGTCATGTCGGTCGCGATGATTCCGGGCCGAACCTCGAACACGCGAACGCCGTGTTCGGCCAGGCGAGCGGCGAAGAGCCGCGACACCATGCTGAGACCCGCCTTGGAGACGCAGTACTCGCCGCGCGCTACGCTGGCGAAGGCCGCCGAGACTGAGGTGATGAACACGATCAAGGGCTCGGCGATCTCACCCTTTTCGATCGCGCCGATCATCGTGTTCGCCACCATTTGCGTGAGGAAGAACGGCCCGCGCAGGTTGGTGTCCAAGACGCGATCCCAGCTTTCGCGCGTCGTCTCCAAGAGGTCAAGGCGTGCCTCGGGCGCGACCCCCGCGTTATTGACCCAGACGTCGAT
The DNA here is from genome assembly GCA_031291845.1 of Isosphaeraceae bacterium. GTDB lineage: Bacteria > Planctomycetota > Planctomycetia > Isosphaerales > Isosphaeraceae > DAIDJG01. The sequence goes on along the minus strand of JARLIH010000079.1, from coordinate 24,690 downwards.
CCGGCCGAACGCACACCTGATTTGCCGCACCAACTCGCGGCCTTCGTCGGGCCGGCTGACGTCGGCCTGGAACGCCGCAGTCCGCGCCGCGCCGAGGGCTTCGGCCTCGCGGCAAGCGAGGGCGGCAGCCCCAGCGTCCCGGTGGTAAGTTACGGCGACGGCCAGTCCGGATCGGGCCAACTCGCCGACGATTCCCCGGCCGATTCCCCTGCCGCCGCCTGTGACAACCGCCACTCGTTTGTCTTCCGCCATCGTCTTCCTCCCGGTCCGTCTGATTCAGGGACCGCACAATTGACAGATCGCCCCGCCGAAGACCAGAATCGACGAGCTTTTTCGGCCTCGAAAGATCTGGCGCGCCCGTAGCTCAGGTGGATAGAGCGGCGGTTTCCTAAACCGCAGGCCGCAGGTTCGAATCCTGCCGGGCGCATCTCGCGCCGGTCGTTTGGAACAGGTTTCATGCGCCCGTAGCTCAGCCGGATAGAGCAACGGTTTTCTAAACCGTCGGTCGCAGGTTCGAATCCTGCCGGGCGTACTCCTTCGCTGGCCAGTTGCAGCCGTTTCATTCCAGCCCGCCTCTTGACAGTGACCGCGTGTTCGACTTCGATAAGTATTTGGACTGCAAAGCCGCTGGTGCAAACGCACCGGTTTCACGTGGAACGGCCCACAACCATGTCGCACTTCCCTCAGTGCGTCGACGCCGACGGCAACCGGGTGCTGCCTGAAGGGCTCAGTTGATGTCGGGCGACGGCCTCTCGCAGACCACGATATGGGCGACGATCACGACGGCCCACTCCGCCGGCCCCGAAGGCCAGCGCGCGATGCACGAGTTGGTCAGCCGCTACCACGATGCGGTCGAACGGTACATCCGGCTGAAGATTCGCGATCGTCACCTGGCGGATGAAGTGATCCAGGAGTTCTGGCACAAGGTCCTGACCCACAAGCTGTCCGGCGCCGACCAGACCAAGGGGCGGTTCCGCGACTACGTTAGGACCGTCCTCCACCGCCTCGTGATCGACCACTTCCGTTCCAAGAAACTTCAGTCACTTCCCCCCGGTGAACTACTCGACCCGAGTCGCCCGGACGCCGACTATGACCGCGTCTGGCGCGATGTTGTCATCAAGCGCGTCCTGGCCAGACTCGAGACGTTCGAGATCCAGACACCGAAGAACCGCTACGCCACGGTCTTGAACCTACGGCTCAAGAATCCCGAGGCGTCGATTGAAGACTTGACGGAACGACTCGGAAGTCAACTCGGCCGCGAAGTGAGCCCGGAAGCTTTCCGCAAAACGCTCCAGCGCGCCCGCACGAAGTTCTTGGAGCTGTTGATTCTGGAACTCAAGGAGACGATCCATCCCGCCACGCCGGAAGACATCGAGGCCGAAATCTACGACCTCGGTCTGGGGCATTGGTATCGTCGTTACTCCTCCGAAAGCAACGCTTAACAGTTCAGTTTCGCTTTCCGGCACGGCACGCCTTCCCTACGCGACCTCACCAATCCCCCTTTCTTGATAACTTGCGTGCTTTGCGAAATTCTCCGCGACCACTTGACCCACTAGGTGGGTCCGTTAGAGTTGTATTGTCAACGATGTTGTGCTCGTGTCCTCCACGACATCCATGATGAACGGCCTAGTGAGCGGATGGACATCGCCAAGCGAGCTTGGCCTCAGAGGGGAGCGGCGATGCTGGTTCTCTCCCGGAAGAAAAACGAGAGCATCATCATCAACGACAACATCACGGTAACCGTGATCGAGATCCGAGGGGACAAGGTGCGCCTGGGCATCGAAGCCCCAAAGACCGTTACGGTCCACCGTCGTGAAGTCTACGAAGCCATTCAAAGCCAGAACCAGGCGCGCGCTCGCGACCATGGTTCGACCGCGGTGACGCCCGAATCTTGAGCGGAGATGCAGAGGAGGCGGGCGCGTGAACGCGGCAGAGCGATCTGATCCGCCGTTCAGGTACGCGCCCCGGTGGATGAGGGTCTCGGCTCGGCGTCATTTCGCCTGGCGGGCTTTGAGCATGCGTACGAACTCGCGCATCCAAGGCCCGTTGTCCGGCCAGCCCCGGACGGTCACGAGCGAACCATCGACGACGACGTCGCGATTGACGAACTCCGCGCCTGCGGCCCGCACGTCGGGCTCCAAGTCGGGGTAACACGTGAGCGTCTTCCCGTGCACGCCCCCCGCGGCCATAACGAGAAGCGGTCCGTGGCAGTTCGCGCCGATTGGCTTTCCGGTCTCGACGAAGTGACGGACGAGGGCGACCGCCTTCGGGTTGTTCCGCAAGTATTCCGGGGCCCGGCCACCGGGCAGGACAAGGGCGTCGTACACGGTGGGATCGACGTCGTCGAAGGCGACGTCTGCCTGCACGCGATAGCCCGCTTTCTCCGTGTAAGTATCGAACCCGGGCTCAAAGTCGTGGACGACCGACAGGAACGCCCGCTTCTCGGGCGCGGCAATGTCGACCTTCCATCCTTCCTCTTCGAGCCGGTACTTGGCGTAATAGATTTCCTGGGCTTCGCCCGCGTCACCGCTGATGAGCAGGATCCTTGGCATGGGTGGTCGTCTCCGGTTCGTCGCATCGACGGGTTGAGCCCCCACGGACCCTCAAGCTAGCGGGCGCTCGCAGTCTTCGCAAGAGTCCTGTGCGTTTCACGGGAAACGCGGTGGGACCGGCGGCCGGCGGCCGACCTTGACGTGGCTCGGGGCGATCCATTAGAGTGTCGTTCGCCAGCACGCCGGCCCCGTCGTCTAGCCCGGTCTAGGACACATGCCTTTCACGCATGCAACACGGGTTCAAATCCCGTCGGGGTCATCGCTTCGTGAGTGAGCCGGGCCAGCCGCCCGGCTCATTCTTTTTTTGGGCTCGCGGTCTCCGCGAGAACCCCGAAGGATGACAAGGCCCTCGCATCAGCGCCGCCGGCGCCGTCGCCCAGGCGGTCGAGCAGGACCGCCACAAGCATGTCGCTCGCCACGTTCGTCATCGCCCTGCACCGTGAGAGCAACCAATCGACGGTGAGGAGGAGCGGGACGATCTCCACCGGCAGGCCCACGGTCGCCAGCACGAGAGCCAGCGAGATGAGCCCTGCGTCGGGCACGGCCGCAATGCCGATCCCGGCGAAAACGCACGAGAGCGCTGCGAACGCCTGCTGTGAGAGCGTGAGGTGGATGCCGTAAACCTGAGCGACAAACAAGACGGCCATCGCCTCGTAAAGCAGAATGCCGTCGTTGTTCAAGTTCGTGCCCACGCACGCCGCCAGGGACGCGGACTGCGGCGTGACTTTCATTCGATCCAGGCACCGGAGAGTGACCGGCAGCGTGGCGAGGCTGCTGCTGGCGCCGAGGGCGTAAACGAGAGCGTCGCGCGCACCCGTCCAAAACCGGCGCAGCGGCATGCGCGCGACGAGTACGAGCCAGCCTTGGTATACCACGAAGACCTGGATCGCCAGGCCCAGCACGGCGACCGACACGTACGCCGCCAACCCGCGGAACGGGGCGAAGCCGTTCTTTCCGACCGCGCTCGCCACCACGCCGAAAACCGCGAGCGGGACCACGGTGATCACCGCACCGAGCATCCGTTCGATCACGTGATACGTCGTGGAGATGAACCCTTCGAGTACGAGATAGCCGTGCTCGCCCCGCTCCTGCTGCTCATGTCGGACGCGCCGGAGGGCGAGCCCGCCGAGGACCGCAAGGAACACGATGGAGACGATGGAATTGTCGAGGAACGGCTTGAGCACGCTCGTCGGGATATAGCCCAGGAGCTCGGCCCAGAAGTCGATCTTGCCGAGCTTCGGCACCGCGGCAGGCGATCCGGACCCGACCGCCGGCGGGCTGAGGTAGCGGCCCGGTTGCAGCGTGTTGGACAGGGCGAGTCCGATCGCAACAGCGATCAGCGCGTTCGTGAGCGCGATCGACACCATGAGTCCCGCGTTGCGCATCCGCACGTTCGTGCGGGCGAACGCGTCGAGGATCGCGAAGAGCAGGAGGGGTCCAGCGAGTGCCTTGATGAGACCGATGATCACGGTCCCGAGCTGGCCAAGGTCTTCCACCTTGCCCCCGAACGCGAGACCTACCAAGACGCCAAGGACCATCGCCGCGACGATGCAGCCGACGAACGGGACCCGCCGGCGTTTCGTCGTGTGAGCAACGGGCGAATCCATCGAGGACTCCGGGGGCCTGGGCCGCCGTTGTCAGTCAGGCACCGCCCCGCGCTTCCGCCCCAAGGGCCTCGAGGTGCACCGCCACGCAACCGGCAAGGATCGGTACGTTGTACCCCCCCTCCAAGACGCTGACAATCCGGCCGCCTGCGTGCGTGTCCGCAACGGCGACGATCGCGCGTGTGAGGCGCTCGAAGTCCTCAACCTCGAGTCCCAGGCTCCCGATGGGGTCCTCGGCGTGAGCGTCGAACCCCGCGCTGATCAGCACGAGCTCAGGCCGCACGCGGTCTGCCAGCTTGGAAAGGCCGCTTTCGAATGCCGCATGGTACTCAGCGCGAGAGACACCGAAGGGCAGGGGGATGTTGGCAATGACACCGAGCCCGCGTCCGGTGCCGGTCTCGTCCTTCGCGCCCGAGCCGGGGTAGAACGGATAGCGATGAATCGAGAGAAACGCGACCCGCCCGTCGTCGTAGAAGATTTCCTGGGTCCCGTTCCCGTGGTGGACGTCGAAATCGACGATCAGGATCCGATTGATTTCAAGCTGGTCCCGCGCGTGGGCTGCGGCCACCGCGACGTTGTCGTACAGGCAAAAGCCCATCGCCTCGGCGGGCCGCGCATGATGCCCCGGAGGGCGGACCAGGCATAGGGCCCTGGTGTCGGGGCCAGCGATCACGCGCTTCACGGCCTCGATCGCCGCCCCGGCGGCGAGCCGCGCGGCCAGGTTGGAACCTGATCCGACCCACGTGTCCGCCTCGATGAGCCCCCCCTGCCGTTCCTCGAAGTGCGCGACGCTCTCGACGTAAGCCAGGTCGTGAACCCGTCGGAGCTCTTCGGGCGACGCCTCGCGCACGACCCCCGCGGGGCAAGCGGCCGACCAGCCGGTGCGCTCCAGGTGGCGGAGGATCGCAATCAGCCGCTCGGGCCGCTCCGGGTGGCGGGGAGGGGTCAGGTGGTCAATCATGCGCCGGTCGGTGAAAAGCACGACCATCCGAACCCTCCACGGCTCCCGCCGGATCTCCCGACACCTGGTGCGCTGCGCGCAACATCCTTTTGAGGGTAAGCCGGCCGCCGCATCGCCGTCAATGCGGCGGGTTCCACGTGGAACCAGGTGCGCCAGTAGAGGCTGCGAAGTTCCGCGGAGCTCGATAGAATCGGGCCCCATGAGCGCTGCTGTCCCCGCTGAGACACACGAACGACGTCTCGTCGCAGTCCTGACTCTCGCCGGAGTCGTGGCTCGGTTCTGGGCTTTCGGCAGGCTCGGCCTCACACATTTCGACGAAGGCATCTATGCCATTTCGGGTCTCTGGGCCGTTGCGCCCCGAGGACTGTCAGCGCTCGACGCGGGAGTGGTTCCGTACGCTCCCCCCGGGTTCCCGGTCGTCGTCGGGCTCGCCTACGGGCTCCTCGGCGTCTCCGACAGCGCGGCGATCCTGTCAGCCGCGGTCTTCGGGGTGGCGGCCGTCCCCCTCGCCGGCTGGGTCGGGAGGCGAACTTTCGGCCCCGGTGCGGGCGTAGCCGCGGCAGCGTTCGCCGCCTTCTCGGTCGCCGCAATCGCGTTTTCGCGGAAGGCGCTGACGGACATCCCGTTTCTCGTTTGTTGGCTACTGGCGATGGGCGCGGCGGCGCGCTTTCTGGAACGACCGGGCTGCGCACGAGCCATCGTGCTCGGACTCACCGTCGGGCTCGCGCAGTACTTCAAGTACAACGGCTGGCTCGCGGGCGCGGTCACAATGATCGCGGCGTTCGCGGGTCCGGTTGCCAACCCCGGGGACCGGAAGCGCGCAGCACTCGTGAGGACGTTTGGATTTGGGCTCCTCGGCGCCTGCGTGGCCGCCGTGGTCTACGCGCCGTGGTATTTGTTCGTCGAGCGCCACGGTGGCTATTCCGCCCTTTTACGTCACCAGCGCAGCTACCTCGGCGACGCGGCGAGCTGGCTCCCTCACTGGGAATTGCAACTGGCCCAGGCGCACGCTCTGTCGGGTGCGCCATTCTTTCCGATCGTCGCGTGGGCCGTCGCCTGGTCGAGTGCGTGCTGGACCGCCGGTGCAACGCCGCGCTCAACACGACGCGCCGGCCGGTACGTCGCCGGACTGGTCCTGGGATCGCTGTTGCTGGGAGCTGTCACGAGCCTGCCATGGTGGATCGGCCTGGGCGCTTGGCTCTGGCTCCTCCGCCGCAAGGAGCCAGCGCACCGTGTCCTGGGAGCGTCGTGGCTCGTCCTCTCCGTGCTCACGCCGTTCTACCATCCGTATGCCCGGCTTTGGCTCCCGCTTCACGCCGCGGGCTGGATCCTCGTGGCGGGGGTGACCGCAAAGCTCGCGGTCTGGCAGGCGACCGGATTGCCCGAACAACCTTGGCTGTTCGCCACGCATCGTACGCGCGTCGTGGTTCTGGGATCAATGTTCTCGATCGTGCTCGCGGCTACGGCGCAAACGTTGATCCTGCGACCCGTCGTCCTACCGATTTCGTGGGTCTTCCAGCCCGCGCCTTCGCTGCGCGAGGCGACGGCGACCCTCGCGCCGGTCGACGTGCCCGAGTCCCGGCGTCCCACGTTCGTCGTCCTGGCGCGACGCCCACTGGCGTTTTACTTGAACCAGGCGCGGCAGCGAGTCACGCTTGCGGAAGGTGTGAAGGCGTTGCTCGGGCCAACTCGAGCCGATACGCGCGCGATCGTCGATGAAGTGCTGCTCGCACAGGATGGAGACGTGCCCCGGGCGGTGACGGACCTCGAACGGTTTTGGATGGTCGAGGAGCGCTTCGTCGATGAGCTCGACCCGGTCACTCTCCTCGACATCGATCCGGGCGCGGCATATCGCCCGCACCCGAAGCGGCGGTTCTTTGTGTGGCGACTCGCTCCGATCGGGGCGGCGGGTGGCCGGCCGCCGGCAGGAGACGTTCATGAGTGACGATCCCCCCGTCTCGCTCTGGCCCGAGCCGACGGCCCTCGGCCCGCTCACCGACCTCTACCAGCTCACAATGATGGCCGGCTACGTGGCGAATGGGATGGACGAGTTGCCGGCAACGTTCGAGCTCTTCGTCAGACGCCTTCCGAAAGGACGTACTTACCTGGTGTTCGCCGGACTCGAGCAGGCGCTGCGCGACCTGCTCGGGCTCGCCTTCTCGCCGGGCCAGATCGACGCATTGCAGCGGTGGCCGGTTTTCGACGCGGTCGATCCGTCATTCTTTAGCTGGCTCGGGAGATTGCGCTTCCGGGGAGACGTCTGGGCCGTGCCCGAGGGAACGGTCGTCTTTGAGGGCGAGCCGCTCGTGCGCGTCCAGGCTCCGCTGGCCCTGGCCCAGTGGGTTGAGACGTTCTTGCTGGCATCGCTGGGCTACCCAACGTCGGTGGCATCGAAAGCCGCGCGCATCGTCGCCGCGGCGGGTGGCCGGTCGCTGTACGACTTCGGAGCGCGGCGGGCGCCGGGTCCGCACGCGAGCCTCCTCGCGGCCCGAGCGGCTTACCCGGCAGGGTTCGACGGGACCAGCAACGTCGAGGCATCCCTCCGCATCGGCATCCCGTGCGCGGGGACGATGGCCCACTCGTGGGTCCAGTCTTTTGACCAGGAAGCGCAGGCGTTCAGCGCGTTCGCCCACCTGTTTCCGACGGCCTCGACGATGCTCGTCGACACCTACGACACCGCTCGCGGGGTCGAACACGCCGGCGCTCTTGATCCTCCAGTCCGGGCCGTCCGCCTTGACAGCGGTGATCTCTTGACCCTCAGCCGCGCAGCGCGTGCGTTCCTGGATGCGCACGGTCGCTCTGCCGTCCGGATCTTCGCCTCAGGCGACCTCGACGAGTTCCAGATCGCCAGGCTATTGGCCGGCGGTGCGCCGATCGACGCGTTTGGTATCGGGACCGAGCTGGTCACCAGCCGCGACGCGCCGGCGCTGGCCATGGTCTACAAGCTCGTGGAGCTCGACGGGCGCGGGCGCATCAAGCTCAGCTCGGGAAAGATCACTTATCCCCGGGCGAAACAGGTCTACCGGACGTTCGGACCGGACGGACGGATCGCGCGCGACACGGTGACATTGGTCGACGAAGCTGCCGAGGGCGAGCCGCTCCTCGAGCACGTGGTGCGGGGAGGAGTGCTCGAGCCGCTCCCTCGCCTGGGTGAGGTCCGCGACCGCTGCCGTGCACAGCTTGAATCGCTCCCGCCGGAACTTCGAGGAGTCGAGGCGCTATCGACCTTCCGGCCGACCTACAGCCAGGCGGTCCGGGCGGTCGCGGAAGAGCTTGCGAAGCCGTACCGAGAGGCCACTCGCGCCCCGGACGAAACTTGAGCTTTACACCCTTGACAGTCAGCGATACGATTCGGCCACTCTCTTCGATTCAGCGCCAAAGTCGCAAGGAAGCCGCGGCCGGCAGGGAAGTCTTCCAGGGAAGGGGACATGCCACCGCGCATCAAGTCCGCGTGCACGCATGCCGGAGTCACCGCGTCGTGGCCAAGATCATCAGCGTGGCCAACCAGAAGGGGGGCGTCGGAAAGACAACGACCGCCATCAACGTTGCCGCCGGGCTCGCCAAAGCCGGGCGCACAGCGCTTGTGATTGATGTCGATCCTCAGTGCAACGCCACGAGCGGTCTCGGCGTCGAGCCTGCCCAGCGACACCCCCTGGTGGCCGGGCGCCCGCTTGCCGAGTCGGTTGTTGAAACGACGCTGTCCGGCCTGCACGTGCTGCCGGGATCGCTCAGCCTCGCCGACGCGGACGCACTGTCGGCATCGAACCGTCAGCGCGCTTCGCTGTTGCGCCAGCAGTTGGCGAACGAGCTCAGCGGGTACGACTTCATCATGATCGACTGCCCGCCCTCGCTCGGCCAGCTGACGCGTGCCGCGCTGGGGGCGTCGGCCGAGGTCTACATCCCGATCCAGTGCGAGTACTTTGCCATGGAAGGGTTATCGCAAATCATCGACCTCGCCCGGCAAACCAAGGCGCGTGAGAACCACCGGCTCGAGATCGGCGGGCTGGTCCTGACGATGTACGACCCCGCGCTCGACCTGGCGAACGAGGTCGCCAACGAGGTCCGGGAATTCTTTGAGGGAACCGTCTTCGAGACGATGATTCCCCGCGACGTTCACATCAGCGAAGCGCCGAGCCACGGCGTGAGTGTGCTCGACTACGCCCCCCGGGCCCGGGGCGCCTGGGCCTACACGGAACTCGTCATGGAGGTCATGGACCGTGAACAGCACTAGTAAGAGGCGACTCGGGCGCGGCTTGGAAGCGCTGCTGGGCCGCGAGGAGGGGGGCTTCGAGCCCAGCTCGCTCGAAAGCGGCGACCTGACGCACATTCCGATCGAACAGATCGACCCGAACCCGTTTCAGCCCCGGCGCGAGTTCGACCCGACCGAGATCGCCGCGCTGGCCGACTCGCTTCGCCAGCACGGGATGCTCCAGCCCGTGCTCGTCCGCGTGGTTGGCGACCGCTACCAGCTTATCGCGGGCGAGCGGCGGCTGCGCGCGAGTATGGAAGCGAAGCTGCACGACGTCCCCGCGCGGGTCATGGAGCTGGACGACCAGCGCGTGACCGAGCTGGCGATGGTCGAGAACCTCCAGCGCGAAGACCTGAACGCCCTCGAAAAGGCGACCGCGTTCCGCGACTACCTCCACCGCTACGGCGGCACCCAGGAAGAACTCGCCGGCCGCCTCGGTCTCGACCGCTCGACCGTGTCGAACCTCATCCGCCTCCTCGAGCTTCCCGAAGAAGTCCAGGACGCCGTGCGCAACAAGAAGATCACGCAAGGCCACGCACGGGCCCTGCTCGGTCTTCCCGACGCCGACCAGCAGCGCGGCGCATGCCAGCGCGTGATCGCCGAGAACCTTTCGGTGCGCCAGACCGAGGCCCTCGTGGCTACCGGCGAGCCGACTCCGTCTCGTCCTCGGATCCGCAAGGACCCGGCCCATACGGACGCCACGCCGGGCGACGGCCGGGCGCCCCATGTCCTCGAAATGGAACGCTCGCTCCATGAACGCTTCGGCACTCCCGTTCTGATCCGCGTCAAGGGACGTGACCGCGGCCAGATTATTATCGACTTCAGCTCGCAGGACGAGCTTGAGCGCCTAACGCAGTTGTTTCGGGGATAGCCCGAAGCGCCTGAGCCGCCGGCCCAAGGACGGTTCGCATCCTCCTTGATCGTGATGTGCGGCTCGTTGAATCCCCTCGTGCACCCGCCGGTGTGGCAGATCCGCCTCTGTCCGCACCGGCGGGCTTCTTTTTCGAACACATCGAGGCCCGTTGTCTCCGAGGCCACCGCTGTGGCTGTGACCCCGGAGATTTTCCCGATCGGGAAAGTCTTCGCGCACGTTCGAGCGACTTCCCATTTCACGAATGCTCGCATCGAAAAGAGAATGCAACGTTACACCGCGGGGGGCCGCCGACACGGAGGGTGTCCCGAAAAATTCGCTTTTCGGCAGGCCCTCGGCGGCTCTTGCTTTCAAGGGTAAGGGCTGGCATCCTGGTTGCATCAGGGGGGAGCCAACGACCCGCGGCGCGTTCGGCGAAGTCGCCCCGCCCTTCGACGCGACCAAAACGAACCACGAGGCCGATACCCGATGCTCGCAGCCCGCGTTCGCGATTTACCGGCCGAGGAGGGTCATTCTCTCCTGCTGCGCGTCGCGACCGACCCGGCGCGCAGGTCGACGATCTACGAGCTACTCGGCGGGTTTTGCCATCAGTGCCGCAACCACCTGAACACCCTCAAGCTCAGCCTGTACCTAGCGGGCCGCACCGAGGGGGCGTCTGAACGTGGGCACTGGACCGAACAGGAAGCGCGCTATCGCGCGGTCGAACAGCTTTTCGACCGGCTTCAGCAAATCTGCCGGCCGATGCCCTTAACGCCCGTTTGCCTTCCCATTGCCTTGCTCTGGGATGAAGTGTTTCCCCGGTGGACCGAGCGGTTCCGGAGCCGTGGCATTGCCTTCGAGCCGCTACCACCCCCGGCGCCGTTGGTTGGCGACTTCGACCCGACCCGCCTGGGTCCGGCCCTCGAAGCGCTCGCGGAGTGGCGAGCCAACGCGACCCTCCCAGGCCAATTCGTGACGTTCTCGTGGAAAGCCGACGACCATTCGTTCCTGCTCGACTGGTCCGAATCGCAACCCGACGCGGGGTCGGCCCTCAACTCGTCGGCCGCTGCAACGTCGGAGTCGTTCGCCTTGCCCTTCCTCGCCCGCGTCATGTCGGCCCACGGCGGGACTCTTGAAGTTGAGTCAGGCGATCGCTTCCGGCTCCGCCTGTGCTGGCCGCTCAAGATCCGTTCCGCCGAGTGAGACCACTACGATGCTGAGCTTCGCCGTGAGTACCACCACAGCGACGACCAAGGTGCCCGCACGTCCGTACGTACTCCTGGTGGACGATCACCGGCCGACGCTGTGCAAGCTCCAGGAAGTCGTCGAGCTCGAAGGCTACGCCACCGTGTCCACGACTTCGGCGACGGAGGCGATCCGCACCTGCGACGTGCGACCGCCCCAGGTCGTGATCACCGACCTCGCAATGCCCAACCTCGACGGTCACGGCCTCGCCCGTTGGGTGAAAACACGATATCCATCCGTTCCGCTAATTCTGGTTACCGGCGAAGTGCTCGAGAACGGCAGGCTGGCTCAGCTGCAGACGATGTTCTCGGCGGTATATCCCAAGCCGATTGATGTCGTGTCGTTGCTCGAGCGCCTCTCGAGAATGATGCCGGCCCCGCCGAATCGCCCCCGCGGGGTGAGCCGCCCTTGACCGCGCGGCGGCCCTGGACTTACCATGCCTGGGACCATTGAACGCGGGGCGTAGCGCAGCCTGGTTAGCGCGCCTGCCTTGGGAGCAGGAGGTCACCAGTTCGAATCTGGTCGCCCCGATTCGCCGGACGGATGGTGCCCGGCTCCAACTTGGGTTGTGCGGGAGCCTTGTGTACGCGATGAGCCAGAATGGTCCCCCCAAAGTCCAAGCCGCACACGCGGCTGCGGGCCTCGTCGAGAGCGGGATGCTAGTCGGGCTGGGAAGCGGGACCACCGCGACGGAGATGGTCCGAGCCCTCGGTCGCCGGGTCCGTGAGTACCACCTTCACATCCAGAGTGTGGCAACCAGCAACTCGACCGCCGAGCTGGCCAGAGCGGAAGGCATTACCGTGCGCGAGCTCGACGACGTGGACGAGCTCGACATTTGCCTCGACGGCGCCGACGAAGTCGATCCCTCGTTTCGACTCATCAAGGGCAGGGGGGGCGCGTTACTCCGCGAGAAGATCGTCGCGGCGGCCGCACGGGTTCACGTAACGATGATCACGCCCGAGAAGCGAGTCGACCGGCTCGGGAAGAGCATGCCCATCCCCGTTGAAGTCAGCACGGTCGGTCTTCGACACACCGAACGCCGGTTGCGCGCGCTCGGCGCCCAGACGTCGGTCAGGATGACAAGCGACGGTTCATTGTTCCGGACCGACGGCGGCAACGCGATCGTGGACTGCCGGTTCACCGACATCGACGACGTCGCGGCGCTCGACTCGCGCCTGCAGAACGTCGTCGGCGTGTTCGACACCGGGATCTTTCTCGGACTCTGTGACGTTCTGCTCGTCGGCTATCCGGGAAGGGCGGAGCGGATCGACAAATCCTCAGCGATTCCCTCGAGCGATTCCCCATCTCTATCGGGTGCATGAAATGCACCGTCTTCAATCGTCCAACGGGACGGTGCATCTTATGCACCCGACAGGGAAGCTCGCGGTCGACTGACAAGAGTTCCACGTGGAACTCATCCCCGCAGTCGCGCTCGCAGGTCGTCGAGGATTTCGGCGGTCTTGCTCGCGCCGATGCGGTCGCAGCCCAGTTCCGTGACGGCGATTGCCGCGTCCAGCGTGCGGATTCCGCCTGCGGCCTTGAGCTTGACGTGGGCAGGCGAGTGCTTTCGCATGAGGATGAGATCTTCGTGCGTTGCGCCTCCGGTCCCGTAGCCGGTCGACGTCTTGACGTAGTCTGCACCGATCTCCCCGCAAAGCTCACAGAGCCGTATCTTCTGCGGATCGTCCAAAAAGCAGTTCTCGAAGATCACCTTCACGATCGCGCCGCCATCGTGAGCCGCGCGCGTCACAGCGGCGATGTCTTCGCGGACGGCGTCCCACTGGCCCCCGATCGCGTGCCCGATGTTGATAACCATGTCGAGCTCGGTCGCCCCGGCGGCGATTGCACGCTCGGACTCGAAGACCTTGACGGCCGTGGCATGTCCACCATGTGGAAAGCCGATCGTCGTGCCGACCAGCACGCCCGTTCCCTTGAGCAGTTCGCCAGCACGTGCGACGGCGAAGGGCTTGATGCAAACGCTTGCCACTCGATACTGCGCGGCGACGCGGCAACCTTCGTCGAGCTCCTGCTCGGTGAGCGTCGGGCCCAGCAAGGAGTGATCGATCCGCTTGGCAATCGTGTCGTACGTCAGCTCCATGGCGCGATCATAGCTCCAATGGACGAGCGGCTCAGCGCGACCCCACCGGCAATTCGAGGCATTGATTGTGTCCGCGGAGCGGGATTGGCACAAGAGGGCGATCACCGCACCGGAAAGAGAGACCCATGCGCGGCCCGCTCCCTGGTCGCGAGCGGCAGTGCGCGCTTTCCCGAGAGATTGGGGCGGAACATCATCAGGATCGTCAGCGGAAGGTACAGGACGATCATCGTCCCGCCTTCGGCCAGGAACCAGAATTGACTTCCCACCAGGAGAGCGGCCGACAGCGCAATGAGCTCGCCCAGGTTCTTCTGCGCGGGCCAGAACGTCACGATCGTGACGAAGGCGAGGTACAAGATGAGGACGGGTATCCGGTAGTGCCCGTCGACGCGGCTCCAGAAGCTCCCCACGCTCGGGCTCTCGAAGTTGAGCGTCAGCCCGGCTTCCTTCAGGCTCCGTGCGCCCAAGGCTCGTCCCCAGACGTCCAGGCGGACGGGTAGGGTCATCGTCAAGAGGACGCAGACGCAAAGCACAAGTAGGCCGACAGCGAGGAACCGCTTGGCCCCGCGGCCGCGGTAGAACCCCGCCCAGAGCGGGACCAGTCCCAAGCACGCCGGCATCCAGCCCGCGGCCAGCCCGATGAGCGCTCCGGCGAGGCGCGGCCGGTTATAGAAAAGCAATGCGGTCACGATCAGCGCGGCGGGCAAGATCTGCCCGCAGTCGACGAGCGCGATCCGCGTGTAGGGCAAGAGCAAGTAGCATGTGGCGACCGCCAGCCCGGTCACGGGTCGCTCGAAATGCCGCCAGCCCACCCCGATCAAGGCCGCGACGAGACCAAGTTGTGCGAGACTCGCCAGCACTCGCTTGAGAATCTCTTGGGGCGGATTGGGTCGAAGGGCGGTCGGCAGGGGGGCGTTCTTGACGGCCTTTGCGATCGGGGCGTTCGGCCCTACCGTCCCCGCCGGCGGGGGATCATCGCGTCCCGACGGCTCCGCCGGGTTGCGTGCGGCCCCTTCATAGAGCGGCAGGCTCACCGTTTCGGCCAGCAGCAAGCCAAGCACGCCGATGGCCATACAGGCCAGCCCGGCCATGTTCAAGTTGGGCTCCAGGAACGGCCGGCGCGAGTCGCCGAGGTCCAGCAGGCAGCGCACGAGCCAAAGCGCAGAGCCCGCGAACAACCAGACGAACGCCATCCACGGCTGCGGTTCGCTGCCGACGAGCCAGAGCATCCCGGGCGCGAGCGCGAAGAGCAGCAGCAGGTCCAGGTTGCGGACACTCCAGAACCGGCTGAACTTGAAGAAGATCGTCAGGCAGAGTAGCAGCGACAGGAACAGCCAGACACCCGGACTAATGCCGAGGTCGATGACCAGCGAACCGTTCACAGTTCCTCACTCCGCGGGCGCTCTACGCGCAAGTCGGTGCGCAACCGGAGCGGGACTTCTCGTTCCCCTCCTCCACCCTACCGCCTGATCTTACGACGATGGGTTCTGATTACGCAAGCGACCACCGCGCCGGCCTTCCGACAAATGTCTCGCCAGGCAACGGGCCGCACTCGGCTCAATCGGAGTCGTGCGGCACCGGGTCACCGGCAAGCTGGCTTAGCGCGTTCATCGCCGCTCGCTGCTCGGCCTCTTTCTTGTTGCGGCCCCAGGCAGGGGCGTAGCTGTGCCGGCCGATCTGAGCCGAGATCTTGAAGCACTTCGAATGGTCGGGCCCTTTTTCGTCGAGCAGCATGTAGGTCGGGGTCTCTCCGAACTGGCGCTGGGCGACTTGCTGGAGGTTGCTCTTGTAGTTACCGCCGAGCTGCCCGTCCACCGCGGCGTCGATCTCAGCCTCGATATGCCGGACGATGAACCGCTTGGCTGCTTCCATGCCGCCGTCAAGATAGATGGCGCCGATCAGGCTCTCGAAGACGTCGGCGAGGACCGAGGACGGCGGTCCCTCATGGCTGCCCATTCCCTTGCCCAGCACGAGGAATTCGTCGAAACCCATCTCCTCCGAGATCTTCGCGCAGGTTCGCCGCGAGACAACGGCCGACTTGATGCGCGTCAGCTCCCCCTCCTGGTATTCGGGGAACTTCCGGAAGAGCAGTTCGCAGACGATTGCGCCGAGGATCGCGTCCCCCAGGAACTCAAGTCGCTCGTTCGACGCCAGGCGGTGGTTCGCACTCGACGCGTGGGTCAGGGCTTCGCGTAGATAGGTCGGGTCGCGAAACTGATAGGCCAGCACATCCTGGCACTGCTCGAGCTGCATTCCATCGGCCCGCTGGGCTGGTTCGGGCATGGCGCCACCCAAAAAACCTTCAACAGATTATGGATTAATAACGTAGGTTATCCACGGCGCCCGCGGTTGTCAACCGTTCCAAGCCCTGCGCAGCGGGTCGCCCGTGAAAGCGGCCCGGAGAGCCGGCATCAGGAGCGCCGATGTCGTACGAGGTTGCCAACGAACGATTCCACACGTCACCGCGCGGTGAGCGTGACGCTACGGGCGACGTCTCTCGCCTCGTTCGGCGGCCCTCAACGATCAACTCAGCGCTCCCCCAGCCCCCACCCACGATCTCCCTCGGCCCGGTCGCCGGCCAGCAAGAAGAAGCCCGAGCTCGCCGCCCCATCGACGCGGATGACGTCGTACGGAGGAACGCCAACTTCCGCGAGCGTTCGCAGCGCCAATGGCGAGTCCTCCTCGATCGTGTGTGCTGTCTCGGGATGGCCGGGATTGCCGCAGCGCGGACACGCGGCGTCGACCATGCGGACGCGGTTCCTTGGCCGCATCATCTCGACACGCTCACTGCAACGGGCGCATGTGACCGCCACGACGAGATCCCGCTCGAGCGCCAGCGACAGGGGGCCTTCCAGGGTCTCGCGTGCGGCCTCGAAAAGAGCGGCGATGGAGTCCCTATGCCCGAGCGGCAGCCCGATGGGCTCCGGGTAGGTTTCGTGGCTCAAACAGTCTTCGCGGCGGGGAAGCCGGGTCGAGTAGAACTGGTTGGCGACACCGTTGAAGACCAAGGCCGAACCGGCCGCCACCGGCAATCCGTGAATGAGCTTCAAGGCCTCCTGCACCTCAAGGCCGGCCATCATTGACGCGATCGTCGGCGCCGTCGGTACTTTCCCCTCCATGATCTGATCGCGCCGCAAAAGCGGGCACGAGTATCGCAGGTTCAAGAGCTGGTAGTCTCGCTCCGTCATCGCGCATTCGTAGCAGGCCGAATCGGGGGGGACGAAGACCTTCACTACCCCCTGGATCTCTTGAATGCCCGAATCCACCCAGGGAGTGCCGGCCTTCCAGCATTGCCGGTTCACCCAGAGCCTCGCCTCGCGGTTGTCGAGACAGCCGATTACCACATCGACGTCGGCAAACAGGCCAAGACCGATGTTATTGATGATGTCTCCATGAATGGGGATCACCACCACGTCGGGGTTGATCTCGCGGACCCGGCGCGCGGCGACGACGGCCTTCGGCTGGCCGCCGTCGCCAGGACGGAAGAGGACGGATCGCGATAAGTTCGATGTCTCGATCTCGTCGAGGTCGCCGACGTGAACTTTTCCAACGCCGACCAGCGCGAGGTTCTTGAGCACCTCGTTCCCCAGCGCACCCGCGCCGACGACCAGGACATGGGCGGCCGCCAGGCGTTCTTGGCGCCACCAAGGGATGAGCCGCAGGCGGCCGTAGCGGTCGTCCTCGTCGATGACGAGTACCGGCTCGTCTAGTGGCCTCGGCGCACGTTCCGCGTCGCCGGGGAAGCTCGAGGGGGAGTCGTCAGTCAAGGAAGACGATCTCCTCGGTGGGCGGCCCGGGGCTCGCAGGCAGCCGGTGCAGCGTCACTTCTTCTTCGATGATCACCAGGTCATCGGCGGGCGCCGGTACGGACGGATCCGCCTCCCAGACCGGCGGGACGGCCGCGTGTAAGTCGTTCCCGAACTTGCGAACGAACTCGCGGTACTTGGCGGCCTTGGATCCTGGCTCAGGCGGGGTGGCCGGCTCAGGCGCTTTCGTGTCCGCCGTGGGTTTCTCGGCCGTCGGCTCCTCGACCCGCCCGAGCGCAGCGCGCAGATCCCGGAGCGGACGGGTGTCGAGCGGGAACAGGTAGCTTTTCTGGTTCGCGACCCAGAGCGCAGCCTCGCGGTTGTAAGGACTCCGGATGTCGTAATTGTGGTAACGCGCCATGTCCCAGAGCATCCCGCAAAGCTCGTCCAGGTTGAGGCTCGGGACCCAGTGCGTACCGTACCCGCCGAGACAGACCATGCCGATCTCGGAGATGTTCGGGTGATAGATGGGCGTCAGCCAGCGGAGCTCGGGCATCGTTCGCGGGTACGATGCGCCGAGCTTGATTTCGACTTCGTGGTGGGCCCGCAAGCCCACCGGGCCGCGTTCGCGCGCGAGACTCTTGCCCCGAAATTCGATGATGTAGTGCTGCGGCGGCAGACGGCCCTCCCCCTTGTGCACCCGGAACCTGAGCACCGAGCTCTCGGCCCGAAGGCGTTCGAGGGCGGCCAGGTCGGAACGAAGCCGCCGGATGCGCGGAGATTCGTAGGTAGCCATGCGCGGCACGTCCCTTTTTTCGGCTCAGTTCGACCCGGCGACGACCTCGGGGTAGACGATCAGGTGATCGCCGTCGCGCACCCCGGCCTCGACCAGCGTGTGGCTCTCCATCAGCCGCCGGCCCCCCTCCTTGTGGTCGAGCGAGTAGCTCATCGGCTGCCCGTCCGGGCTGGTGGCGGGGAGGCTCATCTTGGTAATAATGTTCGGGAGAATCCGGCTGACCGGCACGCTGTACGCGATGACCGCCTTGACCGACTTCGCCCCCGTCTGGTCCAGAAAAGTCACCTGGATTCCCGTGGGATCGGCATTTCCGCCGTAAGACATGTCAGGATACCTCCTCAGCATCCCATTCGCGGCCCGCGGGCGATTATTGAATGACCACCCCGAAATTCGTCGAAGTTACCCGAGACCGGCACCTGTCAGGATAACCATACGAGCACGGCGCCGAAATAGGTAAGAGCATGATTCGGGCGGCCACCGATCAGCCTGGCACGTTCTGCTTGCTCTGGCAGCCGTAGATCGAACACGCCCCCACGAACTCCCAGCAGTCGCGGTGGTGCGGCGTCTGGCACGACGCGCAGCGCACCGCGGGGCCGGTAATCGCATCGCCGCACACCTTGCAAGTCGGCGGCCCTTCCTCCGGCTCGGCGTTGCCGACGTCGACGATCGCAATGCCTTGCGTGAGGCGCGCAGCCACCCCCTGTTGCAGGCCGTCGTGAACAATCAAGGCTTCGCGCACGGCGTACGACAGGGCGTCTGCGTGCTGGCCGAGGTTACGGTCGATCTGCACGAGCAAACGCTCCGGGTTGATCGAGACGAGCATCCCCCCGGGCGGGGCAACCCGGCCCAGGTTGCCGATGGCCCACCGCACCGAGGGGGCCAGGAATTCCCGAGCCATTTCCGCGTCGTTGGCCTGCACAACATAGCCGCGGTCGAATTCCTGGTCGCCGACCCGCACCAGCCGTGTCCCTTTCGGGGGCTGCGAGGGTGCGGGGCGGGCCAGCGGAGCCAGTTCGAGGCGAAACGGCAAGCCTTGCCGAAATCGCGCGACGACGCGCGTGCGCGGGCCGAAGTGCTGACCCGGGACGTTGGGTGCCAACCCCACGCGCACGGTCGAACCGTTGTGTGTGAAGCTGACCGTCGGCGGATCCGAGAGGCCTCTGCTCTCGTACTTGCCGTGATACTGGCCGGCCAACTGCCGATAGGCGCGAAACCGCGCGCCCGACAGCCACGAGCCGGCTGCCGCGCCCAGGCGGATGATCAGGTACAGCAAAAGGGCGAGGCCGCCCAGGACAACCCACCCCATCGCTTCCATCCTCGCGCCTCATTGCCCCGCGAGCGTTCTCCCTCTTCAACAGTCTATGGCTGCCAGACCCGAGAAGGCAACGAAGAGCCGCCTTTCGCTCCGCCTGGCAAGGCAGTACGATCCCTCGCTCGGACTTTGCGAAAGGACAGCGCGCGTGGCGACAATCGGACCGGCCCAGGCCCCGTCTCCCGTTTTCGGCCGGCGCTGCGTGCTCGCGGCGGCGGTCTTATGGAGCCTGAGCGGGGTCATCACGAAGTGGCTCCCACTCGACTCGCTCACGATCGCGTTTTATCGGGGACTCTTCGCGGGCTTGGTGTTCTTGCCGTTCGTCCCGCGACGGCATTGGCAGTTCCGTTGGGGGCTCGTGCCGCTCGGCCTGATCTTCGGCGCGATGACCGGCGCCTACCTCGGCTCCGTCAAGCTCACGACGGCCGCCAACGCCATTTACTTGCAATACACGTCCACCTTCTGGACCGTGCCGCTCAGCGCGTGGCTCCTCGGCGAGCGGCCCGACCGCCGCGCGCTTGCCGGAATCGCGCTCGCGACCATCGGCATTGCGGCGATCGTCGGTTACGGCTACGGCTCCCCCGGCCGGCCTCACGAGTGGGAGGGAATCCTCCTCGGACTGGCGAGCGGTTTGGGCTATGCCGGCGTCACCGTCGCGATGCGCGGGCTGCGCGGCCTCGACCCGCTCTGGCTGAGCGCAGCCGGCAACCTGACAGGCGCCTTCGTCCTCGGCGCATGGATCACCGGGGTGCGCGGCGGGATTCACGTCCCGAGCCCAACGCACACCGCGATTCTCATTGCCTTCGGCGCCGTCCAGATGGCCATCCCGTACGCCCTGTTCGCCCGAGGCCTGCGCGACATCGGGGCCCCGGAGGCGGGCTTGATCGCCCTCCTCGAGCCGGTACTCAATCCGATTTGGGTCGTGCTCGTTATCCACGAGTGGCCGACGAGGGCGACCCTGGTTGGCGGCGCTTTCCTGCTCGCAGGGGTCGCTTGCCGCTACTGGCCGGCGCGGCCGGGAATGGTGACCGAGGCCTCCGCACGGGAGTAAAACGAATTCGTGGTTTCTCGGCCAATGTCGGTCAAAGAGCGAAAATGTCCGCCACCGGAACGCGGAATCCGGGCAGTTGTGGCTCGGCGGTCAGGTCTTGGCCTGTGTGGAAGAGCTGCGGTGGGGCGTCGGGACGATAGGCGAGTACTGTCTTGTCGAAGGGATTGACATGCAAGATAAGAGGCACCCCCGCGTCGATGGACTCGCGGAGCTTCTCGTCGAGCCGCTCGATCGTGTCCGTAGGTGAAAGCACCTCGACGAGCAATGCCGGCGACTCGTCCAGAAATGCCGCGCTTTGGGGAATACGCGCGGCTTGTTCGGGCCTGATGTACGCGATATCGGCGCCGACGAACGTGTCCGGATCGCGCTGGATGCGGATTCGCATGTCGCCCACGTAGACTCGTCCTCTAGGAACGAGTTGCTGCAGTCTCCAGAGCCCAAGCTGTAAGCTGACGTTCGCCATTGCCAGACAGTGCGGTCCTCCGCGCGTCGACGTCGGGTATTCGCTCAACTCGCCTCGAATCAGGTCCCGTTCGATTCCGTCATCAGGGAGCCCCATGAATTCTTCGGCAGTCATCAGTGCGACGGGGGCCATGACATTGGTTCCTCGGGCGCGGAGCTCAAATCGGTCGCTGTCGTTCTACCACCCAGGCCCGTCACCGAACACACGGCGCGTGCCGGCAAGCGGCACCCCGGCGATCATCGACGCTTCAAGCGTCAGGGCGCGCAAGTCCTCCGGCTCGAGGTGGTGCACGTCGCTCTTCCCGCAGGCTCGGGCGAGGATCTGGATCTCGCTCGCCAGCGCGTGGAAGAAGTTGGCGACGCGATCGGCGGCCGGCTCGATCTCGAGCCGCGCCGTCAGCGCGGGGTCCTGCCTGGTGATGCCGACGGGGCAGCGCCCCGCGTGGCAATGATCGCACGCGTAGGGAGCAGCGCCGATGGCGTGGTAATCTTCTTCGTAGATCGGCTTGTTACAGTTCAGCGCGATCAACAGCGCGGTGCCGAGGTAGCAGGCGTCGGCGCCGAGCGCCAGGGCCTTCGCACAGTCGGAGCCGTGTCGGAGGCCGCCGGCGATGACGATCTGGACCTGGCCGTAGAGCCCGATGTCCTCCAGGGCGGCGCGGGCCTCGCAGACGGCGGCAAGCGTGGGGATGCCCGTGTGCTCCTGGAGCAGTTCGGGCGAAGCGCCGGTGCCCCCTTCCATCCCGTCGACGACGACGACGTCGGCCCCGGCCTTGGCCGCGAGGCGGACGTCGTCGAAGACGCGCGAGGCTCCCATCTTCACGAAGATCGGCACCCGCCAGTCAGTCGCCTCGCGCAGCTCCTCGATCTTGATGACCATATCGTCGGGGCCGAGGAAGTCGGGGTGCCGGCAAGGTGAGCGCTGATCGACCCCCGGTGGCAGGTCGCGCAGGCGGGCGATCTCCTCCGAGACCTTCGAGCCCAGGAGCAAGCCCCCGGTGCCGGGCTTGGCCCCTTGGCCAATCGTCAGCTCGATCGCGTCGGCCTGCCGCAGGTGCTGCACGTTGATGCCGTACCGGCTGGGCAGGACTTCGTAGATGAGCACGCGCGACTCGGACCGTTCGACGTCGAGCATGCCCCCGTCGCCGGTCGTCGTCGACGTTCCCGCGCGGTTCGCGCCTCGGGCCAGGGCGGTCTTGGCGTTCTTGGAGAGGGCGCCAAAACTCATTCCGGTCACCATGAGCGGGATATCCAGCTCGAGGGGCTCCCTGGCGAAGCGCGTGCCCAGCACGGTCTTCGTCTCGCAGCGCTCGCGATAGCCTTCGAGCGGAATCCGGGTGAGGGTCCCGGGCACGAACGTCAAGTCATCGAACGTGGCCCAGGTGCGCGGGCGCAAGATGCCGAAGCCGCGGATGCGGTAGCGCGCGAGCTCGGCCTTGATCTGAATATCTTCGATCACGCCGGGAGTGAACGTGCCCGACCGCTCGCGCGGCGATGGGTCGGCGACGGTCGGGGCAGGGGGCGTGCTGGCGGGGGTCGATCCTGGGTCGGACATGCTCGGAAGGGCTCCGGAAGGCAGGCGTCAAGGGGTAGACGGGGCGGCCTGGGGCCAGGCCGGTCCGTTCGCGCCGAGGGCCCGAAGGCGCTCGGTCGCGGGAAATGCGAGGTCGGGGTGGTTCGTCAGGCGCAGGACCTTTTCAAACACGGCGACGGCCTCCAGCACGAGTCCCTTCCGCTCCAGGCACCGGCCGCGTTCGAGAAGGCACTCGGCATCGTGATGCCGGACGTCGAGGAATCGGTCGAAGTCGGCGAGGGCGAGGTCGTATTCGCCCCGCGCGGCGCGGACGCGGCCGCGGTGGAGGTAGGCGTCGAGCAGCCCCGGGGCGTGAGTCAGGGCGCGGTCGAGGTCGGCGATCGCCATTTCGTACGCGCCGAGGCGAGCGAAAACCGCGCCTCGCATACAAAGCACGTCAGCCCGCTGGGGCTCGATTTTCAGGGCCGCCGTCAGGTCGATCAGCGCGGCTTCGTAATTTCGTTGGTAGTAGTGCTGCACACCCTCCTTGTAGCGCTCGGGCACTTCCTCGTGCAGGCGACGGTTGCGGAACGACCAGAGAGTTCCCGCGGCGACTCCGAACAGCGCGGGCAACGCGGCCATGCCCGGAATGGTCCAGTCGCGCAGCGCGGGCGGGTAGCGCTTGACGGTATTCGTTAGTCCCTCACCGGCAGTGTGGTTAATGGTCTGTGTCCGCACTTCGTTGAGGGCATACTCACCGGCGACGATCCCTAGCATCCCGAGCACGAGCGACGGCCAGCGTCTTTGCCGGTCGGCCCAAGCAAGGAGGGCGATCGCCAGCAAAACAAGCAACAGCCCCACGACCCCCAGGGCGGCGAGGACCTCCGGGACGGGCCCGCCGTCGACACCTCCGAACCCGAACCCGTTCATCGCGGCCATCCCTCATCGATGACAAAACCGGCCCCAAAACGGCCCCGAGATTAGAGCGCTGACTTCCACAAGTGGAGATCTTCTCGCTGAAAGTTCCAGAGCTTGCGACCCGCGACCAGCTTCCGGAACGATGCGGGGGCAGGGACCTTCCAGCGTTCCAGAAGGCCGAACACGAGTTCGCGGTCGGCCGCGCTGAATTCCTCATCGACGGCATCCGCGCCCAACGACGGCGCACGGCCGCCGACATAGACGGTGCCGGCGTACATGCTGTCGGCCACACCGTCGGCCGCGTCGCCGCAGACGACCAGTATCCCCTTTTGCATCATGAACGCGGCCATCGGTCCGACATCGCCGCCGACGAGCAGAGCGCCCCCCTTCATGGCGATGCCCGCGCGCGTCGACGCGTGCCCGCGCACGACGACGGTACCCGCCCGGATCGAGGCAGCGACCGCGTTGCCCGCATCGCCGTCGATCACGACCGTGCCGTCGCGCATGCTCTCGGCCGCCCCCCAGCCCGCGCTGCCATGGACCTCGACGGTGGCCCCGTCGTTCAGCCCCGCCACATAATAGCCGGCGCTGCCGTCAATCGTCAGACGGACGCCGGCCGGCAGCGCCACGCCCAGATTGTGCCGGGCCAACGGTCGGCGCAGCACCACGTGGGCCGCGCCGGACGAGACTGCCGCGCGCACCGCCTGGTTGATCGCGCGGACCGAGAGGCCTTCGCAGTCGATGGTTGCTTCGTCTGAGCAGAGTTCGGACACGCGAGTCGTCCTCGGGCGCAAAAGGGCAGGGGAGGGGGAGGAGGGGGGACCAATCAGACCATTTCAAACCACGCCTGAGCCGCCAAGGGGTAGAACAGGGCCCGGCCCGGCGGCGGCTCCGTGACCCGATAGTTTCCCGGCAAGGCCTTCCGCAAGGCGATCTCTTCGGTGGCGATGGCGACGAACTCATCCGTCTCGGCGGCGACCAGCGGCTTGAAGCCGAAACGGTCACGAACGACACCCAGCCCTTCGGGCGAGAGCACGAGGTAGTTGAACGCGCCGTCGAGGTCGCTGATCGACTCCGCCATGGCCTCGGCCAGGGGGACGCCGGCCTCGAGACGTTCGCGCAGGTAGACGCCGATCACCTCGGAATGCGTACAGGAGTTAAATTCTCCGCGCATACACGCCGGGCAGGCATTGCACTGCTGCACCGGGTTGACAGCCACTCTGTCCCCCGCTTTAAACAGACCCATTTTGTCTGGAATCATACCCACCTCAGCTACTACGCCCGAGGCTTCGTGCCCAAGATACAGCGGTCCTTTACCTGTTTTGGTATCAAGCGG
>JARLIH010000078.1 GCA_031291845.1 Isosphaeraceae bacterium | reverse complement strand
CCTCCAAGTTCGGGCCGCCGCCCTGAGCGACGACGAGCGTCTATCCCGCCATCTCCGAACCCGCCCTGGCAGCCCCTTCACTCGTCGACCCAAATCTCGTAAACCCTCACGTCAGAAAATCAGAAGCTGACGTGCACCCCCCCGCGGCGGGCGGTCCCCGGCACGAAGCGTGTCCCGAACGCCGGAGTCCGGCCGTAAGGGCCTATTGTTCCGTGGGTGCTCGCCGCCATATAGTGAAGAGGACGAACGAGCCCGGAGAAGACCCCTCATGCCTCCACGTCTGCTGAGTGTGGGCCTCTTGCTGTACTGGGCCTTTGCCGCCGTGAGCCTGATCAGCCGCGACCTGTTGCCGGAATGGACGCTCGGCAACCCGCCGGACCTGCGCGCGATCAGCCGCGCCGAGGAGGGCGCGCGGCCGGGGCGCTGGGCGGTCCAGGTGGTGGATGACCCCAAGAGCCCCGAAGTGCATCGGACGGTTGGCCAGGCGATGACCGAGGGCGTTCGCCGCCCCGACGGCAGCGTCGTGATCGCAAGCCGGGTGTGGTTTGACGCTGGGGGGTTGCTCAAGGGAACGCCTTTTGATAGCAAGTCGGAAACGCGGATCGAAGTTTCGAGCAACTACCTCGTTGACCCCCAGGGCAATCTGGCATCATTTCGCGCCCGCGTCCGGTCGATCAGCGATCCCGAGGAATTGCTCGACGTCCAGGGAGTCCTCAAAAACCGTGCCATCGAGATCACGACACGGAGCCCTTTGCCCCTCTTGAGCCAAACTCGCACGATTCCGTACGAACCGAGGGGCGTCGTCCAGAACGCCCTGGGGCCGATCGACCGCCTGCCCGGGCTCCAGATCGGCCAGCGCTGGGACACGCGGGTCATCAACCCGCTGACCGGGCGGGCCGACGTGGTGCGCGTCGAGGTGACGCGACGCAGCATGATCCACTGGAACAACAACCCGGTCACAACGCTGGAGGTCGTGCAGCACATGACCCCGCTTTCCGCACGCACGTGGGTCCGCTCCGATGGGCTGGTTTTGCGGCAGGAAGTCCCGTTTCCCTTCGTGAAGCTCGTTTTGGAGCGCCTTCCCGACGATTCCGGGCCCGAAGACGCCGAGGTGTCGCCGCGATGATCGAGCTGAGGGGCGTGACCAAGCTTTTCGGGGCCAAGCGGGCGGTCGACCAGCTCGACCTTCGGGTGCGTGACGGCGAGCTGTTCGCGTTCCTCGGGCCCAACGGTGCGGGGAAGACGACGACGATCAAGATGGTCTGCGGGCTCCTGGCCCCGACCGCCGGCACCGTGCGCGTGGGGGGCCACCCCGCCACCAGCCAGGAGGCGCGGCAGCTCCTGGCCTACGTCCCCGACCAGCCCTATTTGTATGAGAAACTCACCGGACGCGAGTTCCTCCGCTTCGTGGTCGAGATGTACGGCATCGACCGCAGGCTCGCGGCCTTGCGCATCGCCGAGCTGATCGAAACGTTCGAGCTCGCGGACTTCATCGACGAGCTGTGCGAGAACTACTCGCAAGGGATGAAACAGCGCGTCGTGTTCGCGTCGGCCCTGGTCCACGACCCGAAAGTCCTGGTCGTCGACGAGCCCCTGGTCGGGCTCGACCCGCGCAGCGCGCGGATCGTGAAGGACATCTTCGTCGCCCAGGCGCGGGCG
The DNA here is from genome assembly GCA_031291845.1 of Isosphaeraceae bacterium. Classification (GTDB taxonomy): domain Bacteria; phylum Planctomycetota; class Planctomycetia; order Isosphaerales; family Isosphaeraceae; genus DAIDJG01. The sequence goes on along the minus strand of JARLIH010000078.1, from coordinate 16,453 downwards.
GGAGTCGCGGTGCTGATGTCGACCCACCTCCTCTCGATCGCCGAGGAACTGGCCGACACGATCGGCATCGTCGACCACGGGCGGATGCTGGCACAAGGGTCGCTTGCCGATCTCCGGGAGAAGCTTCAGTCCGAGGGCCCGCTCGAGGAGCTGTTCCTGCTCGCCACGGGGGGCACGCGGTCCCACGCGAACGGCAAGCCCGCCACGCCCGTGATTGGGGCCGCCACGTGGCCGGTAGCGCACGTCGTGACCCCCGGTGAGGGGGGTGCACATGAGCCGCTCGCCTGACGACGGAGCGCTCCGCGTCCAGCAGCCCGCGGGCAGCGCCCGGGCCGCGTCGGCCTTCCGGCTGCTGCGCTGGCGGCTCCTGACGAACACCGCGCACTCGCTGCTGTCCGCCTCTCGCTTGCGCACGGCCATGATCCTGATCTGTAGCGGCGTGTTCTGGGTCGGCCTGTTCGGACTCTTCTTCGGCGGCTTCCAGTTCATCGGCATGTATGTGAACCTGGCCAACGAGCTGGTGGAGTACCTGTTCAGCCTGTTCTTCCTCTCGCTCTTGTTCATGCTGTTCTTTTCGACGGGAATCATCGTCTACGCCGGGCTGTTTAAGTCGAGGGAAGCGGCATTCCTGCTCACAACCCCGGCACCGAGTGACCGGGTCTTCGCGTACAAGTTCCTTGAGGCGATCGGGTTTTCGAGCTGGGGCTTCCTGCTGCTGGGGAGCCCGATGATGGTGGCGTACGGCATCACGGTGCAGGCGACGCCAGCCTACTACACGCTCTTTTTCGCGTTCCTGCTGGCGTTCGTGGTGATCCCGGGGAGCCTCGGCGCCGTGGCGGCCATCCTGGTCGCCAACTACTTCCCGAAGAAGCAAAACGTCGTGCTGGGCCTGGGCGTCGTCGCGCTGGTGGGCACGGCGGGCGTCCTGTTCATGCAGTTGATCCAGACACCGGGCGAGGCGATGTCGAGCGACTGGCTGAACGGCCTGCTCGGCCGCCTGGCCTTCAGCCAGCACCCGCTCTGGCCGAGCCGCTGGATGTCGGCCGGGTTGCTCGCCGCGGCACGGAGCGAGTGGCGGGTGAGCCTGCACTGGCTGATGGTCCTCACCGCCCACTCGGGGCTGGCGTACCTGGTCGCGGCCGTCGTGGCCCGCGACCTCTACCGGCAAGGGTACGGGCGCGTCCAGGGGGGCCGCTCTGCGCGGCGGGTCGCGGCCCGGTACGGGCTCGACGCGCTGTTCCACCGCGTCTTCTTCTTCATCCCCCGGCCGATCCGCCTCTTGATCCTCAAGGACCTCCGGACGTTCCGCCGCGACCCGGCCCAGTGGTCGCAGTTCCTGATCTTCTTCGGCCTCCTGGCGTTCTATTTCGTGAACATCCGGCGGCTGAGCTATGACGTGCAGAGCCCATACTGGCGGAACCTCGTCAGCTTCCTGAACCTGGCGGTCACCGCCCTGATCCTCTCGACGTTCACGAGCCGTTTCATCTTCCCCCTGCTGTCGCTGGAAGGGCGGAACTTCTGGGTCCTGGGCCTCTTGCCGCTCAAGCGCGAGGCGATCCTGTGGGGCAAGTTCGCGTTCGCCTCGGGGATCTCGCTGGTCGCGACCGAGCTCTTGGTCCTCCTGAGCGACCTGATGCTCCGGATGAGCTCGGCGATGATCGCGCTTCACGTGGGGATGGTCCTCGTGCTCTGCCTGGGGCTGTCGGGGATCAGCGTCGGCCTGGGGGCGCGGCTCCCCGACCTGCGTGAGACCGACCCATCGAAGATCGCGGCCGGCTTCGGCGGGACCTTGAACCTGCTGGTGAGCCTGATCTTCATCTTCTCGATCGTGACCGCGCTCGCCTTGCCCTGCCACCTTTACTTCGCGGGCATGGAGCAGACCGAGATCAGCACGATCGTGCTCTCGCAGGAGAGCTTTCGCTTCTGGATGACGATCGCGATCGGGGTCAGTCTCGTGCTCGGGGTGGTCGGGACGATCGTGCCGCTTCGGATCGGGATCAAGGCGTTCCAGACGATGGAATTCTGACCGGGCTTCGCGAGGGGGGCGTGGTGGGCGAGACCGATGACGGTTCGGTCGTGGGTCTCTATCGCCAGGCGCGCCGGGCGGCCGCCTGGGGGCTGGCGCTCAGCGTCGGGCTCGGTTCGGTCAAGCTGGCCGGCGGCGTGTTCGGGCACTCGTTCGCGCTCGTGTCCGACGCGGCCCACTCCCTGGTGGACGCCTTGATCTCCGTGACCCTGCTCGGCGCCCTCGCGATCTCGCAACGCCCGCCGGACCACGAGCATCCGTACGGCCATGGCCGCCTGGAAAGCGTGGCGGGCCTTCTCGTCGCGCTCCTGATGCTCGGCCTCGCGCTCGGGATCGGCTGGGAGGCGATCGGGAGCGCTCCCTCGGAACACCCGTTGCCGCACGGTTATACGATCGCGATCGCCGCGTTCGGCGCGCTGTTCCAGGAAGGACTCTTCCACTACGCGCGCGACGTCGCCCGCCGCACCGGGTCGACGGCACTGCTGGCGACCGCCTGGGATTACCGTCTCGACGCGCTGGGCTCGCTCGTGGTCCTGGCCGGCGTCGCGCTCGCGCGCTGGGGTGGCCCGAGCTGGCACTGGGCCGACCACGCCGCCGCGGCAACGGTCGCCGCCAGCGTTCTGTGGGTCGGCGGCAACCTGTTCCGCGATAACGTCCAGGACCTGATGGACCGCCAGGCTGATCCGGACGTGCTCCGGGACGTCCGCCGCGAGGCACTCGGCGTCGAGGGCGTCCTCGGCGTCGAGAAGCTTCGCGTCCGCAAGACGGGGCTGGAGTACCTCGTCGATATCCACGTTGAAGTCGATCCTGAGATTTCGGTGCGCGAGGGGCATGCGATCGCGCACGCGGTCAAGGACCGCATCGTCCGGAGCATCGTCGCGGTGCGGGACGTGCTGGTGCACGTCGAGCCGCACGCGCTGAGCGCGGCCAGGTCGTCGCTCTGACCGGGATTGCCGGCTTGCGGAACCCATCGACGTCCTCGCGGCGAGCCGGCGACAGACGCGCGTTCGCGACTTTGCGATCGTCTTGAGGCACCGCTCCGATGCCTTGCCGACGGTTCTGTCAGGCTCTATACTTCATCGTCATTGCCCTTGCTCGCCCCCACGACGACCGCGACACCCTGGCCGCCAGACCGCATGCCCCGAACCGCAGCCCAGCTCGCGCTGGACGATGCCATGAGCCTGTTCAAGGCGTTCGCCGAGCCGGTGCGCCTCCGGCTCTTGGCCCTTCTCTCTGGGGGACGCGAGGTCTGCGTGTGCCATTTGCACGAGGCGTTGGATCTGCCTCAGCCGACCGTATCGCGTCACCTCGCCTACCTGCGCAAAAGCGGCTGGGTCGAAGCCAGGAAAGAAGGGCTGTGGGTTCACTACCGGCTGGCCAAGTCATCCTCGATCTTGCACCGGCACCTCAATTTTTGCATTGAGACCTGCGCCGAGGACGTGGTAGAGCTGCGCCGCGACCGGGAGCGGCTCGCGCAGGTGTCGGCTTGCTGCGACAAGTGAGGCGCGCAGGACGTGCGGCTGAGCGATCGGGCCGCAGGTGTGTCGATCGAGTACGTTCGGCTATGCGAATCGATCGCGCCGGCCTGAGACGGTCAAATCCCCCGCGACAAAAGACGGGGGTCGAGTTGCTCGACCGTGGTCCTTGCTCCATCTGAACCAGCTTTCTGGGATTTGGTTGGAAGCCGCTGATGCCCCGCCCACGTCTCTCGCCGGCCGCACGCGGACGTTGCACGCGTGCCTTCGGCGGCATTCGGGGTTGCAGACGGCACGTGTATTCGCTAAGGTCCATGTAGTTGCGGGCCCTGGCGGTCAGGCGCCCGCGCTGACCGACCGCGGAGAACCTCTCACGATGCACTCGCTCATTCGCGGCTTGCTGGTCTCTCTGCTCTGGCTGCAAATCGGCAACACCGGGCGGGCGGCGCCGGAGGGCGGGGCGTCTCCGTCGTCCGATGCGGGGCCATATGTTCACGCTCTTTGGCTGGTCCATCGGTTCGGCACGGCCGAAGCGAGTGACCCCCGCAACGACGTCCGCACGAAGGCGACCCTGGCCAAAGCGTTGGCGAAGGATGGCTCGATCACCGTGTCGAAAGTGAAGGCGCTCATGGATCCGTCAAGCCTCGCGAAGTTCGCCGTCGAAGGGGACCGCTTGAAACCGGGCGAGGTGCGTCGAGCGCTGGAAGCGGACGCGCCGGCGTCTCGCACTCGTCTCTCATCCGCGGTCGCAGCGCATGCCGCGCTGCTGACGACGTCGTTCGACATGATCGACGAGCCGCACCGCCAAGCGGGCGAAGAGCTGGTGGACTGGATCGTCGAGAACTACAAGCCGGGGCTGCCGTTGCCGGTGACGTTTGTCTGCACGGGGAACTCGCGACGGAGCATCCTCGGCGCGACGATGGGGAACGTCGCCGCTTCCTATTACGGTCTCCCCGAGATCCGTTGCTACAGCGGGGGGACCGCGCCAACGGCGTTCAATCCTCGCACGGTGAAGGCATTGCGGGAGATCGGCGTGGAGATCGAGCCCAATGGGCAGCAAGCACCCCGAGGTGAGCCCGCGACGGCCAATCCGGTCTACCACGTTCGCTGGGGGCAGGCTGGCAAATCCGAGGATCTCGCGCCCGAGACGACCGAGTTTTCCAAGCACTACGCCGATTCGAGCAACCCCCAGAAGGGTTTCGCCGCGCTCATGGTGTGCAGCGAGGCCGATGCGGGGTGCCCGGTCGTCAAGGGCGCGAGCAAGCGCATTTCGATGCCCTATCTCGATCCGAAGATTTACGACGGCAGCCCTTTCGAGGCAGTGAAGTACGCCGAGCGCCGCGACGATATCGGCCGGCTGGTGCTCGCCGTCATGATGCAGGCCCGCAACCGGCTCGCGACCGCGGGGAAGCTCCCGTGACGCGCGCTCGGCTCGGCCTTCGGCGTCTCGACGGAGAGACGCCGAAGGATTTGAACGTTGATGTCGCCAAGTTTCTTTGCGAGTTCCTGTGACTTCAAGACCCACCCCCGACCTTGCCCCGCCGTGTGATACCCATGGATCAGTCTGTCTCAAGGCGTCTCTCTTGCCTCGACCGCTACCTGACCCTCTGGATCTTTCTGGCGATGCTCCTTGGCATCGGGCTCGGCTACTTCACGCCGGCCGTGGCTCGGAGCATCACGCGCATGAGCGTTGGCACGACCTCCGTTCCGATCGCGCTCGGCTTGATTGTCATGATGTACCCGCCGCTGGCGAAGGTCCGCTACGAGGAGATGGGCGAGGTCTTTCGGAACGTCCGGATTCTCGCGCTCTCGCTCGTTCAGAACTGGGTCATCGGACCGATCCTGATGTTCGGCCTGGCACTCGCGTTTCTGCCCGACAAGCCGGAGTACGCGATCGGTCTGATCATGATCGGTCTGGCGCGCTGTATCGCGATGGTGATCGTGTGGAACGAACTGGCCAAGGGTGACAGCGAGTACGCGGCCGGGCTCGTTGCGTTCAACTCCGTCTTCCAGGTGTTGTTCTACCCGGCCTACGCCTTTCTGTTCATCAAGGTGCTGCCCCCGCTCCTGGGCGTTCACTTCGGCGCGGTCGACCTGTCTCGGGTGACGATGGGCACAATCGGCCAAAGCGTGCTGATCTACCTTGGTGTTCCCTTCGTGGCCGGGATCCTCACGCGGCTCGTGCTCATCCGGGTACGCGGGCGCGCGTGGTACGAGACCCGCTTTGTTCCACGGATCAGCCCGCTGACGCTGGTTGCGCTTCTCTTCACGATCGTCGTGATGTTCTCGCTCAAAGGCGAATACATCGTGAAGATCCCGGGCGACGTGGTCCGCATCGCGCTACCGTTGCTCGTCTATTTCGTTGCGATGTTCCTGGTCTCGTTTTATCTCGGCCGGCGTGCGGGTGCGGACTATTCGAAGACGGCAACCCTCGCGTTCACGGCGGCGAGCAACAACTTCGAGCTGGCGATCGCCGTCGCCGTGGCCGTCTTCGGAATCAATTCCGGGGCCGCCTTCGCCGCGGTCATCGGCCCGCTCGTCGAAGTGCCCGTGCTGATCGGGTTGGTGAACGTGTCCCTCGCATTCCAGCGCCGTTATTTCAAGTCGGGCGTGGACGAGTCCGCGCCGGTTGCCGATGCTGCGCCCGCGTGCCGGTAAATCAACAAAGAGCTGCCACGGGGCGAAAGAACAACCGCTCGCTTGCGCATCGTGCTCGTAACCGACGCCTATACTACCATGACGCGCAAGCGAGTGATCCTCAACCCATTCGCGTCAATTGCAGGAGCTTCACGTGGCCGATAGCGAAGTGAAGGCATTTGTCCAACTACGGTACGGGGAGGTCGCGCAGGGGACCGCGACCTGCGGCTCGCTCTGCGGCTGCACCGAAAATGCAGAGGACCTTGCACTCTCGTTCGGCTACTCTCCTGAGGAGCTGGCCTCGTTGCCCGAGGGGGCCAATCTCGGCCTCTCGTGTGGCAATCCCCAAACGCTGGCCGGTTTGCAACGGGGCCAGGTGATCCTGGACCTCGGTTCCGGCGCGGGGTTCGATGTCTTCCTGGCCGCACGCAAAGTTGGTGCGGAAGGTCGCGTGATTGGCGTGGATATGACCGACGCCATGCTCGCGAAGGCTCGTGCCAACGCGCAGACGCTCGGCCTGGCGAACGTCGAATTCCGCAAGGGGGACATCGAGGCACTCCCCGTCGACGATGATTCCGTGGACGTCGTTCTGAGCAACTGCGTTTTGAACCTCGTCCCAGACAAGGATCGGGCCTTCCGGGAAATCCACCGGGTGCTCAAAGCCGGCGGCAAGCTCGCGGTGTCGGACATGGCCTGGGAGGTCGAGCCAGGCGAGTCGGTGCGACGGGATCTCGAAGCCATTGTGGGCTGCATCGGTGGAGCGCTCGTCGTTGCGGATTACGTCGCAGGGCTCCAGAGGGCCGGGTTTCAGAACGTTGTCGTGGAGCGTCATGCGGAGGCCGCGCGCAAAATGGTCGAGGTTTCGGGGACCGTTCCCCCGCCGGGCGTCGAGAACCTGCTGAGCGTCAACCTGACCGCGACGAAGTGACCGGAGGCCGATGTCGCCTGAGCCCTTCCCTTGGGTTCGACCGGAATCGCGTCCACCCACGAAGGGATTGGTTGGCGCTCGGCGGGATAAGCCGGGGTGTTCGTGCTCTCTGCGCCAGCGACGAGTTTTGGCAGCGCGCTACGTGCCAGCGGTCCGCCGGTGGCGTCCCTGCGCTACGCGAATTGCGCTACGGTGTGCCAACCGTCCGGGAGGCGGGGAAATCGGCCGCTGTCCTCTTCGGGGATCGCTTGCATCCGCCGTGTCGTGAACCGGACCCACCCCGCGCATCTCGGGCAGCGGCCGATGAAGCCGGTCCCTTCCCACCAGGAACGGACCAAAGGCTTGTAGATCCCTTCCGGATCGTTGAAAAGCTCCAACTGGAAGTCGATCCATTCCATGACATGTCCGCAGCCGTCGTGGGGGCAATGGGGCTCATCGTAGTGCACGTGCGGTGAAGCCATCGCGCGCAGACCCCCCTCGCGATAGTAGCGGTCCAACTGATCGAGGTCCGATTCGCTCGGCGTGGTGATACGCGGCATGACCGACTCCTAAGACAAAGGCGTCCCGTTGATTCTACGATCCCCTGATCCCATCGGCGATAGCGCCGGCGGGGTCGCGGTTCCTCGCGACAGGGACCGGCGGATCGCCAGGGGCCGTTCGGGTTGCCGAGGACGAGGAAATGGTCGGCCAAAAGCACGAGCATTTCCTCCGGAGAGACGCACGGTGTTGTCGTTGACTATACGGCTGATTGGTTATACTGTTAGCCGGCGAGGCGGTTGTCTATTCAGCGGCCGCCAAGGCGCAGGCCACGACAAGAAAGGGGTGAGCCCGTTGTACGAAGTTTTGTTTCCCGTCGGTTTTCTCGTCGTCTGGTTCGTCTTGAACCGTTGGGTCCTTCCCCGGTTGGGCGTGCCGACCTGAATGAGCGGGACTTGTGCGGTGTTACCGCACCGGGACCCCGATGCACGAGTGGGCGAGGACCCGCCCCACCCGACTGTTGAACCCTCGCTCGACGGAGACGACGCGGAAGCCTTTCGGGCTCCGGTGGTTCAGAAGCCGCAATAAGCGCAGCCGCTCTTTCGAAGGGGGAGAGTCGAACGGCCAGACAGGCGCGCCTGTTCGCGTTCTGGGTGTTAACTACTCTCGTTATGAGGTTGATTCGCCGCCGTGGGAACGCACCGCCGGATCATCTCGACTTTCACGCTGTCGTTCACGACGAGGCAACAGAACATCGCGTAACCGAGGATCGCGAGCATCTGCTCCCCCGGGAGCAGGGTGAGGTCTGGGAAACCGACGCACGACAAGACAGTCCCCGGGCAGGCGGCGTCACCCGGGGTCAGGGTTTGAAGTAGGAATAGCCGTCTTGCTGGCGCCGGACGACTTCGAAGGCTCCGGAGGGAACGGTCGTCACTCCTGCGAGCAGGTCCTCCGGGCGAATCAAGCGCTGCCGCATCGTGTTCTGGCAGGCGGCGAAATGAACCCCTTTTTTCGCGAGGAGATCGATGGTGCCGGCGTGCGCGGTCTTGGTTTTCTCCAGCAGGGCAATTCCGTCGGAGTGACACACGACCTCGACCTCGACGGCGGTCCCAACCGCTTCGGCCGCCTTGAGGATGTTCTCGACGTTCTTCAGGCCGTTTCCTTGCCGCGTGGCATCGCCGAAATTGACGTGAACGACAACCTTCAGCCGTCTTGCGGTCTCTCCGGGGCCATCGCCCCGCGCGGCCAGGGCCGCCACGCCGCCGACCAGCATGGCCGCGGCGAGCGCCAGGCCGCCGACTCTCTGGAAAGGCACCCGCCGTGCGTTCATCACCACGACTGCTCCCATATCGACAGGTGTTGACCGTGTATCTGGACAAGGCCGTAAGCCGTGCTAAAATCAACTGGAAGACCACTCTACTATAGTGCCAAACGGATATACAATCAAGCCCATGCAAGTGACGATTCCCGATGAGTTCCTGGATCGGGTCGCCGAGAAGTTTCGGATGCTGGCCGACCCGACGCGGCTGTCGATTCTTCGGACCCTGATGGCGGGGGAGAAGAACGTGGGGACGGTCGTGGCCGAGACGGGCCAGAACCAGGCCAACGTCTCGAAACATCTGAAGATGCTGACTGAGTCCGGCATCGTCAGGCGCCGTAAGGAGGGGCTTCAGGTCTTTTATTGCCTGAGCGACCCCCTGATCGAGCAGCTCTGTTCGCTGGTCTGCGGGGCGATCGTCGAGGAGGCCCGGGCACAGGTCGAGAAAAACAGGGAGATCCTCAAGACCTGGAAGGGGCCGAAATCAATTTAGCTCGACAGAGTGGGGGCGGGCTGATCCACCCTACAGGCTGAGCCGTGAAGACTAATGGTCCACCGTTTCACGCGGGAAGGTCCTGGGCCGGGTCGCCGCCGGCCACCGCGGCTTTCGGATGGATCAGCCAATAGCTCACCGGGATCACGAACAGGGTGAAGATCGTTGAGGCGATCAGCCCGAAGATGAGGGACCAGGCCAGTCCCGAGAAGATTGGATCGAGGGTGATCGGGATACTCGAGAGCATCGCCGCGCCGGCGGTCAGCAAGATCGGCCGCATCCGCACGACGCGGCTCTCCATGATGGCGTCGAACAGTGGCCGACCCTTCTTCACCGATTGCCCGATGAAGTCGACCAGGATGATCGCGTCGCGGGTCACGATGCCCGAGAGCGCGATCATGCCGATCATGGCGGTGGCGGTGAACAGCACGGGATCCGCGTGACCGCCGATGACCTGCCCGTTGACCGCGTTCAGCAGCCAGAAGCCCGGCATCACGCCCAGCACCGTCAGCGGGATGGCCAGCATCACGACCAGCGGGACGAGGAACGAGCCGGTCTGCATGACGAGGATCACGTAGATCATCACCATCGCGGCGGCGAAGGCCAGGCCGAGGTCCCGGAAGACGTCGAGCGTGATCTTCCACTCCCCCTCGCCGCTGAAGGCGACGCGGATCCCCTCGGGGACTGCCCAGGGCACGCCCCCGCCGTTGTGCGCGAACGTCCGCTTGGCAAGGGGGCGCGGCTTGGCGTCGGCAACCCAACCGCCGCCCGGCCGAGTGTCCCGCGAAGGCCCCACCGCGGGCGAGCCGCCCGGGCGCTGGTCGAAGGTGATGTCGAGGACGCATTCCGCGGGTGTGCGGCCCAGCGTTTCGGCGGTCACGTACACGACCCGCTCGAGGTTCTTGTGGTAGATCGTCTGGTCGACGCGGGCCTCCTCCCACCGGCCCAACTCGGATAGGGGGGTGAACTGCCCGGTCCGGCCCTTGACCCGGATCGCCGCCAGGTCGTGGGGGCCGGAGCGGATCGCGCGGGGGAGCCGCAGCTCGACTCGCAGCGGGTTACGTTCGCCGGCGAGGCGGACGGTTCCGGCGTCGCCGCCGGCCAGCACCAGCCGGAGCGTGCGCGCGATCTCGTCGACCGACACCCCGTTGAGCGCGGCCTTCTCCTGGTCGGTTATGAACACCAGCTTCCGGGCCGGTACCTCGATCGTGTCGTCCACCTCGGCGACGCCCGGCTCTGCGCGGAGGCGCTGGGCGACCGTGCCGGCGGCGGCGATCAGGTCGTCGTACGAGTGGTCCGGGCGGCCCGTGACCTCGGCGACCAAGGAGGCAAGGACCGGCGGGCCCGGCGGCAGCTCGACGACCTTGAGCCGCGCGTGGTGCTTGCCGGCCAGCGCGGTCAGGCGGTCGTGCAGCCGTAGCGCGATCGCGTGGCTCTGTGCAGCGCGGTGCTTCTTGCCGACGAGGTTCACGCGGACTTCGGCGTTGTGCGGCGTCTGCCGGAGGTAATAGTGCCGGACGAGGCCGTTGAAATCGATCGGGCTGGGGAGGCCGACGTAGCTGACGTAGTCGGTGACCTCGGGGACCGTCGCCACCTCGGCCTCGACGTCCCGGACGGCGGCGTTTGCCCGTTCCAGGGTTGTCCCTTCGTCGAAGTCGAGGACCAGCAGCAGCTCGTTCTTGTTGTCGTACGGCAGCATCTTCAGCGGCACGACCCGGAGCGCCGCCAGGCCTGCCGCGGCTCCGGTCAGCAGGGCGATCACCGCGAGGAACGACACGGCGGCGGCCCGCGAGCTGATCAAGGGGGCCATCATCGGCCGGAACAACCGGTAGAGGAACGTCTGGCGGATCGCCTCGATCTCGTCCTCTCCCCCGTGGCCGTGCCCCGCGTGGTCCCCGCGGGCGAACTTCTTATGCAAAGCCTGATAGGCCAGCCAGGGGGTGATCGTGAACGCCACGACCATCGACATCAGCATCGCCACCGGGACGTTCAAGGCCATCGGGGCCATGTACGGTCCCATCATCCCGGTGATAAAGAACATCGGCAGGAAGCTCACGATCACTGCCAGGGTGGCGCTGATCAAGGGGGGGCGGATCTCGGCGACCGCCTCCAGCACGATGTCCCGCGTCGCCCGGCCGCGCATCGCGAAGTGCCGCGCGATGTTCTCGACGTCGACAATCGGGTCGTCGACCAGCAAGCCGAGCGAGAGGATCAGGGCGAACAGCGTGACGCGGTTGATCGTGTACCCGAACAGCAGGTTGACCCCCAGCGTCAGCCCGAAGACGACCGGCACCGCGACGGCGACAATCATCGCCTCGCGCCCGCCCAGGCTCAGGGTCAGCAGCGCGATCACGATCGCGATCGCCACCCACAGCCCCTCGACCAGCTCGTTGACCTTCTCGTCGGCGGTCAGCCCGGAGTTGCGGGTGATGACCATCTGCATGTCCGTGGGGATCACCTCGGTCCGTAGCGTCTCCGCCGTGCGCAGGACGGATTCAGCGACGGTCACCGCGTTGGTCCCCTTTTGCTTGGCAATGGCCAGTGTGACCGCGGGCCGCGGCGTCTCGGGGCCCGCGCTTGTCGCGTGGCTGTGCCGGCCGACCTCGGTGCCCGGGAACCCTGCGGGCGTCTCGAAGCTCCGCGACGGGCCCCAGCCATGGCGGACATAGCTGGTGGGCTCATCGGGGCCGTCGCGCACGGCCGCCACGTCCTTGAGGAACACCGGGCGATCCTGGAACACGCCCACGACCAGCTCGCGGAGCTGTTCCGGGCGGTCGGCGGCGATGCCTCCCTCGACCGTGACCACGGCGTCGTTGCGAGTGAAGTCGCCGGCGGGATGGGTGACGTTGGCCCCCTGGATCGCGCGCTGGACCTCCAGCGGTGCGAGCGCGTACGCCTGGAGCCGCTCGGGGTCGAGGTCCACCCGCACCGTGCGCGGCTCGCCTCCGACGACGTAGGCCCGCGACACGCCCGGCAAGGCCGAGAGCCGCTGGACGACCTCCTCACCAACGCGCCGGAGGGTATAGCCGTCCCCTTCTGTTCCGGCGAGCGTTAGCGTGACGACCGGCACGTCGTCGATCTCGACCGGCTTGACCACCCAGCCCGTCACGCCGGGCGGGATGACGTCCTGGTTCTCGTTGATTTTCTTGAAGAGCTTGACCAGGCTGCGTTCGCGGTCTTGCCCGACGTAGAACCGCACGGTGATGACGGCCTGGTTCTCCCGGGCCATGCTGTAGACGTACTCGACCCCGTCGATCTGGTAGAGGATCTTCTCCAGCGGGTTGGCCGCGAGCTGCTCGACCTGGCCGGCCGAGTACCCCGGCATGCTGACCAGCACGTCGGCCAGGGGCACGACGATCTGTGGGTCCTCCTCGCGAGGCGTGACCAGCAGGGCAGCCAGTCCGATCAGCACCGATACGACGATCAGGATGATCGAGAAGTTGTTGTCGAGGAAGACGTGGACAATGCCGTTGAGCAGGTCGTGCCGCTTCGGCTCACAAGTCTCGCCGTGGCTCAAGTCCGGGCGTTGCTCGCTCATGGCTGGCCTCCCTCCGATCGCGCAGCGGCGCCCCCGGCGAGGACGACCGCCTCTCCTTCCGTCAGTCCCGAGAGGACTTCGCGGCCCTCGTCGAGCGTCCGGCCGAGCTGCACGGCGCGGCGGCTGACGGCGCCTTCTGCGACGACGTCCACTTCGTCGAGCTGTCCGACCCGGCGGACTGCTTCCGGCGGGACGACGAGCACGTCCTCATCCTCGAGCGGGATGAAGATCCGGCCGAACATGCCGCTGTAGATGTTGGGCGGGCAAGGCCCGGTGACCTTGACCTGGAACGACCGGCTCTCGGCCTGCGCCTCGGGAACGATCTCGCTGATCGTGGCGCGGCACACGTACCCGAGCGTATCGAGCCGCGCGGGCACCTGCTGGCCGACTTTCAGCCGCAAGGCCAGCGACTCCCTGACGGTGGCGATCAGTTGCATGTGGCTGGGGTCGTACATGGTCACGAGCATCTGGCCCGGGCTGACGGTGTCGCCCGCGTTGACCTTCTTATCAATGACCCGGCCGGAGATCGGAGCGCGGACCGTGGCGTACGACTCCACGATCCGCCCCTCCTCCACGGCCCGCCGGGCGCGCTCCAGCTCGGCCTGCGCGGTGCGCATCGCGGTGCTCGCCTGGTCGAGCTCGCTCTGAGTGACCGACTCCCGGGCCCGCAGCCGCCCCGCGCGTCCGAGGTCGATCTCCGTCTGGTCGTACTTCGCCTTGGCCGCCCTCTCCGCGGCCAGGGCCTGCTCCAGCCGGGACCTGAGGTCGGCCTTGTCGAGGACGACGAGAACGTCACCCTGCTTCACCTGCTGCCCGGCCTTGACGCAAACCTCCTCGACCCGCGCGAGGATTTTGGAGGCGACGACCGCCTCGTGAACGGCGCGGATGGTCCCGACCGCGGACTCCTGCCGCGGCTGGCGGATGAGCTTTACGACCCCTACAGCCCGCTCGGGCGTGACGGCGGGTCTCGGGACCACCCCGCGGGACGTCCCGACCTTCACCTTCCGCTCGAACGTGCCGGCCAGGGCCAGCATCAGGACGGCGATGCCCACCGTGAACAGCGCTGCGAGCGCCAGGGTGAGGATGACCCTCCGGGATCGCCGAGGCGCCTTGCGTTCCGCCACTGCGGTCATGATTCAACTCCCTCGTGACGGCCCGTTCCCTTCGCCTGTGATCGGTCCGGATCTCCTTCGATCCGAACCCCCGGACTCTTCAGAACTATATTCGCAATCAGTTGTCTAGTCAAGCTGCTGGCTGTTGGTCAAGACGATTGCAAAGTCGCGGAGCGAGGGCCTTCGGCGCGTGACCGGCGGCCCCATTCGACAACTTCCCCTGGTCGCGCGAGGTAGAGCCGCCGGGGTTGCGATTCCCCGTACCTTGTCTATAATTTCAAACTGTTCTGAAACTCCGCCCCGCGAATCGCAGTCATAACGCGAGGACCATCGGTTAAGCCTGTCAGGATGGATCGGTTAGAGGTAGAGAGGAGGCCACGCCATGACGGGATCGATTCGCGTTGGGGCCGTCAGTTACTTGAACGCCAAGCCCCTTTACCACCGTCTCGACGAATACGCCCCGCGTGTCCGTCTCGAGATGGACTTGCCGAGCCGGTTGGCGGACCGCCTGGCGGCGGGAGAGCTCGACGTGGCGTTGATTCCGTCGGTGGAATACCTGCGGGGGGCCGCGGCGGGGCACGAGATCATTGCGGGCATCGCCATCGCCGCGCGGGGGGCGGTGCGGAGCGTGAAGCTGTATAGCCGGGTGCCGTGGGGTGAGATCGAGCGGTTGGCGCTGGACGAGGGCTCGCGCACGAGCCAGGCGCTGGCGCGGGTCTGGCTCGATGCGCGGCACGGGGTCCGGCCGCGGATCATCGAACCGCTGCCGATGGGCGTGCCGCTTCAGGAGAGCACGGCGGATGCGGTGCTCCTGATCGGCGACCGCGCGATGAAGGCGCCCGAGGAGCCGTTCTGGGCGGTCGTCGACCTGGCCGAGGCGTGGCGGGAGCTGACCGGCCTGCCGTTCGTGTTCGCCCTCTGGGTCGTCCGGGCGGGGGTGGAGCTGGGCGACCTGCCGGAGGCGCTCGCACGGAGCCGGGCCGAGGGCCTGGCGCATGCGGACGCGCTCGCGGCGCAGTACGGTCCGCCACTCGGACTGGACGTGGCGACTTGCTATGATTACCTCACCCGATCGTTGTCGTACGACCTGGGCGAGCCCGAGCTCGCCGGGCTGCGCCGGTTTGCCCGGATGGCGGCCGCCCTGGGATTGGCCCCCGAAGGAGTTGACCTTGTCTTCCACCGTCGCCGGGATCTTGCAGCGCGTCGTTGACGGCCAGCGGCTCACGTTCGACGAGGGCGTCACGCTCCTCCAGTCGGCCGACCTGCTGTCGCTCGGCCGGGCCGCGGACGCCGTCTGCCGGCGCCTGCACCCCGAGCCGTACCGCACCTTCAACATCGACCGCAACATCAATTACTCGAATGTTTGCGCGGCCGTTTGCGACTTCTGCGCGTTCTACCGCAAGGTAGGCCATACCGAAGCCTACGTGCTCGACCGCGACGTCCTGCTCAAGAAGGTCGAGGAGACCGTCGCGCTCGGCGGCGACCAGATCCTGATGCAAGGGGGGCTGCACCCCGACCTGCCGTTCGCGTGGTATGAGGATCTGCTCCGTGACATCAAAGGCCGCTTCCCGCAGGTCAACGTCCACGGGTTCAGCCCGCCCGAGATCCACTTTTTTCACAAACTGTACAGGATGCCGCTGAAGACGGTCCTCGAACGTCTGAAAGACGCGGGCCTGGGGAGCCTCCCCGGCGGCGGCGGCGAGATCCTGGTCGACCGGGTGCGCAAGGCGATGACCCGGGGCAAGGTCCTGACCGACGACTGGCTCAACGTGCACCGCGTCTGGCACGAGCTGGGAGGCCGCTCGACCGCGACGATGATGTTCGGGCACATCGAGACGCTGGAAGAGCGGGTCGAGCACCTGGAACGAGTTCGCCAGCTCCAGGACGAGACCGGCGGCCTGACCGCGTTCATCTCGTGGACGTTCCAGCCCGAGCATACCGACATGGCCGACGTCCCGCCGGCCGGTGCGTTCGAGTACCTGCGTACCCAGGCGCTGTCGCGGCTCTATCTCGACAACGTGCCCAATATCCAGGCGTCTTGGGTCACCCAGGGGCCGAAGATCGGCCAGCTCGCCCTCTACTTCGGGGCGAACGACATGGGAAGCCTGATGATCGAGGAGAACGTGGTCGCCTCGGCCGGAACGGTGTACTACCTTTCGCTTGAGGAGATCCGGCGGGCGATCCGCGAAGCCGGATACATCCCGCGCCAGCGTAATGTATTCTACGAGTACATCGACGCCGCGCCCGAGGCAGGACATGTCGCGCTGGCTGCAGGCTAGCGCCGCGTGATCTCCCGAATTGGAGAATCCGCCGAGCCGGCCTCGATTTTGGATAACGTTTGGCCAAGTCTGCAGATGATGTAGGGCCGGCCATTTCCGGCCGCTCATACGCCCGCCAAGGCCGGCCCAAACGGGACCACGAGAACATAAGTGATTAAAGTAGATCACCT
>JARLIH010000077.1 GCA_031291845.1 Isosphaeraceae bacterium | reverse complement strand
CTCACCTGTCACGTACACGATCACGCTCGACGACCTCGCGGGTCCTGACCCGTCCGAGGCGCTGCGCATCCTGCGGGCCGTATTCACCGACCCCGGGGCCCTGCGTCCCGACTACAGCCCGGCCCAGTTGACCGAGGAGGCGGCCCGCACGGTTGCCGAACTCGCCGGAACCTTACAGGCGCGGGGTCATGAACCAACCCGCGTCGCCCATTTCCTCGACCGACTCGTGTTCTGCCTGTTCGCCGAGGACACCGGCCTCCTGCCAGCGGGGTTGCTCTCGCGGCTCGCAGCCGCCACCCGCTCGAAGCCCGACGACTTCGCCGCTGGCCTCGCTGACCTGTTCGCCAAGATGGCTGCTCACGGCGGGATGTTCGGAACCGAATGGGTCCAGTGGTTCAACGGCGGGCTGTTCGACTCGGGCGACGTTCTGACCCTCACGGCTCCGGAGATCGGGACGCTCCTCGACGTTGGCCGTCTCGACTGGAGCCGGATCGAACCAGCGATCTTCGGCACGCTGTTCGAGCGCGGTCTCGACCCCGCCCAGCGGGCACAACTCGGTGCCCACTACACGAGCCGCGACGACATCCTGCGGCTCGTCGAGCCGGTGATCCTGCGACCCCTCCGACGCGAGTTCGCGGCGACGCAGGCCCGCGTCACGGAACTCACGTTGCGCCGCGATGCATCGGGCAAGAAGGGACCAGACCCGGAGGCGCGACGCCTGTTCGAGGCGTTCCTTGCTCGCCTGCGGGCCGTGCGCGTCCTCGATCCGGCCTGCGGCTCGGGGAACTTCCTGTACCTCGCCCTGCTCGCGCTCAAGGACCTCGAACTCGAAGCCATCCAGTGGGGCTCTCTCGTCTTGCGCCTGCCCCAGGAGTTCCCGCAGGTCGGGCCTGAGGTCGTCCACGGCATCGAGATCAACCCCTACGCCGCCGAACTGGCCCGGGTCACGATCTGGATCGGCCAGATCCAGTGGATGCTCAACCACGGCTTCCACTATCGGAACGACCCCATCCTCCAGCCCCTCGACAGCATCGCCACCCGCGACGCTCTGCTCGACCTCTCCGACCCGACCGCGCCCCTCGAGGCCGACTGGCCGGAGGCGGAGTTCATCGTCGGGAACCCGCCGTTCCTGGGGGGCTCGCTTATACGGAGCGGTCTCGGCGCCACCTACACGGAGACTCTCTGGTCGGTCTTCGATAATCGGCTGCCCCACTCGTCCGATCTTTGCTGTTACTGGCACGAAAAGGCCCGCGCGCAGATCGCGACACGGCTGACGAAACGCGCCGGTCTGCTCGCCACCCAGGGCATTCGGGGGCAGCAGAACCGCCGTGTTCTGGAACGGATCAACGAGAGCGGCGGCGTCTTCTTCGCCCGGTCGGACGATCCCTGGGTGTTGTCGGGTGCGAACGTGCATATCAGCTTCGTGGGCCAGGACGACGGCTCGGAAGCCGAACAAACACTTGACGGGCAATCAGTGATGGCGATCAATGCGAACCTCACGGCCGGCATCGACCTCACTCAAGCACGAAGGCTGGAGGAGAACCTGGGGATCTCCTTCAAGGGGACCGACAAGTCCGGCGCCTTCGAACTTGCGCCCGAGACCGCCACCGCGATGCTGGCAAGACCCAACCCAGACGGACGACCCAACAGCGACGTGATTCGTCCTTGGGCGAACGGGCTCGACATAGGCGGGCGCCCGCGAGGGATGTGGATCATTGACTTCGGCGTCGACATGCCCGAGGCCGAAGCCGCGCTCTACGAGGCACCCTTCGAATACGTCCGTGCCGTCGTCCGGCCGAGGAGGATTGCCTCCCCCTCAGAGCCTCGTGCGGCGTCAGCCTGGTGGCTTCACCAAAGACCGCGCCCGGACCTTCGAAATGCGATTGTTGGCCTCCCTCGGTATATCGCCACCGTTCGTCATTCCAAGTACCGGTTGTTCACGTGGCTCCCTGCCGGCACCCTCCCCGATAGCGCACTTGTCGCCTTTGCGCGCGAAGACGACTACACGTTCGGCGTGCTCCATTCCCGTCCTCACGAAGTCTGGGCGCGTGGCACTGGGACCCAAGTGCGCGATGTCGAGTCCGGCTTCCGCTACACCCCCACGACTTGCTTCGAGACCTTCCCGTTCCCGCGTCCGACCGACGACCAGCGCGAGGCTATCGCCGCCGCTGCCCGCGAACTGGTCCGCCTTCGTAATGGCTGGCTCAACCCACCAGGGATGGCTCCCGAGGAACTGGCACCACGGACGCTGACGAACCTGTACAACCAGCGCCCATCGTGGCTCGCCAATGCCCATGCGGCCCTTGACCGGGCCGTGTTCAACGCCTATGGGTGGCCCGCTGACCTCCCCGACGCTGACCTGCTCGCCTGCCTGCTCGACCTCAACCTCTCGCGCGAACCAGCTTGAAGGTCACGCCAGCGGCTGGTTAGCCGAGGAAACCAGCCTGCTGACCCCGTAGGAGTGGAGGAAACCAGTGCCGATCCCGGATTTCCAGACGATCATGCTCCCTCTGCTGCGGCTCACGGGGGACGGAGCCGAGCACACCTTGGTCGCGACCGTACAGGCCGTGGCGGACGAGTTCCACCTGACACCGGAGGAGCGGACTCAGCCCCTGCCCCACGCCCATCAGACCGTCATCTACAACCGTGTCGCGTGGTCGTCG
The DNA here is from genome assembly GCA_031291845.1 of Isosphaeraceae bacterium. Classification (GTDB taxonomy): domain Bacteria; phylum Planctomycetota; class Planctomycetia; order Isosphaerales; family Isosphaeraceae; genus DAIDJG01. The sequence continues at coordinate 5,177 of JARLIH010000077.1, read as the reverse complement.
TCCTATCTTCGCTACGCCGCGTTGCTGATCTCCACGGGCCGGGGCCGCTTCCGGATCACGCCGCGCGGACAGGACGTGCTCGCCGCTCCGCCCAAGCGGATCGACAACTCGTTCCTGCTGCAGTTCCCCGAGTTCAAGGTATTCCGCGAGGGCGCCTCCACGGAGAAGCCAGCCGGTCCCAAGGATGGCGACGACACGAGCGCGCAGACCCCGGAGGAGGCCATCGCGACGGGTTACGCGGCCTTCCGCGCCTCCGTCGAGCAGGAACTGCTGGAGCGCGTCAAGACTGCCAAGTCCGAGTTCCTAGAGGACCTGATCGTTCGACTCCTCGTGGCCATGGGGTACGGGGGGTCGCAGGAGGATGCCGGACAGGCGGTCGGCCAGACCGGCGATGGCGGCATCGACGGCGTGATCAAGGAAGATCGCCTCGGCCTCGACACGATCTACCTGCAGGCCAAGCGGTGGGACAGCACGGTGGGACGGCCGGTGGTGCAGGCGTTCGCTGGGGCGCTTGTAGGGCAGCATGCGCGGCGCGGGGTGCTGATCACCACCTCAACCTTCTCCTCCGACGCTCAGGCGTACGTGAAGGGGATCGAGCAACGGATTGTGCTGATCGACGGCCGCGAACTTGCGCGCCTCATGTTCGATTTCGGAGTCGGGGTGGTCCCTGTCGGCCAGCCGTACGAGATGAAACGGGTTGACCTCGACTTCTTCCCGGACGTGTAGACGACGGCCGTGGGCGTCGCACACAGGCTGGGCGCGTCACAGACGGCACTTTACGGTCGAGGAGGACCCTCATGACCACTTGGATGTTCCAGTGCAATCCCAAGCGGTACGACCTGCTGGCCGCCGCCGAGAAGGGGTTCAGCGACCAGTGGAGCATGAACCAACACCGCGAAGCAGTCGCCGTCGGGGACCGGATCTACTTCTTCATCTCCGGCCCGGCGGCAGGCATCTACGTCGTCGCCCAGGTGGTCAGCCCGGTCTACGAGAGCAAGGAGCCGGACGAGTTCGGGAAGTACAAGGTCGACGTGGAGTACACGGCATTCATTGACCCCTACGTCCCTCGGAGCATCCTGACCGACGCGGCCACCGAACCGATCCTGGCGGCCTACGTGCCGTTCAAGGGGCAGCAGCAGACGAACTTCCTGCTGCCGCCTGATGTTGCGGCGCGGCTCGACGCGCTGTCCGCCACCCGCTTGCGGCCGATCTCCAAGAAGCCATGGCAGGGCGCTGATGTGTCGCTCTACGCCGTGGATACGGCGATCAAGGCGCACGAGAAGCAGGTTCGGGCACAACTCCTGGCGGCCCTCAAGGACCTCGACCCATTCGTCCTTCAGGATGTCATCGGCAGGCTCTTCGGCAAGATCGGCTACGAGGACTGGGCCGTCACGAAGATGGGCGGCGACATGGGCATCGACGTGACCGCGACCTTGCGCGTTGGCGGCGTCACCGAGGTGCCGACCGTCATTCAGGTGAAACGCTTCACGTCGAGGAATGTTGACGGCGCGGTGGTGCGTGAACTACGCGGCGCGCTCGCGTCCGGCCAGCACGGCGTCATCGTGACGACCAGCGGGTTCACGAAGGATGCCGTCACCGAGGCGAAGGCGGCGGCCAAGACTCCGATTGCACTGGTTGACGGAAACGACCTTGTAGACCTGATGGTGCGCAACGGCTTCGGGGTCCACACGCGTCCCGTGCCCCTGTTCACGCTGAACCTTGAAGACCTTGTTGCAGGAGGTGGGCCTGACGCCTAGACGGGACGGAGCCGTCAACCTGATGCCGGTCAGGGCCGAGCCCTTCGTGGACCTTCAGCGGGAGTCCGGCGATGGTCCCGGAGATCAGGGACTGCGCCCGGTGGACTGCCGTGAGAGACAGGGCCTGTTGCTCTGTGATCTCGGCGCCCCAGACGGCAGGGAGGCCCAAGAACTCGGCGAGAGCGGGGTCGCTGATGGAGTAGGACGGTGACGCCGTGAATACTTCCGGCGCGGGCCGGGTGCGCCCGGTCCAGTCGGCTGTCCCCACCACGGATGACACTGAGGTCTTCCGCTTCTTGCCCACGCAGCCTCCCGATGCTTGCAGGTCTGCATGGATCGTACACCCGGTCTGCAACGGCATTGTGCGACCGCACAATGGTCCGTGACGCGGACCTTTGTCTGGTCCGTGACGCGGACCAGATCCGCAACTTTGCGGGTTCCTCACGCTCAGCCGGGGCCGAAATCCCGCAACTTTGCGGGATTTGGTCCAGCTGGACCAGCCGGTGATCGAGACCGATCAGATCACCACGGGCGATGGTCCAGATGGACCAGCCGGTGATCGAAACCGATCAGATCACCACGAGCGGAGCGCGGGCCGCAGCATGACCAGCAGGTGATCGAAACCGGCAAAGTTGCCCTTCGCCCACGCTCAGCGGGTGCCAGAACAGGGCAAAGTTGCCGGTCAGACACCACGAGCGGAGCGCGGGCCTTCTTGACGTGCTGAGCGCGGGCCACCGCCAGCGCCAGCGCGATGCAGGCGTCGATATGCCCACGCGGTGCGCTCCGGGACTTCGAGAGCGTGTAGCCCCGGTCATTGATCCGAGGGACGGCGTTGACGACGTGCTCAGCGAAGATCATGTCCGGGTCGTGAGACAGGCCGTTCCGGTGGATCAGTTCGAACAGGGCGCCGATGATCGGCGTCATGTGTTCGAGGGACTGCGGCACTTCCTCCGCCGCGGCTCACGTGCGCCAGACTTGTCCCATGGACCATCGCGACCATGTCGGGCTGCTCCGGGAGGGAGTCCTCGGGGGCGGGAAGACCTGGGCCGACCTCGGGTCCGGAGCGGGAGCGTTCACGCTGGCCCTCGCCGACCTCCTCGGCCCCACAGGGTCGATCTACTCCGTCGATCGGGACAGCCGTGCCCTTCGGGTTCAGGGACGGGCGCTCCGTGAATCCTTCCCGAACGTCACCGTCGCGCCACTCGTGGCGGACTTCACGCTGCCGCTCGAGCTGCCGCCGCTCGACGGGATCGTCATGGCGAACTCGCTCCACTTCGAGCGCGACCAGCTGGCCGTCCTCCGTCTCGTGCGGGGCTATCTGCGCCCCGCCGGCCGCCTGGTCCTCGTCGAGTACGACACCGACCACGGCAATCCCTGGGTCCCGTTCCCGCTCTCGTATCGCTCCTGGGCGACGTTGGCGGCGGAGGTCGGCTTCCGCGACACGCAGCGGCTCGCGTCGGTGCCGAGCCGGTTCCTCGGGTCGATCTACTCGGCCCTCAGCTTCTGCTGAGCGGGTCGGCCATCCGGCCGGCAGTTGGCAGCAATCCCGGGAGTCGCCCGAACCTGCAACTGACCAGCCGACCAGGGCACCGCGCCCCGCTCAGACCGTCTGTCACGGCCTAACGCCGAGGCCCCGGCCCGATGGCTCGCGGGCCGGTGTCGGAGCCCATGACCGGCCCGACGTCGTCTCCTGGGCCGTCCATGGCGGCGGGGCCGTCGTCAGGAGGTCAGGGCCGCCTCATCAGGCGGACAGCCGAGACCGCTCCTACGCCTCGGCCGCCTTCCGCCGAGCACTCGAGCTGAGTGCGTCAAGCACGGCGCCGGCGTCGTCCGGCGCGATCCGCCATGCGCGGGCGTTCGGGTCCGACGCCGCGTTGTCGATCAGGGGTCGGCCCAGGATCGCCATCGCCCTCCGGTTCACCGGGCCGATCATCCCGGCGAAGGCCGTGCCGCCCGACACGCCGAAGTTGCTGACGAGCGACGCGGAGAGCGTCACGACCTCACCCTCGATCCCCGCCTCCGCGAGGAGGCGAAGCAGACGCAGGCTCTTCGGGCCGTTCACGCCGGAGAGGACCCGACCGATGCCGGCAGCCTTGTCCGCGGGCGTGGTCGAGGTCGCTGCCGTACTGATGCCGCCTGACCGTCGCGCGACCGGTGGCGTCCACGCGGCGACGAGCCGGGCGACCTCCTCCATGGACGAGCCGGTGAACGTGAGCGAGATGGTTCCCATCGAATGCCTCCTCCAGCGTGCCGCTCGCGGGAGCGGCCGGTCGATGGATGGAGTATAGGTGTTCGGACATCCTTTGTACAGCCTGCATATATCCTTGACATAGGTTGTTGATCTGCCAAGATTCACTCATGGCCACCCCCACCACTCCCGAACCCCCGCCTCTCGGCCTCTCCCGGACTGCGGGGCACGTCTACTCGTTCAACACAGGCAGTGAGGTGTTCTCGCCGCTCCCATCCGTCACTACGGTCATCGGCGTCCTTGACAAGAGCGGGCCGCTCGTTGGCTGGGCGAAGCGGGAGACGGCCGCGTGCGCCGTACGGAACCTGGAGATGCTCATCCAGATGCGCGAGACCGGGGGCGATGCCGCTGCGACGGACTGGCTGAAGAAGATCCCGGACTACCGGCGCGACAGCGCGGCCGATGTCGGCTCCCGCATCCACGCCTTGGCCGAGCAGATCAACCGGGGCCTCCAGCCAGCGGTGACGCCCGACGAGGCGCCCTTCATCGACGCCTACCGGGCGTTCCTCGCCAGCTTCCGTCCGCGGTTCATCGCGGCCGAAGAGATGGTCGTCTCCCTGCGCCACCGGTACGCCGGGACGCTGGACGCAATCGCCGTGATCGATCGCGAGACGTGGCTTCTCGACATCAAGACCGGGACGGGCCTGTACGCCGAGACCGGCCTCCAGCTCGCCGGGTATGCCTCCGCCGACTTCATCGGCAGACCTGGGACCCCACGGCGGTTCCGGCTCCCACGAGCTTCGAGGTTCGGCGTCGTCCACGTCCGCCCGGAGCGCGCACATCTTGTCGAGTACCGCGTTGATCGCGGCACCTTTGCCGCGTTTCTCGAAGCACGACGGCTCTACGAATGGTTGCAAGGGCCCGCGAAGACCGCGGTGGGCGCGGTCGTGACGGCCACCGGAAGGAGCGCAGCAGCATGACCCAGGTCATCACGATCAGGCTCGAGGTCCCGGACGGAGTAGGGGTCCGCATCGGCGGAGGTCCGCCCGACGACGCGGAACCCCTCCCGCTTCCCGAGTGGCCAACACCCGGCGAACCGGAGCCTTCGTTCCGGACGATCGCGGCCGGCCGCAATGGGTCGTCTGCGGGCTGCCCGGTCCACCGGGTGCCGTGGCGGCAGGTTCCTGCGGGCATCAGCAAGCGCACCGGCCGGTCCTACGAAGCCTTCTTGG
>JARLIH010000076.1 GCA_031291845.1 Isosphaeraceae bacterium | reverse complement strand
GGCATGGCACCCGACACCGTCCCTGCTCAGCCGTTTGAGCCGAAACCGCGAGTCGCGGTGGAGATCAGCGAGAAGTCTCCCCTTTTTGTTGCGCCTCGGGCACTCTTTGCACCTCTCCCGCGAGGGGAGAGGGAGTTTCGCGCAACACTTCCGGCCAGGAGGTGTTCGACCGCCTAGCCCAACTCTTCCGCAGCCCAGCGTCACCCTCCCAGATGAAAACGAAACGGCCCTGCTCCTCTCCGCGAACTTCTTGACGTATCGCATGTCTCTGCCTGCCCTGTCCGTTGGCTGCCTTCATGCGGCTCGGGCCGCAGGTCGACCGCGAACGATGGCGTCCGGTTCTCACTGAGCTGTCGTAGCCGTGAATCGTACCGAGAATTATCTGTCGGCAGAAACCGTTCTCTTGGTACTATCTCCCTCAGTTATTCTATCTTGCCTGCAAACCCCGAGGCCGAGTCGTCATGAGACAGCGTGGAACGCTGGTTGTAATGGCTGTCGTCCTGCTCGCCGGCGCGGCTCCGGAGCGCGAGGCTGAGCAAAGCGACCTGGAAAAGCTCCAAGGTGATTGGAAAACGAAGTCGTTTCTGCTGGGCGGGGGCCCGTTACCTAAAGAGAAGCAGTTCCCAGACCGACTCATGACCATCAAGGGCGACTCCTTCTCGGAGTTCCGAGGCGGCAAGGTTGCCGTCCGAGGCACCCTCAAGCTCGATTCGTCGACGAGCCCGAAACATCTGAACGCCACTTTTACTCAGGGCGGCCCGACGGGCGAGACCGTGCGCGGTATCTATGAACTCGACGGGGACACCCTGAAGGTTTGTGTGGGAACACCCGACACCGAACGCCCCGCGAAGTTTGAGTCGTTGTCTGGGACGAAGTTACGGCTCATCGTCTACGAACGCAAGCGGCCCTGATTCCGACACAATCCGTTCCGAGGCTCACATGCTTCCCCCCCGAACTCGCGGATTCACGCTGATCGAACTTCTGGTCGTCATCGCGATCATCGCGGTCTTGATCGCGTTGCTGTTGCCCGCCGTTCAGGCGGCGCGCGAGGCCGCCCGCCGGGCGCAATGCATTAATAACCTGAAGCAACTCGGCCTTGGGCTGCACAACTACGAGAGTGGCAACGGCACCTTTCCCCTCATGGTGTCGATGAGCGGGACCGGAAACACGGTCGCGTGGTGGGGCGGATGGGGTGTCTCGCCCCGCATCCTGCCGTTCATGGAGCAGGGGCCGATCTTCAACTCAATCAATTTCAGCCTTGCCTATAACACGCCGCCGAACACGACTGTTGCGATGCAGTCGGTGGCCGTGCTGCTTTGCCCGAGCGACCAAAATACCCAGGTGCGCAATCCCGGCCTTGCGACTCAGTCGGGCGTGACCAGCTATGCGTGGAACTATGGTGACTGGTATATCTGGGGCGGCTTCGGTACGCAGCCTGGCCGCAACGCATTCACGCCCAACGTCAGCCGACGGCTTGCCGAATTCACCGACGGGCTAAGCAACACCGTCGTCGGATCGGAGGTCAAGGCTTCGTTCCCGCTCCTGAAATGCACGTCGCTCACCGTGAACAACGCGAACGCGATCCCGTCGCCCAACGCAAATCCGGCGACCGTCGCGCCGGAGTACAACGCGGCATCGTGCCCAATCGGCGTCTCGCACGGTACGTGGTACGACGGTAATACCAACTCAACAGGTTTCACGACCGCCTGGGCGCCGAACAAATCGACGCCAAGCCCGCTGAGCACCGGGACGACCGACGTGGACCTGGGCGGTACTCCGTTGGTCAACGGTGGCCCGAACTTCGCGGCGATCACGGCTCGCAGCTATCACCCCGGCGGCGTCAACGTCCTGACCGGCGACGGGAGCGTGAAATTCATCAAGAGCAGCGTAAACGGCGACACCTGGCGCGCGCTTGGGACGGTCAACGGCGGCGAGGTGATCAGCGCTGACGCCTACTAACGGGGACGCGCGAACTGGCCGGTCAATCGCCCGGGCCGGGGCCGGTCTCCAGCCGGGGAATCAAGGCCGAACGCCTGCGCCGGCGGTTCAGGACCAGAACGGTTCCAAGGCCGAGCAACGCCAGCAACACGGCCAGTTGAAACGCCTCGACGAAGTCGGCCTCGATGTTGTACTCGGTGGCCATCTTCAGGTGCCACGCCGCTTCGGCGCCGGCTCGCCGCTCTTCGACGGCCGGAGCGCGATCCGTATCGCGCATCAGCCCTGACCGGTGCTCGAACTGCCGCATGTGACTCGCGGCGACCTTGCGGAGCCGATCGGCGCGCGCCACGAACCCCAACCACACCGCGGTGGCTGCGATCAGAATCATCAGTTGTCGCGTCGTCAGCCCAGCAAGGCGCATCCGAATGGCCAGCTTTGAGAACGGAGCAATCCGAGAGGTCAATTCAAGATTGTAACGTGTCCAGAACCGATTCGTCGTGTCGGCGTTCCGGTCGTTGTGAAAAACACCAGGACGTCCTGGGCGTTCGTCTCCGTTGGGCAAGAGCCACCTGGCCCAGTTGGGGGCATGCTCACTCGCCGTCGTCCCAGATCAGGACAGCGGTCGACTTGCCGTGCCCCTCGAACCCGTCAAGGGTTCGGTTCGGCTTCCTGGCGCGCGTTCTTCACCTGCGCGCCGGAATCGATCCGGGGCAGAACCGCCACCGTGCCGAAGCCTGCGACGGGAGTTCGTCCGGGCCGTGTCGCGGTTAGTGGTCGAGACGCGGCGATTGTTCTCAACGATCCACCACAGGGTTAGAGAACAACTCCTCCCTTGCGCTTCGTGCTCTTTCCCGTCGTCGAGCCTTGTCGCGGCCCGTTGATTGTTTTTGTAGGGTGCGTGGAACGCACCGGCGCATTTCATGCGCGGTACGGAAGACGCCACGCCCCGGGCGACCGGCGGCCTTGACTCCGGCCGAAGTCGCATATACAACTTAGCTATGAAGCGAGGCGTCACGAAACCAGGGCTGATCGACCGGATCGCGAGCGATTGCATCGCGGTCCGGGTGCGCCTGATCAACCGGGTGGTGACGGCCATCTACGATGAGGCGCTCCGTCCCCACGGGCTCCGGGTCAGCCAGGGGAACATCCTGGTGGCCGTGGCGCGCAAGGGTGAGGCGAGGCCTGGCGACGTCTGCCGGCTGCTGCGGCTCGAGAAGTCGACGCTGAGCCGGGATGTCGAGGTCATGAAGGGCAAAGGGTGGCTGGAGTCGGACCCGCCGGCCGGGGGGCGGAACCAGGTGCTGCGGGTGACGCCGGCAGGCCTGGATCTCCTCGCCAGGTCCCAACCCGCGTGGGAGTCGGCCCAGGCCGAGGCCCAGCGCCTGATCGGCGACCCGGGCGTGGACGCGTTGCGCCAGGTGGCAATGAAGCTCGGCCTCGGGAAGACCGCCGATTGAAAAGGGCCGCCGGCGACGGTGCGCCGGGGAAAGCATCACCCAGTTGTTGTAGATACAACAGGAGGGGGAGACGATGGCGAAGCTGGACGAGCACCCGACGGTGATCCGCCACCGCGAGCGGCCGCAAGCGGCTGCGCCGGGGGCCTTGGATGCCGAGTGGCTGCGGCGCAACTGCCTCGACGCGGGGGCGGACGACGTGGGGTTCGTGGCGATCGACCGTCCTGAGCTCGACGACCAGAGGGCCGAGATCCTCGCCGCGTTCCCGGGGACGCGGACCCTCGTGAGCTTCGTCTGCCGGCTGAACCCCGAGCCGGTCCGTAGCCCCGCCCGCTCGGTAGCGAACCAGGAGTTCCACGCGAACTACGAGCACGTCAACGAGGTGGCGCGCCGGGTCGTGCGGGCCCTGGGGGAGGCGGGCGTGCCGGCCTTGAACCCGACCTCCGCGTTTCCGATGGAGATGGACCGCTACCCGGGCCGGATCTGGGTCGTCTCGCACAAGCCGGTTGCGATTGCGGCCGGCCTGGGCCAGATGGGGATCCACCGTTGCGTGATCCACCCGGTCTTCGGCAGCTTCATCAACCTGGGGACCATCCTGGTGGCGAGCGACGTCTTGGCCGGGAGCCTGCCGATCGACTACAACCCGTGCGTCGAGTGCAAACTCTGCGTGGCGGCCTGCCCGGTCGGTGCCATCAGCCCCGACGGCGATTTTGACTTCTCCGCCTGCATGACGCACAACTACCGGGAGTTCATGAACGGGTTCACGGACTGGGTGGCGACGATCGCCGACAGCCGCGACGGGAGCGATTACCGCCGGCGGGTCTCGCCGAGCGAGTCCGCGTCGATGTGGCAGAGCCTCTCGTTCAAGGCGAACTACAAGGCGGCCTACTGCGTTGCCGTCTGCCCGGCGGGCGAGGACGTCATCGGGCCGTTCCTGGACGACCGGAAGGGGTTCCTCGAGGGGGTCGTCGACCCGCTCAAGGCCAAGGAGGAGCCGGTCTACGTGGTGCCTGGTTCGGACGCCGAGGGACACGTCGCGAAGCGGTTCCCGCGGAAGACGATCCGGCGCGTGCAAGGGATGCGTGCCACGTCGATCCGCGGGTTCCTCTTCGGCATGAAGCTGACGTTCCAGCGCGAGGCGTCGCGCGGGTTATCCGCGACCTACCACTTCACGTTCAAGGGGCGGGAGCCGGCCGAGGCGACCGTCGTGATCCGGGACCGCACGATCGCCGTCCACGAGGGGCACGTCGGCGAGGCCCAGGTCCGTATTACCGCGGACAGCGAGACCTGGTTGGGCTTCCTCGCCAAGGAACGGAGCCTGATCTGGGCGCTGGTGCGCGGCAAGGTCCGCATCCGGGGCTCGTTGCGGCTCTTGGCTGCGTTTGGAGGGTGCTTCCCGAGTTGATAAAAGACCATGGCCCGCGACAAGGCAAGACGGCCGTTGCATGGATTCCTGGGAGGGCAAGGTTCCGGCCGAGCCGCGCGCCGCGGTGTGTCGCCGAGGCGGGAGTCGTTGGTGGTGCGCGGCTCGGCCGGAGCCTCACCCTGGGCTTGTTGAAAAGTTGGGGTTGACGATCAACGCAACTTATCCAGGTTTTGTTGCGCGGCGAGGGGCGTCATGTAACAGCCTGGGGCAACGCCCTCGTTGTACTACACAAGTTCTGCCGCGGGTTCCCGGGGTGGCATGCCCCTCTCGGCTCCGGGCCCGAACGTCTCCCAGCAGAGGGCGATGTCATGAAGCCGCTGCAGCCCAAGCCACACCGTTT
>JARLIH010000075.1 GCA_031291845.1 Isosphaeraceae bacterium | reverse complement strand
GACCACACGCTCGTCGTGCTCGAGGACGGGGCTGAGGCGACCCTCGTCCGTGAGACGGCCGGCCGGGCCCAGGCGGCCTCGCAGGCCCTGCACGCCGGGGCGATCGAGATCATCCTCGGCCGGGGGTCGAAACTGCGCTTCGTGAATATCCAGAACTGGGACCAGGAAACGTGGCACTTCAGTCGCGAGCGCGCCCTCGTCGGTCCTGGCGCCGAGCTGCAATGGACAGTCGGTGGCCTGGGCTCGAGACTGGCCAAGGTGAACCAGGAAGTCGCCCTTACGGGTGAAGGAGCGCGGGCCCAGGTCAACGGCGTGATGTTCACGACCGGTCGCCAGCACCTTGCCTACTTTACGAGGCAGGACCACGCGGCCCCTCACACCACGAGCGACCTTCTTTACAAGGCGGGCCTCAAGGACAAGTCGCGCATCGTCTGGCGCGGGATGATCCGCGTCGAGAAGGACGCCCAGCGCACCGACGCCTACCAGAAGGACGACAACCTGATCCTGTCCGACGCTGCCCGCGCGGATTCGATCCCCGGACTGGAGATCGAAGCCAACGACGTGCGCTGCACGCACGGTGCAACGGCCGGGCGGGTCGACGAGGACATGATCTTTTACGCACGCTCGCGCGGCATCGCCCGCGACGAGGCGATTCGCCTGATCGTCGAGGGCTTTTTTGCCAACGTTTACGATCGGATCTCGCTCGAACCAGTCCGCGAGACCCTCCGGCAAGCCGTCGCCGCCAAGCTCGAACTTCAGGGAGAGGCCGCCCCGCGCTGAGCGAGCGGGCGACCCGCACGGAAAACGCTCATTCACTCCGAGATCGGCACCATTGGAGCCCGCCCGACCATGGGAGAACCGTACGTCCACCCCGAGGTCCTCGTCAGCGCTGACTGGGTCCAGGAGCATCAGAAGGACCCCAAGGTCCGGATCGTCGAAAGCGACGAAGATGTTTTGCTCTACGACATGGGCCATGTCCCCGGCGCGGTCAAGATCGACTGGCAAGGGGACCTTCAGGACCAGCTCGTTCGCGACTACATCGATGCGGAAAAGTTTGCCGCGATTTGCAAACGCTCAGGAATCTCCAACGACACGACGGTCGTCTTCTACGGCGACAAATCCAACTGGTGGGCCTGTTACGCCTTCTGGGCGTTCAAGCTGTTCGGCCACAAGGATTGCCGTGTCATAAACGGCGGGCGCAAGCTCTGGATCGACGAGAAGCGGCCCACGTCGACCGACGTGCCCACGTACCCCGCCACCGAATACAAGGTCGAGGGGGCGAACGAGGCCCAGATCCGCGCCTTCCGCGACGACGTGCTGGTGCACTCGAAGGCGGGCAAGCCGCTGCTCGACGTGCGCAGCCCCAAGGAGTTCACGGGCGAGAAGCTGCACATGGAGGATTACCCGCAGGAAGGCGCGCTTCGCGGCGGCCACATCCCGGGAGCCAAGAACGTGCCGTGGAGCCGTGCGGTGAACGAGAACGGCACCTTCAAGTCGGCGGACGAGCTGCGGGCCATCTACGAGCAGGAGATCGGTCTCAAGGCCAACGATGACGTCGTCGCTTACTGCCGGATCGGCGAGCGCTCGAGCCTGACCTGGTTCGTTCTCACGTACCTTCTCGGGTATTCGAAAGTGCGCAACTACGACGGTTCATGGTGCGAATGGGGCAACCTCGTGCGTGCGCCGATCGCCAAGGGGGCTTGAGGTTACCGCAGGGACTGTTGCTATGCCCGCCGCGCTCGACGCGATCGTTTCGGAGCTGAGCGAAGCCGACAAACAGGAGCGAATCGAGCTTCTGATCGACTTTGCCAAGAACCTTCCGCCGCTTCCCGAACGGCTCGTCGCGCACAAGGACGCGACTCACCGGGTCGAGGAGTGCCAGTCGCCCGTTTACATCTTCGTCGAGCTCGACGGCGGCCAGGTCGCCATCCACGCCGATGCGCCGATTGAGGCCCCCACGGTACGCGGCTTCGTCGCGATCCTCGTGGAAGGCCTGAGTGGCGCGAGCGTCGCCGACGTGCTCTCCGTCCGTAATGACCTGATCGACCGGCTCGGGTTCCCCGAGATCCTCGGCATGCTGCGCGTGAGGGGCCTGAACGGTGTGCTGCACCGCGTCAAGGCCGACGTCCGTCGCGCTGCCGAGGCGGCGGAACCTGGGCCGCCTCCGTCTACCTGAAAGCATCGTTCATGCCCGAATTCGTCAAGGTAGCGAGCCGATCCGAGCTCCCCCCCGGGGGCAAGCTCTTGACCGACATTGATGGGCGGCCAATCGCCCTTTTCCATTGCGCCGGGGCTTTCTACGCGATCGACGATGTTTGCACGCACGACGGTGGTCCCCTCGCCGACGGGGAGCTCATCGGTTGCGAGATTCGCTGTCCCAGGCACGGCGCTCGCTTCGACGTGCGGACGGGAAAGGCACTCAGCCTGCCGGCCTTCGAGCCGGTGACCACGCACACCGTCGAACTGCGGGGCGATGACCTCTGGGTTGCACTGGCCGACTCTTAATCCTTTTCCGACCGGCGCGGAGTTCCTCGAATGCTGGACCAAGAGACGATCATCAACGCGCTACGCACCGTGAAAGACCCGGAATTGAATGTGAACATCATCGACCTGGGACTGGTCTACACCGTGCAGCAGCACGACGAAGAGGTCGACGTCGAAATGACCCTGACGACGCCCGCATGCCCGGCCGGCCCCGAGATCCTTCGCAATGCGGTGAGCGCTCTGGAAAAGGTCGAGGGGATTGCCAAGGCGAACGTGAAGCTCGTCATGTCCCCCCCGTGGAGCCCGGACCGAATGAGCGACGAGGCCCGCGACCAGCTCGGCATCTTTTAGCCAGCTACCGCGAAGCAATTCCTTCGCGTCAAGGAGAAGGACGACCGCCAAGTTGATCGATGCCAGTTCTGGGCGTCGCGCTCGGGACCTTCGATGGACCTGCGATCCTACGTACAGAAGCGCAGTGCATGCGACTGTGCATGTTTCGGGCGGAGGGGGGGGGGTTTCTTAAACTGAAGGCTCCCCTCGCCCTCGCGACATTGCTCCGATCAGCGCGCCCGTTCGTATTCCTAATTTGGCTGGTCGTTCCTGAAAGGTTGATTCCAGGAAACATTTCCGCGCTGCGATGATGCGGTGGTCCGACAGTACCGTTGATTTTCGCACGCTTCTTCTCCGAAATCCTGCAGCCAGCGAATTTGTTTGCTAGCTTGTGCCTGGCGCGGGGAGGTGAGGAGCAATGTTTGAGCTAGGACGCCCTGTGACGGCCTTTTCCCGGAGAGACGGGTACGCCGACGTGGTTTGTTGTTTGCGACCGCAGTGAGCCCCCCCCGCGAAGCAGACGCAGTGTACTCCGATGATCCGGGGTGAGTCCTGTTCGCGGGAGTGAGCGCCGTGGCTCGTAAGAAAACACCGAAGGTTCGAATCAACGTCAAAGCGTCCCTCTCTCGCCGGTTGCGGGAGGTTCGTCAAGAACTCTTCGGCGAGCATGGGGGACCTGAGTTAGCGCGGAGGCTCAACCTCCCCGCGCGGACTTGGTACAACTACGAGACGGGCGTCACCGTACCGGCCGAGGTGCTGCTGAGCTTTATCGACCAGACCGGCGCTAACCCGGTATGGCTCCTTGCCGGAGAGGGATCGAAGTACCGCCGGGGGCACGAAGACGCGATCCTTTCGGAATTGACGCCGATCGAGCTCATTCGCCGCGGCCTGGAGAAGCTCGAACAGGAGCCCAACGACGTGGTCGTCGTGGCGCCCAATAACCTGCCCAGCGAGGTTCTGTCCGACTTTGTGGCTGTAGGAGTCGTTCCGCTCAAGGACCTTGGCCGCCGCGCGATCGACGCCGCGCAGGTCGAGAGCTACATCATGGCGTACCGCGAGTGGCTTCCACACCCCAACGAAACGGTGGCCGCCCGGCTCGAAGACGACGCGATGCACCCCATCCTGCCCAAGAACTCCCTCGTTGCCGTCGACCGTGCAGTCACGGACCCACGTGAACTCCAAGGCCGGCTCGTGGCCGCGTGTCCAGAAGGGAAACCCTTGGTGCGCTGGCTCGATTTGAGCGGAAGGCACATCATCCTGCGACCAAGCCAGGCGAGCCGCGACTACCCGCTTATCCCGGTGGAGTTGAACGAGGGCGAGAAGAACGTCATCGTGGGGCAAGTCGTCTGGTCGTGGAGTCGCTTCGGACCCGACTGACGGGGGGATCGCTCCTCAAGTGACCCTGGCTCTCCGGTGCAACGCGACGGCGAGGGCGCCGAGCGCTGAGACGTGCTCCGCGAGATCGTCGTCGAGCGCCACGACCGGACCCCGGCGCAGCTCGCCAAGCCATTTCGCGTAGAGCGAACGCTGGGGCTGCCGGCCACCGACCCAGAGCGGGCGGTCGTCCGCAACGATCGGGTGGCGTGCAAGCCAGTTTGCGTCCTCGGCAACGACAGCGCCGATCCAGAACGAGGCGCGTTGGTGCGCGCTCATTGATTGCGTGATCGCCGCGATCCGTACCAAGAACGCTGCGCGGCCCAACCCTTCTCGACCCACGATCCGGGCGCCGGCGGCGAGCGACTCGGCATCGGGTTCGTTGGGGAGCTCCGCAGGGAGGCTCGCCGCGAGCAGGGTGTGACGCGCGAGCGCGACCGTCAGTTCACCCGCCAGCGTTGTGTGGCTGCCGACGATCACTCCGCGTGCATCTACACCGACGAGCTTCGTATGCGATCCCGGCCAGAGGAAGGCGCTCTCCTCTCCCCGACACTGCCGCAGAGCGCGCCAGGCACCGACGGTTTCACACTCTTCGCCCCGCATGACGTCCGCCGCCATCCAACCGTCAGGACCGGGCCCGGCCGGGGATCGGATCCCCGGCACGATCGCGATCGGTTGATCGCAGACTTGCGGCAGATCCAGTAGGCGCATCCCCGCGGCAAGCTCGTCGATGCCCGCGGGGGCCGCGACATGCGGCACGAAAGCAAGACCGATTTCCGACGACAGCATCCCGGCGGCGACTATCAGGTCGGGTCGTCCGTTCTGGGCGGTGCCAAGGACTTCCTCGATCGACGCGCGCACGGCTGAGGCAAGCGGGTTGCCGTGATCCGAGAGAATGGAGTCGCGGACTCCAACAGCCCTGCGGGCGGTTGCGACGATGCGCCCGTCGCGGATCAAGCGTGCCCGCGTATTGGTCGTACCGCCGTCCAGAGCCACGGCCGAAAAAGGTCGGGAACTCAGCATGATTTTTGCTTGCCTTTGGCGAGGTTCAGAGCCAACCTGGGTCGCAGGTCGCCCCTTTCATTTCCCCAGAGTAACCAATCGCGAACATGGCGTCTTCCCGCGTTCCGGGCGCCCGGCTGGAGAGCCTCTGGCAGCAGGCGCGTGAGCCCGTCTTTCTCCTGAGCCCGGAGTGCAAGCTCCTGCTCGTGAACCCGGCCTGGGAGGAGCTGACGGGGTATTCCGCCGAGCAGGTCATCGGGTTGATCTGCCGCGCCCACGGTCCGACCAAGCCGGGTGAACTTGGGGGCGTGGCAGGTAGTTTCCACCCGCCGAGCGAGGCCCTCGGGGGAACGCCGTCCGGCGGACCGACGCTGATCGTGCACGCCAGTGGCGAGCGCCGGTGGCGCAGGGTGGAATTCTGGCCGTTCCATAACGAGCATGGGGAGTTGATGGTCCTGTTCGGCATGGTACGGCCGCCAGAAGCTCAGCCGGCGGTTCCCGACGCGGACAGCGAACGTCTGCGGCATGAGCTGCTCGAGGTCCGGCACCGGCTGTGGGAACGCCACCGGTTCGACGAGCTTATCGGCGCGGGACCGATGCACGGGCGCCTGCTCGAGCAGGTGCGCGCGGCGGCCGCAACGACGGTTCCCATTCTGATCGTGGGAGAGCCGGGAACCGGCAAGCATGCCGTCGCGCGCTCGATCCACCTGAGAGGGGCTGCGCCTGACGCGCCCTTGATCCCGTTCGATTGCGAGGCCCTGCCCAGTGAACTGCTGGAGCGTGACCTTTTCGGCGGAGGTCCTGGTTCCACGGATCCGGCCCTTCCGTTTCCGGAAGGAGCAACCCTTCTCTTGAGCCACGTCTTTCACCTCCCACGAGACCTCCAGGTTCGACTAGCAGCGTCGCTGGGTGCGCCAATTCGCGTGATTGCAACCTCGATTCAGCCCCCCGACGACGCGTTGCGTGCTGAGCGCGTCCATCCGAACTTGTTCTTCGCACTCACAGCGCTGGTGATCCGGCTACACCCCCTGCGTGAACGGGTCGCCGAAATCCCGCTCTTCGCGCAGCACTTCCTCGAGCGAGCGAATCAACGCGGCCTCCGGCAGCAGAAAGGCCTGACGCCGGAGGCTGTTTCCGATCTGGAAGGATACGATTGGCCAGGAAATCTGCGCGAAATGTCGCGTGTGGTCGCCGAAGCGCACGAGAAAGGGCGCGGAGACTCGATTGGGGTCGACGACCTTCCCGCGATGGTTCGAGGTCACCTCGGGGCCGCCTATAATCCGCCTCCGTTGCCGGGAGCGTTGACACCGCTCGACGACCTGCTGACCCAGGTGGAGCGGCGATTAATCGAGTACGCGCTCCAGCGGGCCCGGCACAACAAGTCGAAGGCGGCCGATATCCTGGGGATCTCGCGGCCCCGGCTCTACCGGCGAATCAAAGAGCTTGGCCTTCCCGATGAAAACGAGCCGGTGGAAGAGCCGGCCTCCGCGAACGGGTCCAGAACGTGAGACCAGGCCGTTCCGGCCAGGTCGATCGCTCTGGACGTTACGAGCGGTCACGCGCACAATGCGGGCGCGCGGGTTGCTTCCGGTCCCGCTACCGACCTCGCGAAGGGAGTCGCGATCATGACACTCGTCCGTTCCCGTCTGACTGCAGCCGCCGTGCTGGCGGCCGGCGTGGCCATTGGTTGGGGGCTCGCCTCGGTGCGGCCGCACGCGCTCCATGCCCAAGGGGGTGACCGGTCGGGTGAGTCCGTCCTCACGAGTGGACCGGTCCTGGTGCGCTTTAACGATGGCCTGAAAGTCCAGATCCCCCAAGACGCGCTTTACTACCTGGACTACAAGGGGGGACGTCTCGTGGCGACAGTCCCGTCCTATCGGCCGACGGGCGCTGCCCCGAAGTACCTCGGCACGTTCGTCGAACGCGACCTCGTCACGGATTTCAAGCTCGACCTGGACGCCGGTCAGCGCCCTCACTTCCTCATGACGACGGGTTCGCTCGGCATGTACAGCGACGGCTGGGCGCCGCTTTTCGTGTTCGAGACAACCACGAACCAGGTCGCGCTCTACCGCGTCCAGCAGCAAACGATCGGGACCGTCTCCAAACCGCAGTTTGAGCTGCTGGAACTCCGCACGATCGATTCGAATACGGCGGCTCCCGCAGCGCCATGATCGGACCGTCATCGCGCCGGTGGCGGTGCACCCGGCGGCATAGCCCCTGGCGGCATCGCACCTGGCGGTCGGGGCCCGGCGGGCATGGCTCCCGGAGGAGTCGGTCCGCCGGGAGCCACCGGCACGGCTCCCGCGCCCCCTGCACCGGGCGCACCCGCCGCCCCCTCGCCGCCGGTTGCTCCCCCCTCCTCGCCGAGCACCTTTTCGTCGCCGTACGGCCGCGCTTCCTGGTGATCGAGGAGCCAGCGCCCCTTCGGGTCGAAGATCTTCGCGTTCCCGTATTCGCCGAACGGATCCGACGCGCCCGAGGGGGTCGAAAACAGACCCGTCGTGTATTGAAAGAACGCCAGCCACCCGTGGTCGAAACCCCAGCCGAACGGCGGCGCTGCCTTGTAATCGACCGAGCCGAACGCCTTCTTATGGATCGGGGCCGTCTCGAACGCCACGAGAAGGAAAGCGAACATCACGACGCTCGTCGCGGCCGCGAACAGGAAACGGCCAACGTGATAGACCGGCACCGGGAAGCGGACCATTCCGGGTGCGAGGTTCTCGGTACTCAACCGCAGTAGCAGGACCGCAACGCAAAAGAGAATCAGGAGCGACAGGGCGTCCGACATCCCCCAATTGATCCCCGCCTTATCAATGAGCCCTGCGACTGGCTCGTAGAAGTTCATCGCGATGATGCCCGCGAAAACGACGTTAAAGAACATGAGCGCAGCGCCCCACAGGCCCTCGCTCGCCATGACGTAGGTCATGAGCAGGATAAAGGCACACAGGATGGCGTCGAAGACCCAGCCGGGCATACCAAACTCCTCCGCTCGCGCGTTCGTGTTTTCTCGAATGAATTGCTGGACGCGTCACTTGACGACGCGGAGCAGCTCGTCGATCGACGTCTTGCCCTGGATGACCTGGCGTAGGCCGTCCTCCTGCAGGTAGATCATCCCGTTCTTCCTCGCTTCGGCCTTGATGGCGTTGATCGACGGGTTCTCGCGAATCATGTCGCGCATCGGTTCCGTGATGATCAGCAACTCGAAAATCCCGATCCGTCCCAGGTAGCCCGTTCCACCGCACTGCGGGCACACTTCCTGCGGCTCGGTCGGCTTGCGGTAGAACACGTCCACCTTGTCGATCGGCAGGTTCGCCTTCTTCAAGAATTCGGGCTTCGGCTTGTACGGCTCTTTGCAGTTCTCGCACAGCACGCGCACCAGCCGCTGGCCCAGCACGGCGGTCAGCGCCGAGGCGATCATGAACGGCTCGACACCGAGGTCGAGCAGGCGGAAAAGCGCGGTGACGGTGTCGTTGGCGTGCACTGTGGAGAAGACCATGTGTCCGGTCGTCGCCGCCTGGCAAGCGATCGTCGCGGTTTCCTGGTCTCGGATCTCACCGATCATGATGACGTCCGGGTCCTGCCGCAGGATCGACCGCAGGCTGCCCGAGAAGGTCTGGCCGCTCTTCTGGTTGATCTCCATCTGCGTGATGTTGTCGAGGTGGTACTCGATCGGGTCTTCGACCGTGATGATGTTTTTCTGAAAGCGGTCGATCTCACGCAAACAGGCGTAGAGCGTGGTCGTCTTTCCCGAACCGGTCGGCCCGCAGCACAGGAACATTCCGTGTGGCTGGGTGACCAGGCCGCGGATCTCGGTCACGAGCTTCGGCCGGAGGCCGGAATCGTCGAGCCGCTGGACGCCCGAGGCGTTGTCCAGAATACGCATGACCATCTTCTCGCCCGACTTCGAACCCGAGGTCGCAACGCGGAACTCCAGGTCGCGCCCTTCGAGCTTGGCGCCGAAAGACCCGTCCTGGGGCTTCCGTTTCTCCGAGATGTCGAGGGCGGCGAGCACCTTGAAAACGTTCAAGACCGCGTCACCGGTCGGCCGGTCGAACGGCTCGGCGGCATGCAGGATGCCGTCGATGCGGTAGCGGATCGAGAGCTGGTCGGGCGTCGGTTCGAGGTGGATGTCTGTCGCCCTGCGCAGGACGGCGTCGTACACCAGCTCCTTGGCCGACATGTACGAGCGCGACTCCTCGGCCTGACGAACGCGTGTCGGGTCTTCCTTGGATGCCCCCTGGCTCTTGCCCACGAATACGATCGGAGGACCGGTGCGGTCGACGGAGCTCTCGCCGCGGTTGAAGATCGCCTTCATGCCCATCTTCACGAGCAATCCGTTGGTCACCTCACCGAGATGATAGGGCGTCAAAACCTTGGCGTCGTCGGGTACCATACCATTTCGGACATAGATATAAATAAATAATGGCACGAAGTAGAGCAGCAACAGCATGGCCAGGCCGATCGGGTACTTGGGGATGGCCCAGACCAGGAGCAGTCCCAGCAAGCCGGAGAAAAAGATCGCGCTGTTCCAGAGCTCGAACTTGACGTTGTTCAGTTCCTTGGCGTCGTCGTCGACCCAGTAGGTCGTCCAGGCCCACATCAGAAAGATCAGCACGACGGGGACGAACTTGAAGAGGTTGACGTAGAGCCCAGGTCCGCGTGTCATGTTCGGGATCTGCGCGAGCAAGACGCCGGCGAGCTCGGCGGCGTCGGCCCCGGCGGCAACGCCGAGGGTCAACAGGGCAAACGTCCCGAGGGCGAGGCGCGGACGATTCATCGCTTCCCTTTCTCCACACGGATGAGGCGGCACGTTGCAGGACCGAAGACGGGCCGGCACCCTGGCTCGAGGCAGGACGCCCGGCACCGGCGGAGAGAGGGCCATCCCGACGGGTTCGGGCGAACGGCCCCCATTCCAGGTTGCGGGTAGAGCTTATAGAATACCAGGTTGTGCGACCGTAATCCCTTTGAGCGCCATTTTCAACTGCTCGACGTTCGGCGCGACCTCAAACGCGGTGGAGCGTTCGATTTTCTCGGCGACGCAGAGCTGCCGCAGGCTCTCCGTGAAATCTTGCATCCCTTCTTCCTTGCCGATCCGGATCGCGTCGGCGAGCTTGACGTCCTCTTCCGTGAGGATCAGCTTGCGGACAGTCGGATTCATTCGCATGATCTCGCAGGTCGGAACGCGCGTCTGACCGGTGTTTTGGGCCCACTCTTTCGTGGTCGGCAGCAGCTTCTGCGCGATGACCGCCTTCAGGTTGAACGCCAGGTTCTGGCGCATCGCGGGGTGCATGTCCTGCGGGAACAGGTCCAGGATGCGGCTGATGGTGGACGGCGCGCTGGACGCGTGAATGGTCCCGAAGACGAGGTGCCCCGTCTCGGCGGCATGCAGGGCCGCGCTGAACGTGTCACGGTCACGCATTTCGCCCACCAGGATGATGTCCGGGTCTTGCCGTACCGCGTGCTTGAGGGCCGTGTCCCAGTCGATGACGTCGATGCCCACTTCCCGCTGGTTGATGATGCACTTGTCGTCGACGAAGGTGAACTCGATCGGGTCCTCGATCGTGACGATATGGCAACGCTCGTTGTTGTTGACGAACTGGAGCATCGAGGCGATCGTCGTCGATTTGCCCGACCCGGTGACGCCGGCCAGAATGATAATGCCCTGGTCGGCCTTCGTGATCTCGCCGAGGATCGGCGGCAGCCCGAGGTTCTCGAAGTTCGGGATCGACGTGTTGATGCGGCGGGCCACCAGGCTGAGCTTGCCGCGCTGGCGGAACAGGTTGACGCGGAACCGGGTCTCCTGACCGTCGGGGTCGAAGATGATGTGCGCGAAGTCAGCGCCGCCGGTTTCCTCGAGAATGGTTTTCTGGCGTGCGCTCAGGAGCGGGAACATCAGCCGCTCCATATCGTGCATCGTGAGCGTCGGCATCTGCATCGTCCGCAACACGCCCGCGAGGCGCATCGCAGGGGGGAGCCCCACCTTCAGGTGAAGGTCCGACCCCTTGAACTTCATGACCATCCGGAAGAGCTTGTTCGCCTCCGGTTCGTTCGCGGACGTGTCGACGGGCTTCTCGGTGACGGTCGCCATGGGCTCAGGCTCCTGGAATCGGGCCGCGGGCGGCAAGCCGAAGGCCGGGAATCTTGAAAGGGATGTGTGCGGGAGCGCTAACCGGAAGAACTCACCATCGTGTGAGCAGGACTGACGAGCCGAACCGAGACGCCGTGGCGGGTGAGGTACGCCTTGGTGTCCGCGATCGTGTACTCGCGGTAGTGAAAGATGCTCGCGGCCAGGGCGGCGCTCGCGCCCCCTTCGACAAGTGCGGCCCGAAGGTGCTCGGGGCTCCCAGCGCCGCCCGAGGCGACCACCGGGATCTCGACCGCATCGGCGACCGCCCGCGTCACGGGTAGATCGTAACCATTTTTCGTCCCATCCGCATCCATGCTCGTCAGGACGATTTCGCCGGCCCCGAGACGTTCGACCTCGCGTGCCCAGGCGACCGCCTCCCAACCCGTCGGAATCCGCCCGCCGTTGATGTGCACTTGCCAGACCTCTCGGCCATCCCGCAAAACGCGCTTGGGGTCGATGTTGACCACGATGCACTGGCTGCCGAACCGCCGCGCGGCACGGTGGACAAGTTCGGGATCCTTTACGGCGGCGGAATTGATCGACACCTTGTCGGCCCCGGCGTTGAGCAAGGCCCTGATGTCGTCAAGGGTTCGGACGCCGCCGCCCACTGTCACCGGCATGAAACAGACCTCGGCCGTGCGCCTGACGACGTCCCAGATGATTTCACGACCCTGATGGCTCGCCGTGATATCGAGGAAGACCAACTCGTCCGCCCCCTCGTCCTCATACCGAGCGGCGACCTCGACCGGGTCCCCGGCGTCGCGGAGGTTGACGAAGTTCGTCCCTTTCACGACGCGGCCTTCGTTCACGTCGAGGCAGGGAATGATCCGCTTGGCCAGCATGCGTGGTCCTGCGCGCTTTTCGGAGGCGGCGAGAGCAAGAGGCGATCCCGTGCTCAAGAAAAATGACTGAAGCGCCATTCTATAACACAAAAGAGGCCGATCCAAGGGGTGCGGAGCACCGGCCGGACGGTCAGGAAACGAAAGTTGGCGGCGACTGCCGTTCGGCCGTCCCTCGGATCGCTCAACGCCGCAGAGTGGTCGTTCCCTCCCCCTTAGTTTTTATCGCCGACCGCCGCTGGCCGAGAGCGCGCGAAAACCGTTCTAAAAGGGTGGCTCCGGGACCTCGTTGAGACGATCGAACACACGGGGGCATTCCGGCAGGGAGGTCAGAAACGTCCTCCCGTAGGGTTTCGTCAAGATGCGCGGGTCGAGGATCGCCACGATCCCGCGATCGGTTTTGGTCCGGATCAGACGTCCAAAGCCCTGCTTGAGGCGAATCACGGCCTCGGGAACCTGGTATTCGACGAACGGGCTTCCCCCCCGGCGCCGGATGTCTTCGAGCCGCGCTTCGAGCAGCGGATGGCTCGGCACGCTGAACGGGAGCCGGACGATGATCACGTTCGACAACGCCTCGCCCGGCACGTCCACTCCCTGCCAGAAGCTGTCGGCCCCGAAGATGACGCTGTTGACATCGGCCTTGAACGCCTCGACCATCTTCGACCGGGGCATTCCCTCGCTCTGCGCGAACAGAGCGATATTGCGCTTCGCGAACCACGGGGTCAGGCTGCGCACCGCTGCCTGCATCATCCGATACGACGTGAAGAGAACGAAGGCCTTGCCGTGGGTCTTGTCGAGGTAGTGCGTGATGGCCTCGATCGCCTTCCGCTCAAATTGGTCGGGTTGCTCGGACGGGTCGGGAAGGTCTCGGGGGAGGTGGATCGTGACCTGCTTCGGATAGTCGAAAGGGCTACCGAGTTGGAGGGTCTCGCACGCAGTGAGGCCGAGCCGGGTCTTCGAGAAGTCGAACCGTGGCGGCGACCCGACGCCGAGGGTGGCCGACGTCAGCACGCAGGTGGGGACGCGGTCGAACAGCGTTTTCCGCAACGTCGGGCCCGCATCGAGCGGGGCGGAAGCGAGGGTGATCCGCGGACGAGCCCCTTCGCTCAACTCAACCCAGTACACGCTCTCGGGCGCACTCTGCTTTTGCCATGCCGCGAGCTCGGAGGCGAGCGCGTCACAACGGCCCTGCGCTCCGCTCAGCTCGACCCGGTGTTCCTCTTCTTCGATACGCTCCGACTCGCGGCTGATGGTCGTACCAAGCTTCAGAAGGGCTTCACACAACGTGTCGGGCCACGCCGCGGGCTTGCGCAGCCGGCCGTTCGCGGGTCCTTCTCGCTCGAGCCAGCGCCGCACGCCGTCGAAGAAATCACGCGCGACATGCCTGGCTGCCTGGACGTGATGCATTGACTCATGCAGTTGATGAAACAGCAGCAAGCCCTTTTCGGTGCGGTCGTTGTAGAGCCGGGAAAGCAAGTAATCGACCTGGCTGCTCGCAACGCGCAGGCCCAGGTGCTCGCCCGCAACGGCCTCGAGGGTGTGAGCTTCGTCAAAGATGGCGACCCCGTAGTCGGGCAATAGGCTGGCGCCGGCCGACCGGAGCGCGAGGTCCGTCATGAAGAGGGCGTGGTTCACGATCAGGAGGTTTGCCGACCACATGCGCCGGCGCGCCTTGAAGTAGTGGCAACTATTGTGGCTCTTGCACTTGCGGCCGAGGCAGTTGCCATCCTCGCTCACGACCGCGTCCCAGACGCTCGGCAACGGCCGGAAGTCGAGGTCCGAGCGGCTGCCGTCGCGGGTGCCGCCGGCCCAGAGTCGGATTGCGGCGAGCTGGTCGAACTCCTCGGACCGTTGGAACGTCGCCCCGGCCCTCGCAACGGCGACCTCCAGCCTGCGCAGGCTGATGTAGTTGGACCGCCCCTTGACCAGAACCGCGGAAAACTCGTCGGGCATCACCGAGCGGAGGAACGGGATGTCCTTCCGGAGCAGTTGTTCCTGGAGGCTGATCGTGTGCGTCGAGACGACGACCTTCTTCCCGGTTTGGGTCGCGGCCTGGATGGCAGGGACGAGGTAGGCGAAGCTTTTGCCGACGCCCGTACCGGCCTCTACCATTAAGTGCGAACCGCCCTCGATCGCGCGCGCGACCGCATCGGCCATCTCGAGCTGCTGGGGTCGCGACTCGTAGCTGGGCAAGCGGCGAGCGACCGCTCCGTCCGGTCCCAGGATTGCCGCCGGATCAAGCTTCGTCATGAGCGTGCGGTTAGAAGCCGCCGGCCCTCCCGATCGGCCAGTAGCGAACCTTGACAGGACCCACGAGATGGTTCGCGGGAAGCGGCCCCCAGACGTGGCTGTCGTGGCTATTGTTCCGGCTGTCGCCCAGCACGAAATACTCGCCGGGCGCCAGGGTCACCGGCGGAATGGAGTAGGTCATCGAGCCGCTCAGGTACGGTTCCGCCAATGGGGTGCCATTGATCAGCACGCGACCACCGACCACCTCAATGGTCTCACCGGGCAAGCCGATCACGCGTTTTGCCCCGTCCGACCCCGTTAGCTTTGACGCCGGGGGCATCCGAAAGATCCAGATTTCGCCGCGCCGGGGCCCGTTCCGGGGCTGGGTCATGACGCCAACGCGGTCGCCGGGCTTGAGCGCGGGGGCCATGGATCCGGTCGGAATGGAATAGGCCCGGAGCGAGGTCGCGGTGGAGGCGACCCACCAGACGACCCACGCCGCCAGAAGCGCGGACGGCCATAAGACAAATCCGCGCGTTGCCCGCCGCCGCCGTGCGGCAGGCCTTTCGGGTCCGAGATCGTCGACCACCATCGCCGGCCCTTTCCGTGATCTTGACGAGCGATCAACGGGCAGTCAAAAGTCCTTCGGTCGGACTCGACGCACTCGCGTAGAGCTTCTTCGGGATCCGCCCTGCCTGCGCAGCGAGGCGACCGGCCTCAACCGCCAGGCGCATCGCGTGCGCCATCCGCAATGGATCCCTGGCCCCCGCGACGCCGGTGTTCAGCAACACGCCGTCGCAACCCAGCTCCATCGCCTGCGACACGTCACTGGCCGTACCCACGCCCGCGTCGACTATGACGGGGTACGCGGGGTCTTCACCCTTAAGGTCTTCTAGAATGATCCGGATGTTATTCGGATTGAGCACCCCCTGCCCGCTGCCGATCGGGCTGCCGGCCGGCATGACGCTTGCGGCGCCTTCGGCCTTCAGCCGGCGGGCCATCACCGGATCGTCGCTCGTGTAGCAAAGGACCTGGAAGCCCTCCCGCACCAGCACGCGCGTTGCTTCCAGGGTCGCCACCGGATCGGGGAGCAGCGTGCGGGTGTCGGCGAGGACCTCGAGCTTGACCCAATCAGCGCCCGAATTTCCCAGTCCCTCCAGCAATTCGCGGCCGAGCCGCGCGGTCCGAAGGGCCTCTTCCGCGCTGAAGCAACCGGCGGTGTTGGGCAGGATCGTATAGCGCTTCGGGTCGAGAAAATCGAGCAGGCTCCGGCCCTCGCGGTCGACCAGACGTTCGCGCCGCACGGCAACCGTCACTACCTCGGCGCCGCTGGCTTCCAGGCAGTCGCGCATCAGCTCGAGCGTCGAGTACTTGCCGGTGCCGACAAACAGGCGGCTGTGGACGGTGTGGGTCCCGATCGTCAGCGGATCGGCCGCCACGGCCGAGGGCGCCCCGCCTCCCACAAGCGTCACGATTTCGAGTTCGTCGCCAGGGGCGAGGCGAACTTCCTGGTGGCTGGTGCGGCGTACGAGGCCGCGGTTCACCTCAACCGCCACGAACTCCGGTTTGACCCCCAATTGCCTTAACAGGGCGGCGACGGTCAGGTCGTCCGGCACCTCGCGCCGCTCGCCGTTCAGCGTGATGATCACGTTGTCTCTCGTCCGCTCGCAAACGTTTTCCAAGCCGTGTTAACGGCTGTCCATCCTAAGTCGGGCGTCGGCAAGGGTCAAGGAGAGGTGCGAGCGGCTTGCAGCGCGAGCAGACAGGTCGGTGTCAAATCGTGGGGGGGCGGTTCTCCGAAAACGGGCGCAGAAGGCTTTCCGTCCGATGATGCACTGACGTACTCAACGCGGTGCGACCGTCCGGAATCACGCGTCGACTGCGGGAACCGGCATTTTGTCCAAGGCTTGGAATACACGAGACTTGAATCCGATCGCCAGCACCAGGAGGCTGCCCCAGATCCCGATGAGTGACCAGAAGTAGATATTCCCGGCCAGGAGGGTGGCGAGGATGTTCGGCCTGAATATCTTGACGATCATCAGGCTCGGGCCGAAGAGACCCGGCAGCGCCCACCAGGGCACCACACGGTTCACGACCTGCCAGATTTGCTGAGGCGAGGCGTCGGGGCGGTGCGGGCCCAGCCGAAACTGGGCTGCCGCGAGGGCGATGATCGGACCCATCGGCAACCAAAAGTAATAGACCCACCCCAGTGGGCAGAGCACGAGCGAAGTCACCAGCAGGAGTGCAAAAGCACGGTCCACGGCTTCCGCCGACCCGTCCCGAGGAGCGGCGCGGAGCGAAGCAACCCCGATCGCTCCACCGATTACCATCCAGGCGGCCCTGAGGATCGCCGGCGAGAGTTCCACGACCGGCTGATACCAAAGCGTCTTGGTGAACGTGCGGTGGAGCATCCCCAGCAATGACGCATTCATGGGGAGCCAGTCCCAGGTCGCCACCGTCCCGAGCCCTCGATACCACATCTGCGTGTTCTCGACCCCGAACATCAGCAAGCCGAGGGCGAACGCGGCCCCTGCCGTACCGACAGCCGTGGCGGCCGCGCCCCAACGGCGACTCAGGAGAAAGTACGGCAGAAGCAGAAGCAGGAACGGCTTGACGCTCATGCATAACCCGAGATAGACACCACTGTGGATCCATCGGCCTCGGCGCGCCTCTAACCAGATCAGGGTGACGGGAAGCAGCATCAGCAACGTAAGCTGCCCCGTCGAGAAGATCGTGGCCGTACCCGAAAATCCGGCGACGGCGATCAGACCGAGCTCGGTGGCTCGCGGCGTAAGCCGCACGTCGGCCGCGCGCAGGGTCAGGCGGAGCGATAGCCCAAGACTACAGAATCCGATCACGAACCAGAGGGCCAGCGCAGCCTGCCAGGGCAGCAACGCCAACGGCAGCAAGACCAGATGGAAGTGGGGAGGGTTCATGTTCCAGAGATCGACGACGTGATTTTCGTCGAGCTTCGCGGGCGTTGCGATGTTCCAGCCGTACATCTCGCCGCCCTGCCAGAACGCGACCGCACTCTGGTACATTCGGCTGAAGTCGTTCCCCTTCGTAATCACGAAGATTCCGCTGAGAAACACGAGGTTCCACAAGCAGAACACGATCGCCACCGACGAGATCAAGGCGTTGGGGATGCTCACGCGAAGGCCAAGCCCCGGCGTTTCCGGCGAGTTGCCGTTTGCCCGCACCAGGGCGGGAATCGCGACTTCCGACAAATCACCGTCCGATAGACCCATGTCCATTCTCCAGGAAGCGTTCCCTAGGTCCAGCGTTCTCTCGGCTCACCACTTCTCGTCAGCCTCGGACTTATTGTCTCGATACCAGGCGATGGTCCGGGCGAGACCACTGGCCAGGTCCGTCGGCGGCTTCCAACCGTCCAACGCGTTCGTCATCCGCGTTACATCGAGCACCTTCTTCATCGCTCCATCGGGCTTGTCGGCGTTCCAAAGGATCTTGCCCCGGTAGCCGGCAGCGACGGAAACCGCCTCCGCCAACTCGCGGATCGTGGTGCCGAACCCCGTGCCAATGTTCAGGGGCATGGCGACGTCTTCGTAAGTCTGCGCAGCCAGCACGATCGCGTCGGCGCAGTCCTCGACGTAGATGAACTCGCGAACCGGCGTGCCGGTGCCCCACACCTCGACCGTCGGTGCCCCGGCTATCTCCGCCTCGACGAACTTCCGGACCAGGGCCGCCACCACGTGAGAGCGATCTGGGTTGTAAGAGTCACCCGGCCCGTAGAGATTTGTCAGGATCAGGTGGATCGCATCGAGGCCGTATTGTTTATTATAGGCCTGCGCCTGCACGGCGAGCATCTTCTTGGTCAGACCGTAGTTGACGACACTCGCATGGCAGGCCCCGGCCCAGAGGTCGTCCTCCTTCAACTCCCCTTCGAGGTAGCCGGGGTAGCTGCAGGCCGTGCCGATATTCACGACCTTGCCAACCTTCGTCAACCGCGCGGCCTCCATCAGGTTCGCGCCCATGACGAGGTTCGTGTAGTAGAGATTGGCCGGCTCGGCGACGTTGATCCCAATTCCCCCATAGTAGGCCGCACAGTGGATCATCACTTCGCAAGGATGTTCCAGCATGCACTTGAGGCAGGCGTCCAGCGCCGTCAGGTTGTAGTCGCGCCGGCGCGGCACGAACACGTGGGCACCGCAGCTCTCTAACCGGCGCACGAGGTGCCGACCGAGAAAGCCCGCACCGCCGGTGACGGTGACGCGTTTGTCCTGAAACAAAAACCTCATCGATGTGTCCTTCCCTGGTGAACTGGAATGAGTCGAATCGATCCGATTCAGCGGGGTGCGCCCACCCGGGGAGTCAACAACTTCGGAGCCGGCACGTGACGGCCCGCGCTGGGCTTCGTGATGCGACCGAGGACTGAGGACGATGCTTCGTGCCAGGCGGCCATGCCGAGCACCATCAAGCGGAGATACTCCCGTTCGGGCTGACCCAGTCCCGGATCGGTCTCGGCGCACTCCCTGAGGTGGTAGATCAGGTCGAGATAGGCGCCGAGGTAGTCGCGCTCCGTGGTCCGGAAGGCCCGCAACTGGCCGATCAGCGTTTCGGTCAGAACGTACCCACCAAGCTCCTGTGTGAGGTCGTGGAGGAAGTTGTGTGGATTGCGATCCTGGACGACCAGAGGGGCGCCATAGACGACCGAATCGCCGAGTTGGTCAGCGATCGCGCGCACGAAATAGCTCATCCAGATATCGTCGAGCCTGCCGATTCGGTAGCCCCGGAACGTGTCGAGCATCACGACGAGGTACATTGCCGGCAGCGTTTTCACGTCAAACGCGGTGTTCTGGCTGTTGAACGGGCACCACGTCCCGGGCCCCAGCGACCACGACGACGACCCGCTGACCGGTTCCATCGACACGACGTTGATCGGCTCTTCCATGTTCGTCGAGGCGTCGACGTCGGGGTTCTTGAGCCAGAGCCCGGCGTTGACGACCGGCCGGACCGTCCGAGGTTCGATCAGGACCCCGTCCGTCGTCCAGTCCTGCTGTGACTTCGGATAGCCACGGTGATAGAACCGGCGCGGCGGTGCACTGACGAGCTGCCGGCAGACGTTCCACCAGCCTGACGAATGCTCGACGACCGGTAGCTGGACGTCGTGCCCGACCGTCAGGTGGTGGCCGATGAAGTCGCCTTCGGCCACGAAATTGTCGTCGTCGACGGAGATGATCACGTCCGCACCGTCGCTGGCGGCCTGGAGGTAGCCGACATTGCGCCGTTGAATGCAATCGTAACGCAGCGCCAGGTCGAGCGCCGGCCACCGACGCATAAGCCCGCGCTGGGCGTCGACGTCGAGGTAAGTGATCTTGGCCGGAAACCGACGTCCGAGTGTGCCGAGGTACTCGCCGATCGCCGCCGGCGTCTTGCGGTCTCCGACCACGACGACCGAGGTCTGGTCGATCCAGCCGTGTCGTTCCGCGTTCGCGAGGTAGTCGTCGAGGCAGTGGGGAACGTGGATCGTCGTGGTGACGAGGGCGACCTGACGCCGGTCATGGGAATGCATCTGCGATCACCTCGAAGTCAAGAGTCGGGAAGTCTCGATCGTTCCGTATCACGCGTTGCGCAGCAGGTTAGGAAGGTGGAGAACTCCAAGCACCTTGATTAGCTCGCGAATTCCTTCGGTGAGCCCGACTTCGGCGGAGAACCCGAGCGTCTTCAGCCGGCTGTAGTCAACTTCGTAGTCGCGCTGGTCAGGGTCGGTTCCGACCTCGGCCTCGTGGAGGTAGAAGTCGATCGACTTTTTGATCTCAAGGGCGACCTGCCGTTTGGTGAAGTTCATCGAGGAGTCGCCGACGTTGTAGATCCGCCCGGCCATCCGTTCGAAGTTCTTGATGGTGAACGGGTACACGGCCGCGGCGTCGGTGCTATGCAGGAACGTCCTGCGAAAGTGCCCCTCGAAGAGAACAATTTGCCGGTTGTGGAGGGCCTGGTAGACGAAGTCGTTGATCAAGAGATCGAGCCGGATGCGCGGAGCGCTGCCGAAGACCGTGGCGAAGCGGAGGATGGAGTGCTCGACGTCGGAGTCGCGAATCAACTTCTCGGCGTCGCGCTTGGTCCTTCCATAGAGCGTCAGCGGAGCGATCGGCGTCTCCTCGGTCGCGATGCCGATCACCTTGCCGTACGTTGAGCCGGTGGACGCGTAGATCAGCTTTTGCCCGCGCTCCATCGCGGTGAGAACGTTGCGGGTGCCGTCGACGTTCGTGCTCACCGCCAGGTACGGGTCGGCCGCACAGGCCGGGTAGCCGACGATCGCCGCGAGGTGGAGGATCCAGTCCTGGCCGCGGACGGCCTCCTGCACCGCCTCGGGCCGGCGAATGTCCCCCTTGACGATCTCCAGGTTGGGGTGCCTGGAGAAGCCCAGCAGCGGCATGGCCCCGAACAGGAACGAGTCGAATATCGTGACCCGATAGCCCTGCTCTAGCAGCATCGGCGTCAGTAGGGAGCCGATATAGCCGGCACCTCCGGTAATCAGTACGTTTTCCAAAGGACGCCTCCAAGGCTGTCGATCGTGTGTTGAAAGCATGAGAACAGGTTCCGGTCCTTCGCGCTCAGATGGCATCGGAGACCGGCACGACGGCCCGGGGCGGGACACCGTGGACGAGGACCTTCAACGCCATCGCCACGTACCGGAAATTGCGGAGGAATGTGTTCTTGCTCACGCCCTGCGTCCGCGCGGTCCACCGGCTCGGGACTTCGCCCAGCCTGTACCCGAGCGAGAGCGGCTTCAGCGTCGTCTCGCAGGCAATCTCGTGCAGAGTGCCTTCCCACTCGATCCGTCGGACGATTTCGGTGCGCATCAGCTTGAAGCCGTATGTCAGGTCATGGATCGATGTGCCGTAAAGGAGTCGAAAGACTTGTTGAAATGCCCAGTTGAGCTTTGCCTTGAGCGGATCATAGCCGCTGAAACCGCCCCCCTTGATCCAGCGCGATGCGACGACGAGGTCGCAGTGACCCTCGGTCAGGGCGGTAACCATCCTCGGGATGGTCTCGATCTCCATCTCGCCGTCGGAGTCCATCAGGAGGACGGCGTTGCCGCGGACCAACGCGAGCCCCTCGCGGACGGCGAAACCGAGCCCCGGGTTGCGCTCCTGGACGTGAAGCCGGACGCTCGGGTTGGATGCGGCAAGCTCGCGGCATACCGCCGAGGAAGCCTCTCCGGACCTCGGCGACAGGACGATGATGACCTCTTCAAGCCGCCCGGCCAGGTTCTTCCCCAGCCAGGCCACGATTTCTCGGACCGTCTCCGTCTCGGAATACACAGGAAGGATCACGCTGATTCGAAGTCCGTCGCCCGCGAGGCTATCAACGTCGTTCCTGCTGGCCATCGATCGACTCCCCCCTCACCGCGCTTGGTCCAAATTCGCGGCCACGACGCCGCGCGACTTTTCGCATTCGGCACACACCAGCGTGGCCGGCTGTCCGTGTCGCACTCTTCCTCGAGGAGGCGATCGTCCGACCCCTCAGCGCAAGCCTAGAACACGTTGCGACCAAAGGACAAACCGAAGGGGAGAACGGAGGAAAACGGCCGCCGATGGGAGGGATTTGAGAGCCGGGGCGCAGAACCTGGGCGATTCACATGGCCGGGATAACGTCCAACGTCATCTCAGCGCGCGAGCCCGCGCGATTGTCCGGAACGGCGCGCTTGAACCGGTGTACCCGGCCTGGGCTTCGTGGCGGAGGGGTTCGAGCCCGGCAAGGGGGCCTCGCGCCGGGGAGCGGCTCGACGCGCGCTAGGAAAGGCCCGCGAGCCCGCGTCGATTGCGCTCGATCTGGAAATGGCATAATGCGACCGCGCACGCATCCGCGACGTCATGTGGCTCCGGCAACCGGTCCAGGCCGAGCTCGGTTTGAATCGCGCGCTGCATCTGGTCCTTGGGGGCCTTGCCGCTGCCGGTCAGCGACTTCTTGATCCTGGTTGCCGCGTAGCCGACAACCGGAATCCCGCGCTCCGCGGCGGCGAGCATGATGACGCCCCGCGCATGGGCCATCAGGATGGCCGTCCGCGGATGTCTGACGTGGCTGTGCACCTGCTCGAGCGCCAGGGCGTCGGGCGGGTACGCCTCGAGCACCTCGGCGACCCCGTCGAAGAGCCGCTTCAACCGTGTAGCGAGCTCGTTTCCGATGCCCCGCGGGCGGATCACGCCGGCCTCGACGACGAACGGGCGCCGGCCCGAGGGCTCGACGACCGCGTAGCCGGTGACGGTCAATCCCGGATCAATTCCAACGACCCGGTCGCGCGTCGGCGACTTCCTCTCATTCGAGACAGGCGGTCGCACTCGGGTCGACATCGTTTTGTTGCGCCCTTCCTGGACCAGAACGGAGGTCTCAACTGCCGATTCGCCAGACCGTGCCTTCGGGGCGATCTTCGAGCGTCACGCCGAGGGCCGAGAGCCGGTTACGTATTTCATCGGCCAGCTTGAAGTTTTTCTCCTTACGAACTTGTGTACGAAGTTCCACCAGCAGGTTGAGCAGCGGACCGGTAAGGCTGTCTTGATCGGGCTCGGGACGGGCGAGAGGCTGGCGGAAGAGCCCCAGGATCTGCGCCAACTCTTTCAGCACCACCATCCCAGCGCGGTACTCTCGAAGCGCTGTAGCTGGGTCAAAGCCGGGGGCGTTGGCGAACCGATTGAGCGCGTGGACGATGTCGTAGAGCTCGCCGATCGCCCCGCCCGTGTTAAAGTCGTCGTCCATCGCGTCGAGGAAGCGACCGCGGTGCTCGGCGATCTCCTTCAGCAGCACCGAGTCGCCGGCGTCGAACTCGGACCTGGCTTCGGGGGCCGCGAGCTTGTAGAACGAGTCGCCGCTCAGTTCCTCGAAACGAGCAAAGCAGCGGTGGAACGCCTGCAGGCCCCGCGACA
The DNA here is from genome assembly GCA_031291845.1 of Isosphaeraceae bacterium. Lineage (GTDB taxonomy): Bacteria > Planctomycetota > Planctomycetia > Isosphaerales > Isosphaeraceae > DAIDJG01. Next base: position 42,438 of record JARLIH010000075.1, on the reverse strand, counting down.
GCTCGCCGAGCCGCGAAGGTCCGTAGTCGATCGGCCGGCGGTAATGGCTGGTCAGCAACAGCGCACGGAGCGTATCGGGGTCGTGGGCGCGCAGCAGGTCGCTCATCAGCACGATCGTGCCGGGGTCCGACTTCGAGATCTTCTTGCCGTCCTTGGTCAACAGTCCGTTGTGCAGCCAGTAGGTTGCAAACGTTTCGCCCGTATACGACTCAGATTGCACGACCTCGTTCTCGTGATGCGGAAACACGAGGTCGAGACCGCCGCCGTGGATGTCGAAGTGGGCACCCAAGAGTTTCATGCTCATCGCGGAGCATTCAATGTGCCAGCCGGGGCGGCCCGGTCCCCAGGGGCTGTCCCACGCGGGTTCCCCCGGCTTCGAGCTTTTCCAAAGCGCGAAGTCGCCGGGATGCCGCTTCAGGGATGAGGGCTCGATCCTCGCTCCGGCCTGCAACTCTTCGGGGTCGCGGTGGCTCAGCTTGCCGTACGCGGGCGCCTTGGTGACGTCGAAGTACACGTCCCCCTGCGCGGGGTAGGCAAAGCCCTTGTCAATCAGCCCTCGGGTGATGGCAATGATGTCGGCGATGTGCTCCGTCGCGCGCGGCATATGGTCGATGCCGTCGACGCCGAGGGCGTTGAGGCACGACAGATAGTCTACGGTAACCCGCTCCGCCAGTTCCTTGACGGAAGTGCCGTCCTTGTGGGCCTGGACGATCAGCTTGTCGTCGACGTCGGTGATGTTGACCACCCAGGTCACCTCGAAGCCGAGGTAGCGCAGGTAGCGCTTGATCGTGTCGAAGATGACGGGACCGACCATGTGGCCGATATGGCTTTGCGAGTAGACCGTCGGCCCGCAGACGTACATGCCCACCTTACCGGGCAAGACGGTCTGGAAGGGCTCCTTGGTCTGGGTCAGCGTGTTATAGACGCGAAGCGGCATGGGGTAATCGCTGGAGCTCGGGGCGGTCGTACGACGGCCGCCGCGCGCGGCGCCCGATTCGACCGGTCATGATTAGGATTGAGAGTCGATGAGGACGATGGCCTCACAGGCGATCGCCTCGGCCCGTCCGATCGGTCCGACCAGCTCGCCGGTCTTGGCCTTGACGTTCACAAAGGATGGCTCGACGCGCAGCAATCGGGCCAGGTTCTCCCGTAATGCGGCCTTGTGGAGGCCGAGTTTGGGCTCTTGCGCGTGGATCACAAGGTCGCAATTGATCGTCCGCCACCCTGCACGACCGACTTGCTCGACGACCTCCCCGAGCAAACGTGCGCTGTCGAGGCCTTTCCATTGAGGGTCCGTGTCGGGGTAGTGTTCGCCAATGTCTCCGAGCCCGGCCGCACCCAGCAGAGCATCGGCCACCGCGTGGAGCACGACATCCGCGTCGGAATGCCCCACGAGCCCTCTCGAGTGGTCGATGCGAACGCCCGCCAGAATCAGCGGGCGTCCCTCCGCCAGCCGGTGCGTATCGTGGCCGATCCCAACCCGCAACATCGCGTTCCCGCCGTTCCCTTCCGAAACCTTGCGCGTCCCGTTCCCGGACAGGCGATCATCCTAGCGTTCGCCCGCGCTGTTGACCATCCCCCCTTGGGACGCTCACGTTTGTTCCCATTTTTCAAAATTCCGTTGTCGAATATGGGAAAGACCGTATCTCCTTTTCAACTGCGGCTGGGCGACGTGTACAGATAGTAGCCAATACGAAAAATCGTTTCTGCAACTCGGCTTTGCACTTGCGACGATTACCGCTGCCGATTTGCGGCTGTCGGCACAGAGCGTGCTTTACTTTAATCTCGTTCGCGGCACGAAGGGAATCCGGAAGACCGGGGACTCGGGATGCGACGGACACGCACGAACAGAACTCGGCACTTGAAGCCATCACGGAGGTTCTCATGCTCGTCCTGAGCCGCAAGCTGAACGAGAAGATTGTGATCAATGGCGACATCGTGATCACAGTCGTGAAGATCGATCGCAACCAGGTGAGACTGGGTATCGAGGCCCCGGGGCACATTCCGGTTTATCGGGAAGAGATCCTGCCGGTATCGAGCCCCGCACTCGATGAGGTGACACTTGCTTTGCAGGCGTAAAAGCGACTCGGCGTCCAAGTTTTCTTCTCGACAAAGCGCCGGGAGCCGGATACGTTAAACAACCGTGTAACGGCGGAAACCGGACGCGATCCTTGGGCTTGTCGCGGAGACCGTGATGTCAGAGAACACGAATTCGGCACTCCATCGACGTGGATTCCTTCAGGCCGGCGCGACAGCCGCGGCGGCGCTTTCGATGGCTCCCGTGAGCCAGGCGGCTCCGGAAGAGGCGGCGTCGAAGGTACTTCCGCGCCGGCGCCTCGGCAAGACCGGTGTCGACGTGACGATCCTCAACCAGGGGACCTGGCGCAGCCCTGATTCGCTCGACCGCCTGCTGCGCATGGGCTACGCCAACGGCATCCGCTACATCGACACGGCCAAAAGCTACGGCTCGGAACCTGGGGTCGCGAAGTTCTTCGAAGCGATGCCTGCGGGCACGCGCAAGGAGTACTTCCTGGTCACGAAGGACTCCCCGCGCAGCCCCCGCGAGTTGGCCACGATGCTCGACCAGCGTCTGGCTGCGCTCAAGACGGACTACATCGACCTGTTCTTTATCCACGCGCTCGGCGATCACCACTCGCTCGACGATGCGATCGGGATTGTGAAGGGGCAGGAGCTCAAAGAGGCGATGGAGGCGATCAAGAAGTCGGGCAAGGCTCGGTTCATTGGTTTCTCGACGCACCATCAGACGCGACCACAGATCATGGAAGCGGCCGCCGAAGCGGGGATCGTCGATGCGATCATGGTGGCTTACGTCCCCTGGCTCGACAAGGACGCTCCGCTGAACCGTGCGCTCGACGCGTGCCACAAGCGCGGAATCGGCCTGATTTCGATGAAGCAAGTGGCGGGCAACGGCGAGGGAATCCTCAGGGAGGTGCCGAAGCACGTCCCCAGCCTCGCTGAGAAGGGCCTTTCCCCCTACCAAGGGCTGTTGCACGCGATCTGGACCGACGAGCGCATCTCGTCGTGCTGCGTGTCGATGCGAAACACCGACCAGCTCCGCGAGAATACGCACGCCGCCCGCGTTTTCGAGCCGCTCAAGCAGGCCGAGATGGAGCAGCTTCACAAAGCCATTCTGGCCGCCGGACCCAGCTTCTGCGCGAATTGCGATGGCAGTTGCTCGCGCGCCGCGGGGACGGATGCCAGGCTCGGCGAACTGGCCCGGCTCTACACGTACCACGAGCAATACGGCTTCCGCGGCGAGGCGCGCGAACTGTACGCCGCTCTGCCTGACAAGGATCGCGATTGGAAGGGTGCGGACCTTGACGCCGCGCGTCACGCGTGCCCGAACCGGCTCGACTTCGCGTCCCTCCTTCCCGAGGTTGACCGCAAGCTGGCGTAGCCTGGAGTGCGGAGAACGTTTCATCGGCAAACGGCCCGGCGAAAGCCGGGCCGTTCGCGTTTCGAAGGGCACGTAACGAAATACCAGACTGATCAGAAATTGGCTTGAGTTTAACGTGGGCAGCCGACATATTACCTATTGGCGCGAAGCGTGACGCCTGATCTCGCACGCGGTTGCCGTTGGTCGACACGCTTCAGCCGAAGCCTCGGCGATGACGCACCGACGATCCGTAACGACGCGGACGCGGACCGATTCTGAACAAGGCCAGCGACCAATGGGCAAGAACATCTACGTCGGAAACCTGCCTTACGACACGACCGGCGACGACCTCGTGCAACTGTTCCAAACGTACGGGGCTGTGACGAGCGGTCAGGTGATCATCGACAAGTTCAGCGGACGTAGCCGCGGTTTCGGCTTCGTGGAGATGGCCAACGACGACGAAGCCCAAGCGGCGATCCAGGCCCTCAACGGCTCGCCTTATGGCGGCCGTCCCTTGACCGTCAACGAAGCCCGGCCGCGGGAAGAGCGCGGAGCGGGTGGTGGTGCCGGCGGCGCCCGGGGCGGGTACGGCGGTGGTGGCGGCGGCCGAGGCGGGTACGGCGGCGCCGGGGGCGGATACGGCGGCGCGGGGGGCGGGTACGGCGGCCCGGGGGGCGCAGGCGGATACGGTGGGGGGCGCGGCGGATACGGCGGCGAAGGGGGCGGCGAGCGATTTTGATCGTGTTTCTGCATGCAAAACGCCGACGCGGGGCTTGGCGAGCCCGTTCCCGCCGTTTATACTGGCCGGTCGCGGTCTTGGGAAAACCGACGTTTGTCGTTCGGTTCTCGGGGCATGGGTCGGCCTCCCGGGAGGCGGGGCGGTCTTGAGATCGGAGAGTTTGCCTTGGTGAAGTTACGGGTTCGTTCGGGCGAGTCGATTCAGGAAGCCGTTCGTCGTTTCCGCAAACTGTGCGAGCGCAGCGGACTTCGTAAGGAGATGCGGCGCAAGGCCTATTACGAGAAGCCGAGCGAGCGCCGCCGTCGCGAAGAACTGAAGCGCCTGCGCAAGGCGCGCCAGCAAGCCCGGGTCTGATCGCCCGAGGTCCCGTCCATGCCAGGGTGAAAACGGACCGATCGTCGCTCTTCCCCAGCCGGGGAACAGCGGTGTTTCGGCCGTTTTTGTTTGTCCGCCGCGGGTGAGAAGACCGCGGAGATCCTAGACGTCGATATCTCTGGCCATGCCGCAGTGCGCTGGGTGGCGTGCACGGATCGGCTCGACTTCTCGCTCCACGAACGTGTCTACTTGCTCGGCGCAACGGCCGGTGAACCGGGTCGGGTCCATCACCTGCGCATAGTCGAGCGGCGGGAACGCCGGATCCTCGCGCAAGCGCGTCACGAGGTCGTTGTCGCCGCACCCTTCCTTGAGCCGAGCGGCAGCGGCCAGCGAGTGGACGCGGATCCTCTCGTGCAGCGCCTGACGGTCGCCGCCCGCCTGGACCGCCGCCATGAGCAGGTTCTCGGTCGCCATGAAGGGGAGCTCCTCCTCCACGTGCCGCGCGACGACGGCCGGGTGAACGACGAGCCCGGGGACCACGTTCAGATAGAGGCCGAGCAACGCGTCGGCCGCGAGGAAGCCCTGCGGTAACACGAGCCGGCGCACCGCGCTGTCGTCGAGGGTACGCTCGAGCCATTGCGTCGCCGCCGTCTGGCTGGCGGCCGCCGGGAGGGCCATCAGGAACCGTGCGAGCGAGCAGAGGCGCTCGGCCCGCATCGGGTTCCGCTTGTAGGCCATCGCCGACGAGCCGATCTGCTCGGCCTCGAACGGCTCCTCGAGCTCTCGCTCGTGCGCGAGCAACCGCAGGTCGGAACCGAACCGATGGGCGCTCTCCGCGAGCCCGGAGAGCGACGCCATCACCTGCGCATCGATCTTCCGCGAGTAGGTCTGGCCGGAAACCGGGTACGTCTCATCAAAGCCGAACGCCCGGGCCACGGCAAGGTCCAGCGCTTCCACTTTGTCGTGATCGCCGTTGAAGAGCGCGAGGAAGCTCGCCTGCGTGCCGGTGGTTCCTTTCACACCCAGGAATTTCAGGTCCCCGAGCCTCCGCACGATCTCGTGGTAGTCCAGGATGAGCTCGTGGCACCAGAGCGTGGCCCGCTTTCCGACCGTGACGAGCTGCGCCGGCTGAAAGTGTGTGTAGCCCAGGCAAGGCAAGTCCTTCCACCGCGTCGCGAAGCCCGCCAGCGCATCGATCGTGCCGACCAACTGGTCGCGGACGAGCCGTAGAGACTCCCGAATGAGGATCAGGTCCGTGTTGTCCGTCACGTAGCAACTGGTGGCGCCGAGGTGGATGATCCGCCGCGCGAGCGGCGCGGCGTCGCCATACGTGTGAACGTGCGCCATCACGTCGTGGCGCAGCCGCTTTTCGTGCGCCCGCGCGGCGGTGAAGTCGATTTCATCAACCTTGGACCGGAGTTGTTCGATCTGCTCGTCACCAATGCTCAGGCCGAGCGCGCGTTCCGCCTCGGCGAGGGCGACCCAGAGCCGGCGCCAGGTCGAGAACTTGCGCTGGGACGACCAGAGCTCGGCCATCTCGCGGCTGGCGTACCGAGAAATGAGTGGGTTCTGGTAGACGTGATGTTCGCTCATGGTTCGAAAGCGGTCTCGAGGCGGGAAGTTCAGTTCCGTGGGAGGGACGCGGGTCAGATCCCGCCCAGGACGCGGGCGCGGCCGACGCGCGAGATGCCGAGCATAAAGGCCGCGGTTCGCATCGTGATACCCTTCCGTTGGGACAGATCGTACATCTTGTCAAAGCTGTGCACGAGTCGCGTTTCTTCCTCGCGCTCAACCTGCTCGAGGGACCAGCGAAAGTGCTGTTGGTTTTGCACCCATTCGAAGTAGGACACGATGACGCCGCCGGCATTCGCGAGGACATCGGGAACGACCGGAATGCCGCGTGCGTTGAAGACCTCGTCGGCGTCGGGCCAGGTCGGACCGTTCGCGGCCTCGATGATCACCTTGGCTTGCACGGCCTTGGCCATCGTCGCGTCGAAGACACCGCCGAGCGCGGCGGGGATCAGCACGTGGACCGGCATCGTGAGGAGCTGCTCGTTGGTGCTCGCGTCCCCGCCCTTGAAGCCCACGACCTTGCGGTTAACGGCGACGTGCCGATCGAGAGCGGGGATGTCGATCCCCTCCGGATTCGTGACCGCGCCGTAGGCGTCGGAAACGGCCAGGATCTTGCCCCCCTGCTGGTGCAGGAAGCGCGCTGTGTTGCTGCCGACGTTGCCGTACCCCTGGATTGCGAACGTCGTGCCGGCGACCGTCTTTTGGAGACGAGCGAGCAGTTCGCGCGCAACGATCGCGACACCGTACCCGGTGGCCGCCTCACGGCCGGCCGAGCCGTGGAACTCAACCGGCTTGCCCGTGACGCAGGCGGGGTGAAACCCGTGGTACTTCGAGTACTCGTTCATGATCCACGCCATCACCTGCGAATCGGTGCCGACGTCAGGGGCGGGGATGTCCTTGTCCGGACCGATGAAGTCGTGGATCTGCTGCACGAACTTGCGGGTCACGCGCTCGAGCTCGCCCCGGGAGAGCTTGTTCGGGTCGCAGTTCATTCCTCCCTTGCCGCCCCCGAACGGAATGTCAACGATGGCCGTCTTCCACGTCATGAGGCTTGCCAGGGAACGGGTCTCGTCTTCATCCACGTGCGGGTGATACCGCAGGCCTCCCTTGAAGGGGCCGCGTGCGTTGTCGTGCTGGACGCGGTAGCCGATGAAGTTGCCGATCTGGCCGGAGTCCATTTCGATGGCCACTTCCACCCGCAGCTCGCGATCGGCCGTAATCATGAGCGTGCGCATGTTGTCGGTCAGGTCGAGCAGCTTCGCCGCCTGATCGAAATAGAAGTTTGTGGCCTCGAAGGCTTGCATCGGACGGCCGTTCCACAGTTAATGGGGGCGTCGTGGTCCCGAAAAGCGAATGCCGATCGTAACGGACCGACCGGACCCGCCGCAATGGCACTGGAGACGATGGCCGCCGGGCGCACTCGTGACGACCCTGCCAAACCATCACCGAACCCGATGACGACCCGCCCCTGGCTCCTCGCGGAACTGAACTACGGGATGATTAAGGAGGGCCCTCCCTACGAGGTGGCGGTACTCCCATTGGGGGCGACCGAACCACACAACCTTCACTTGCCGTACGCCACCGACACCCTGCAAGTCGCAACGCTCGCCGCCTTGGCCTGCGAGCGCGCATACAAGCGTGGGGGCCGCGTGGTTGCGCTCCCAGCGCTCCCGTATGGTACGGAAACCAACCAGATGCGGTTTCCGCTGGCGATGAACCTGAACCCCTCGACGGTCGCTCAGGTAATCACCGACCTGGTTGACTCGCTCGCCACGCACGGTGTTCGCAAGTGCGTCCTCTTGAACGGCCACGGGGGCAATGACCTCAAGTGGCTGTTGCGCGAGCTGCATCTCAAGACACCGGTCCAGTTGTTTCTCTCCAACTGGTACAAAGTGGCAGCCGACCAGTACGCCACCCTGTTCGAGGACGCGGGAGACCACGCCGGAGAGATGGAGACCAGCATGATCCTCGCCCTGAATCCCGAGCTCGTTGACATGGAGTCGGCCGACGCCGGGACGATGGCAAAGAGCCGGTTCGAGGCGGTCAACCGCGGGTGGGTCGAGATCACGCGCCCCTGGCACCTCCTCACGACCAATAGCGGGGCCGGAGACCCCCACCCGGCCACGGCCGAGAAGGGGCACGCACTCACCGAAGTCGTCGTCGAGCGGCTTGCGACATTCCTTTACGAGCTGGCGCAGAGCCCGCTTGACGATCGCTTCCCGTTCCGTGCCTGAATCACGAGCTTGAAGATGACGCTTCGTCGATTTGCTTTTCTCCTGCTCGCCGTCTTCGTGACGTCCGGTTGTCGGCGGCCCGCGCCAACGGCACCCAAGGCGCATTCCGTAACCCCGGTACAGACAAAGACTTATCGCGTTACCGGCACGGTCCGCGCGGTCAACCCCGAGGCGAAGGTCGTGACAGTCCGCCACGACGCGATCCCCGGCTACATGGACGCGATGACCATGCCGTTCCGCGTCAGGGACAAGGCGGTCCTCGAAGACGTCCGACCGGGCGACGAGGTGGAAGGGACGTTGCGCGTCGACAGGGACGAGTCGGAGTTGACCGAGCTCACCGTAACCCGACCCGCCCCTGCGCAGTCGTTGTCCTTGAAGCTTGCCGGCAACGGCGCCTCGATACAGGCGACGTCCCGGCTGATTGAAGTTGGCGAAACGGTACCTGACTTCACGCTCACGACCCAGGAGGGCAAAGGGCTCAAGCTCTCCGACCTCCGCGGCAAGGTCGTGGTTCTCACCTTCATTTATACGCGCTGCCCCTTGCCCGACTTCTGTCCGCTCATGGATCGCAAGTTCGCCGAGCTCGCCGGCTCACTGAGCGCCTTTCCGGAGCGGGCCGAGCGCGTTCGCTTGCTGTCCGTCAGTTTCGACCCGGAGCACGATACTCCGGACATCTTGAGCAAGCACGCCGCGGTGCAGGGCGCGAAGCCGCCGTTGTGGATGTTCGCCGTCGCGTCCCACCCGGAGCTGGCCAAGGTGGCACCCGGGCTCGGCCTGACTTACGGCCCCACCGCGAACGAAGTCATCCACAACCTCGTAACGGTCGTGATCGGCCCCGATGGGAAGCTGGCGGCTCGGGAGTCGGGGTCCACGGGAAAAACGTGGAAGCCCTTAGACGTGCTCAAGGTCGTCCACTCGCTGCTCACATCGAGAAAAGACGCCGGGGGGGGCCATCCCTAGGGCGGGCAATGGACGGCCCTACCAATCTCCCCGCTCAGGCCCCTCACGCCTTACCAGCCGGACCGGGATCGATATTGGCATTTGCCAGGATAAAGTCGACGGCGGACGTGTAGACTTGCGCGTTGATGCGCACGATCGCCTTACCCTGGCTGAATCCCTGCGGACCCGGTTTTCCGCTCGGCATATACGTGATGTTGACGGTCCCCGTCGCGTAGCCCTCCACATAGAGGCCGGAGCTTGTGTTGGCGTCGAGCGATACCGAAAGTACGTTCGGCCGTCCGCCGGCATCCACGTTCGCCTGTGGCGCAGTGAGGTCGAGCCCGAGCGCGCTGTTCGAGTTGATATTTCGGTCAAAGATGACAAGCGTTCCGCCCAGTGGCGTCGACGGGTCCTTCGGGGTCACCACCAGAAGTTGGAGGTCTCCGTGCAGGATCGTGTTTGACCCACCGGCGCCCTTGATGCGCGTGCGCATCGCCTCGCTGCTGAAGTCGCCCGGCCCTGTCGTGTACGTCCCCACAAAGGTCGCCTTGAACCGCTCGTGACGCAACTCTTTCGCGGTGGGCGTACCGGTAGGCGTCAGCGCGAGGTTGGTGCCTTGCGGTCCCTGGTTCGTCGGCAGCGCGATGGACGTCGTGGAGATGGGGTAATGGCCGTGCGCGGAGCTTGCGCTCGCCATTACCGCGAGGATGCCCGATGGGAGCAGCCGAATCTCGCACCGATCCACGGCCGGACGTGCCGCCTTCAGTATCCGTCGAGCCATGCCCGCCTCCTCGCCATTTGGGATCCCCTGCGCCCGCGCAAATCGTCGTGCCGGCCGGCCACTCAAGGGAGCATCCGCTGGGCCAGCACGGTGTTCAGGGCCAGCATGCTCCGGCGGTGCCGGACAACCGTGTCGGTGTACTGCTTGACCGTGTCGTTGAAGTTCTTCTGCTCGTTTAAGTAAATGATTACATTTACCTCGCCGCCGATGTAGAGGCGGTAGGTATCGTCACGCACTCGCATGGCGTTCGGCAACAGTTCCTCCCGGATGCGATGCACCATCCGGCGCGTGACTTCATATTCCTTGATCGCCTGCTGGACGTCGGTGATCACCTGACGCTGGAGACTCGCCAGTTCAATCTGAGTCTGGGTAACGTTCATTCGCGCCCGTTCGATTCCCCCTTGGTTGCGGTTGTAGACCGGGAGCGGAACGGTGACGCCGAGGGCCCACGACGTGGCGCTCTTGATGCCGTAGGGCTGGTTGTTTTGGAAGGTGTAAGGCTGATAGAGGACGTAAACGTCCGAAAAGCGGTTCGCTCGCTGCAACCGCACGTTCGCCTCGGCACTCTGGACGCCCAGGCGGTACGACACCAAGTCAGGGCGGACGGCGAGGGCAGCGCTGATCAGCTCGTTCTCGGGAGGAAGACCTTCGACGTCATCGTCGATCGATCCCCGCACCTCGATTTGCTCGGCCTCCTGAGGCGGCAGGTTGAGCAGTGTTCCCAACGAGCGCTTCTTCTGTCGGAGCATTTCTTCGGCGTCGAGCAACCCGACCTGCGCTTGGCTCAGTTGCACGCTGACCCGGCTCACGTCAGCGCGGGTCGCCTGGTCTCTCTTGTAGAGCAACTCCGTCTTCTGCAAAAGGGTCGTCAGACCGTCCACGCTCTTGCGCGAGAACCGTAAGGTCTGCCGCGCGTCAAGGACGTCCACGAACGCCGCGTACACGTCGTCGATCCGCATTCGGACCGCGTCTTGGTATTGCGCTTCGATCACTTGCTTGGCCGTGTTGGCATAGACCACACGCGCCTTGCGTTTGCGCGACAAGTCCAGAGGGTAGGAAATGTTGACGTCGTACTGCGTGGGGCCGCCCGCGCGTGCGCGGCTATAGTTGCCATAGGGAACGAGCTGGCCGTCGGCATAGAAGACGGGGTTGGCGCGTAGGCTTGCGTTGAGGATATCCGCCTGGGCCTGGGGAACTTCCATGAACTTGGAACGCAGGTCGAGGTTGTCGCGCACAGCGCGGTCGATCGCCTGGTCGAGGGTCAAACCGCTGGGAGGCCCCTCGTCGTCGGTTTCCACCAATTCCAAGGAGCCGTAACGGGCGACCGGTGGCGTCGGCTGAGGCCTGGGCGCTGCGATGCCGCCGGTCGGGGCATTGGCCCCTTCCATGCCGTTGGGTGTCGTAATCGACGGCGAGACGCGGGTGGTCGAGGTTCCCGGCCGCCCGCCGAAAACTCCTGGTGTCGGCGGCGGAGCGAGCGAATTCGCACCCGCGCCGGGGGAGTTTCCCAACGTGTTGGCTCCCGATCCCGGAGCAGCGCCGAGCGAGGACCCCGCCCCCCCCGGTCGTGCCATGAGCGAGCTATCAAACGTCGGGCCCTGAGCGATCGCGCATTCGGGCGCTGCGATGCCCGCGGCAGCGGCGATCAAGAGCGCGGAGACCCGTATTTTCATGGCCGCAACGCCCTCCTGGCACGGATCGGAGGAAGACCCCGCCTCATGCGTGGGTCCGAGCTGGCATCCTCCACAGCCATTTGTTACTGACCTTATCGGACCGGGCTCTTCAGCCTCGCACTAATGTCTTGAGTCTTTCCCTCGCTCGGAACGCAAAAGCCTCACGTTCGCGCCAATTTACCTAAAGCACAAGGTGCCACAGGCTCCTGTGGCCGGCCCTCCAGAGTTGCGCGCCAGGTGTTTCTCCTAACCAGTCCCGGAACGGCCATGGATATCCCCCAGAAAATGGGCGATGGTCAGGAAAACGGGCCATAAAGCCGTATGGTCTAATCGCGGAGCACGTTACCCTATTGCGCAGACCCGCGTGGTCCGGACCGGCTTGGCGGGTAACATGGTCCTCGTAGCAGGAGGAAGCTGATGGGATCACCGCAATTCGGAGTTGCATCTGCGGGTGCTCTGGTCGACCGTCGCGATTTTCTGCGGACCGGAACCTTGGCTGCCGCCGGCTGGTCCCTGCTCCACCCCGACCGAAGCTTCGCCGGTCCAGCGCATGACGATCGCGCGGTGATTCTGCTCATGCTCGTCGGTGGCCCGAGCCAGCTCGACACCTGGGACCCGAAGCCCGACGCGCCGGCGGAGATTCGAGGACCGTTTGGCTCAATCGCCACGGCCGTCCCGGGCGTGCATCTCTGCGAGCACCTGCCTCGGTCGGCGGCGCGAATGGACAGGCTGACCATTATTCGCTCGATGCACCACGAGGCCGCCCCCATCCACGAGACGGGACACCAGTTGATCCAGACCGGGCGCCTCTGCCGGCTCGGAGAGGAAGGGCCGCACGCCGGATCGGTGGTCAGTCGGCTGCTTGGACGCAGGAACGGCATCCCGGCCGCCGTGATGCTCCCGGGGCCTATCGGCAACACGGGGGTCGGCGTCGCGCATGGTCAGTCGGCCGGCTGCCTCGGCGCACACCACGAACCGTTTGTTCCGGCCAACGCGAACCCGCACTCAGCCGTCTGTGACGCAGGCCGCGAAACCGCGCGCACGCGCGAGGCGTATGGCCCAAGTGCGTTCGGCCGCGATTGCCTGCTGGCCCGCCGGTTCGTCGAAGCCGGCGCACGGTTCGTCACGGTCAACATGTTCGAGAGCGTTTTCAACAAGACGACCTGGGATTGCCACGGCGCTGGGCCGTTCAGTTCGCTGGAGGACTACGCGTGCGACGTCTTACCGACGTTCGACCGCGCCTTTGCGGCGTTGCTCGACGACCTGGAGAAGCGGGGGCGACTCGAGTCGACGCTCGTGGTGGCAACGGGCGAGTTTGGCCGGACGCCGCGGCTGAACGCGTCCGGAGGGCGCGATCACTGGCCTTCGGTCTGGAGCGCGGTACTCGCCGGCGGCGGCACGCGTGGCGGTCAGGTCGTCGGGGCGAGCGACCCTCACGGGGCGTACCCAGTTGATCGCCCCGTTCATCCCACGGAGCTACTGGCCACGATGTACCAGAGCCTGGGCATCGACCACGAGCGCCCCCTGCCAATGGCGGCATGCGCCGACGTCCCGATCGTCAGCGATGCCAGTCCGGTCGCTGAAGTATTTGGATAAGCAACGCGGAAACGTAATTCGCGTCGCTAAACCAAGGGGTACGATCGGTCCACGAGTAGCACTTTGGGAGCGCGGGAGCTTGCCCCCCGCTTTCCGACAGCGTCCAGGGTGGAAAGCGGTGGCAAGCCACCGCACTCCATAGCGTGAATTCCGCCAACGCCCGTCTTGAAAGTGCCCGCGAGGGTTGCCCGGCGTCTGGTTACTTCGCTGCCTGCGTTGTCGCGCCCGGCTTGAAACCGGGCGCAGCCGTGATCGTCCGGATCGGCTTGCCATCGGCCAGGTTCCAGAGTCGTACCTCACCGTCCCAGCTTCCCGACGCAACGGTCTTACCGTCGGGTGAGAGGGCGATGGCATAAACCCAGTCGTTGTGCCCTTGCAGCGTCCGCACCGCTGCTCCCGTGGCGGCGGTGAAGATGCGAATCGTCTTGTCCGAGCCGCAGGCGATAATCTCCTTGCCGTCGGGAGTGAGCTGCAGCTTGAACACGGGCCCGCCGAAGCCGCCGATCTGGCGGACCTGTTTGCCGTCCTGGTCCGGAATCCAGTTTCGGATCGAGTTGTCCTCGCCGCCCGAGAAGACCGACTTGCCGTCCGACGCAAACGCGACCGTGTAAACCGTCTGGGCGTGCCCCGGGAAGGTGACGACGGCTTCCTTCTTGACGACGTCGAAAACCTTGCTCGTCTTGTCGCGACTCGCGCTGGCGAGCCGGGTGCCGTCGGGGCTAAACGCGATGTCAAAAATCCAGTCAGCGTGGTCTTCAATGACAGCCAGCTCCTTGCCCGACTCGACGTCCCAGACCCTGATCGCACGGTCCGCCCCCGCCGCCGCGAGCTTCTTGCTGTCGGGGCTGAACGCCACAGCGAAGACGCAGTCATTGCTCTCCAGCAGGTCGCGAACCGGCTTGCCACCGCCGTTCGCCTCGGCCAACCAGAGTTTGACACCGCCAAATTGTCCCGGGTCGCCGCTCGCCGTGGCCATCCACTTCCCATCAGCGCTGAACGCAATGTCGTAGACTCGCTCTCCAAGTCCCTGCAGACGGCGATCCAGCGCGCCGTCGGCAGCCTTCCAGAGCGTGATCTCGTGATAGCCCGACGCCGCGATCTCGGTGTTGTTCGGGCTGAACGCGAGTGCTGTAACCGGCACGGTCACCGGGTACGATTCGGGAATCGCCACCGGCGTACTCCTGCGCAGCACCACGGTCCATTCCTCGGTCGGCGCTCCGCCGTCGTACTTTGCACCCGCCTTCACCCAGCGTTCGATGATCGCCACTTTGTCAGCAGGCAACGGATCTTGCTTGTAAGGCATCCGGGGCGCGCCGTCGGGACGAATGAGCTCGACGAGCATGCTCGCGTCCGGGTCCCCCGGCTCGAGCGTCACGCCTTCCCCCTGCTGCCCACCCTTCGCGAGTTGGGCGAAGGTCGTCATGACATACTTACTTTCCCCCTTCTTGGGGTTATGGCAGGCGATGCAGTTTTGGACGAAGATCGGCGCAACGTCCTTGATAAAGCTCACGCCGGCGACCGCTTTGGCGGGCTCGGCCGCGGGCTTCTTGGGCTCATCGGCCAAGGCGGCGCTATGGACTCCCAGGAGCACCAAAGAAGTGCGCAAGAGCGATCGGGACATTGGAGCGGTTCTCCCCGTGGTGAGTGCGCGGTGTGTTGGGGGTCAGTTCGCCGGCAGGACCTTGACAGCGAGGGACACCGGCGCGGGCGGGTAATCCTTCTTGTTGACCTGGTAAGCGAGTACGACGTTCGCCGTGGCCGTCGCCGCCGCGGCCTTCGGATCGGCCACGACCTTGGCGGTAAACTCGGTCGACTCGGGAGCCACGGTCACCGGGTCGGCCTTCAATCCGGCAGGCAAACCGTTAATCTTGACCGTAACCGGCTCCTTGAACGGTCCCTTCCGAACCACCTTGCCCTTGAGCTCGAACGTTGCCCCCGCCTTCACCTCGAGCGCGGGGGCCGCCATTTCGAGACTCGCGGGCCGGACGACGTTCAGCGTCACGGCGGGTACGGCCAGGGTGAGATCGACGTTGTTCACTTTGCCCTTCGCAACGAGGGCGACCGTGACGAGCCCGAGTGGCGCCTCCGGTGCGACGTTCACCGTCACGGCCCCGTCGCCTGCCTTCGCTGCAATATTCGCGGCCGGGACCGTGACACCCGGCGGCAGCGGCAGCGTCGTGATCGCGAGCGCAGTGTCCGCCCCGGCCGTCCGGGTTGCCTTGATCGTGACGGGGCCGCCGAGCCCATGCGCGATTTCCACGGGAGCGGACGGGGCGTCGAGGACGATCGGCGTCGGCAGCGCGGGCGCGGCGGCAAGACCGTGCTGGGTGACCGTGTTGGTCGGGAGAACTGCCGGCGGGGCTCCCTGCTGGGCGAACACGATCGCCTTCTCAGCCGGCACAACGATCGGTCCCGCCGGCCCCTTCCCCTCGCCAACCACGTCGAGAAGGGCCACGCCGAACGCGGCGTCGGGCGCGGCCGAGACGCTGAACGCCCCGACGAGTTGCCCATCGGCAATCGTCCCGGGGCGCACCACGACGCCGGCCGGCGGGTTCTTGACGTTGAGCGTGATGGGGCCGCCGTAATCCTTTCGGACAACCGTCACGCCCACCAAGGCCGAGCCGCCCTTGGGAATACTGATCTGCGGGTCGTTGAGCGCGAGTTCGAAGGTCGGCCCGCTCGGCGCGACGACGATGCGGTAGGGGAAGCCCGTGCCCCCGCGTCCTTCAAGGTCGCGAAGCTTCAGGGAGACTTCGTTCAGCCCGGCCGGCACCGTGAAGTCGAGGGTCGGGTCGGGCGACACGATGCCCGCACCTTTCCCTTTCTTGCCCGTCGCGGGGATCGTGGTGTCGTCCGCCGTCGCCAGCACCGCGTTGTTCGCACCGAGCACTTGCAATACTCCGTCGAGGGCGGAACCGACGTCGGCCGCCTCGACCTCAATGTGTAGCTTCTGGCCCGGGGTGACCGCCAGCACGAACAGGTCGTCGTCCCCCTTGGGATCGATACGGCCATTGAACACCACGGGGGCAGCGCCACGGGTGGGTGTCGACGTGCCGATCGCCTCGCGCAGCTCCGGGACCTCGCTCACCGAGAGGGGGGCGAGTGATTCGATCTCGACGACCGGCTCCCCGGGTGCCGAGATGCCCAGCATCTGATTGGTGATCCGCGCGGGGAAAACCTCCGAGCCCGGCGCGCCTTTCACCGTTGCAGCACCAATTCGCATGTCCGGGAGCGTCCCGCCGCGCAGTTCCAGGCCGACCGTCTCGCCTTGACGTCCGCCGATCGGAAACAGCTCCTCCGCCATGGGCACCGGGCCGATCACGAGTCGGTACACGGGCCGGCCACCACCTTGGTAGCGCGAGTCGGACAGTTCCACGACGTAGTCGCCGTCTTCCGGCAGCACGACCCAGAGGCGCGCGTCGGTCAGGAGACCGAGCGAGTCGTCGGCCGACGCCACATACGTGTGGTTCACCGTCGTCAGGCGGATCGTCGGGTCGACTCCGGAGCCGATCCGGGCACACTGCGCGTCGACAACGATCTTCTGCCCTTTCTTGCCCGGGAACTTGAAGAAATCGACGTCGTTCCCCGCCGTCTGACCCTCGACCACCACCGGCGAAGGAACCACCTGGGCCGACTCGAACGTACTATTCTCTTCCTTCTCGGCCACTTGAGGCAACTGGCCGACCGCGAAGAGGAAGGGATTCGAGAGCCCATCGTCCGTCTTCACGCGTATCGGGTACACCCCGATCGCCGTGCTCGGGTCCACCAGCAGCTTGATCTTCCAAGTCCCCACGTTGGAATCGGCGGGTGCCGGGCTGGCGAGCGTGAACGGAAACGGGGCAATCAACTGAGGATTACCGGCCAGGTTGCCGCCGTTGATCGCGACTTCAGTGACCGTCCCCTTCTGTGCGCCGAGGGGAGCCGTCCCGCCGATGCTCGGAGGCGCTGCCGCTGCGGGAGCGGCCAGGCCGAGGCCGAGCGCGACGGCCAATCCGGTCGTTCTGCGAGTCATGCGTGGAACTCCTGTAAGACGGTCGCGAGCGATCGGGCACGGCGATGCACTCGGCGGAGGCGGGCTCGGGCGTCAGGCAGTACCTTGGGCGGGCTTCGGCACCTTTAAACGTCGCACGCGCGAGCGGGTTTGTCAAGCGGCGACATCGCGTCACGGCGCGGCCGATTTGCGCCCGGTCGACTGTCATCGGAATCGTCAATCCGGCTAGAATGGCGCCTATTCGAGCCGCGGAGGTCTGCAACCAGGGAGCACGCATGGCGTCGGCCGATCGTAGCGTCTTCAAGTGCGTTTGCCCCCTCGACTGCCCGGACACGTGTTCGATGGTGGTCACGGTTGAGAACGGCGTGGCGACCGACCTTCGCGGCGACAAGGAGCACCCCTTCACGCGCGGGTTCCTGTGCCGGAAGATGGCCCGCTACCTCGACCGGGTCTACAGCGATGAGCGGCTGCTCCATCCCATGAAGCGAGTGGGCAGGAAGGGCGAAGGCCGTTTCGAGCGCATCACGTGGGACGAGGCCCTCGAGGTCGTCGCCACGCGGTTCACGGCTATCGCGGAATCCGCCGACGGACCGCAGGCCATTCTTCCCTACAGCTATTACGGCACGATGGGGAAGCTCCAGGCGAGCAGCCTCGACCGCCGTTTCTTCCACAGGCTCGGCGGTTCGCAGCTCGACCGCACGATTTGCGCGAGCGCGGGGGGCCTCGGCTACGAGTACACGATCGGTCAGGGCCGCCTGGGTGCTGATCCGCTTGCGGTCCCGGACTGCCGGTTCATCGTGAATTGGGGCTCGAATACCGTTCAGACGAACAGCCACATGTGGAGCCTGATGCTCGAAGCGCGCAAGGCCGGCGCGACGATCGTGACCATCGACCCCTACCGGAGCGACACCGCCCGACGGTCCGACTGGCACATCCAACCTCGACCCGGAACCGATGCCGCGCTGGCGCTCGGTGTGATGCACGTGCTCTGGCGCGACGGGCTGACCGACGAAGACTATATCGAAGGGGCGACCCTCGGCGCCCCCCTGCTCCGCGACCGCGTCCTGTCGGAATACGCGCCCGAGCGCGTCGCCGCGATCACCGGTGTTTCCCCCAGCTCGCTGAACGACTTCGCCCACAGGCTCGCCCGCGACCAGCCTTCTCTGATACGGATCAACTATGGGCTGCAACGCCATTACGGTGGCGGAATGGCGGTGCGAACGATCGCCTGCCTCCCGGCGCTCGTCGGCTCCTGGCGCCACCCTGGGGGCGGCGCGCTCCTGAGCACCAGCGGCACGTACGAATTCGCGATGAACCGTCTGACGCGGCCAGACCTGTCTCCGGCCGGTACGCGCGTCATCAACATGAACCAGCTCGCCGAGGCCCTCGCGGGCGAACTTCCCGGCCCCCCTGTCCTCGCGCTCTACGTTTACAACTGCAATCCGGCCGCCGTCGCACCCAACCAGGCCCGCGTGCTGGAGGGGCTGCGGCGCGACGACCTGTTCACCGTCGTCCACGAACAGTTCCCGACCGACACGGTGGACTACGCCGACATCGTACTTCCCGCGACCACGCAGCTCGAGCACCAAGACCTTCACGGATCCTACGGCCACCATTTCGTGATGCACAACCCGGCCGCGATCCCCGCGCGCGGCGAGTGCCGATCCAACAACGACGTCTTCCGCGCCCTGGCGGACCGGCTGGGCTTCGAGCAGGCGCTGTTCCCCGACGACGAGACCCTGATGCGCGAAGCCCTCGACGGCGGTCCTTCGGTCGAGGGGATCACGCTCGACCGCCTCCGCGCCGAAGGTTCGGTCCGCCTCAGCATACCGATGCGCTACGCACCGTTCGCGCACGGTCGCTTCCCCACGCCTTCGGGCATGTGTGAACTCTACTCCGAGCGGATGAAGGCGGACGGGCTGGACCCGCTGCCGACGTACATCCCCCCGCGCGAGGACCCACTGACCCGCCCGGCCCTCGCGGCGCAGTATCCGCTCCAATTAGTGAGCCCGCCGCGTCCGCAGTTCCTGAACTCCACGTTCGCGAACAGCGCATCGCACCGGCGGGCGGCGGGCGACCCGACAATCGAGCTGGCCGATGCCGACGCTCGCGATCGCGGCCTCGTAGAGGGGCAGTGGGCCGAGGTCTTCAATGACCGCGGCCGGTTCCTCGCGCGCGTGGCGCTGACCGCGTCTGTGCGTTCCGGCGTCGCCGTCGCGACCGGCATCTATTGGAACAAGCTCAGCCCCGGCTACTCGAACGTGAACAGCACGACGTCGTCGGCCCTCAGCGACTTCGGCGGCGGCGCGACGTTCTTTGATAATCTGGTCGAAGTCCGCCCTGCCCCGTTTCCCGTGAAGGACCCTACCTCATGACATCGCTCTTGAGCCGCTGGCTCCAGCCCAGGGTCAACCTCGCCCACTGGCACGTAACGGTTTACACCAGACGGCAGTGCTGTTGCTGTCACAAGGCGTTCGAGGTGCTGGAAGAGTACCGGCGGCGACACCGGTTCGTGATGGAGCAGATCGATATCGACTCGGATCCCGGTCTGGTCGCTCTTTACGACATGAGCGTCCCCGTCGTCGCCATCAACGGCAAGGTCCGGTTCAAAGGCGTCGTGAACCGCGTGCTCCTCGACCGGCTGATCGCGGGCGATTTGTAGGGTGCATATAGTGCACCGGTGCGTTCCACGCACCCGACGATTGAAAACGGTGGCCATCGGCAAGAATTGCAACGTCGCGGCAAATTCTTACGCGTGACCTGAAGACGAAGAGGGTCCGCTGACGCCCGCAGAGTCAAACGTGGCCATGTCGCGCAGAATGTCCCCCGCGGACGCAATGAGCGGCAATGCTAGGGCAGCTCCCGTCCCTTCGCCGAGGCGCAAATCGAGATTCAACAGCGGCATCAGCCCAAGGGCCGCGAGCGCGACCCGGTGCCCAGGCTCTGTCCCCCGGTGAGCGGCCACCAGGTAATCGCGCACGGGAGGGCAGATCCGGACCGCGACGAGACCCGCGCACGTGCTGATCAGGCCGTCGAGAACGACGAGCGCACGGCGCTTTGCCGCGCCGATCGCAAGGCCCGCGAGCCCGAGAATCTCAAAGCCACCAAGGCGGGCAAAACAGTCCCAGTCATCTCGCAGATTCGACGTATGGCGGCGGACGGCTTGCGCGACCACGTCACGCTTGCGCACCAGACCCCGATCGTCGACACCGGTACCCCGGCCAACGACATCAGTCGCCGAGGTCCCCGTCAGGGCCGCAATCAGGGCAGCGGCGGTCGTGCTGTTGCCGATCCCCATCTCGCCGAGGGCCACGACGCGCGGCCCATCCTCCCCGATCCAACGATCGGCGAGATTCAGGCCGGTGTCAAACGCCCGGAATGCGTCCGCCCGCGACATCGCCGCGCCGTGGAGCAAGTTCGCCGTGCCCGGCGCAATCGGGCATCGCACCAGGGCTTCGTGCGACTCGACCTCGGCGGGCCAATGCGTGACGCCCAAGTCCGCCACGCGGACGGTCGCCCCAGCCCTGCGGGCGAGTACGTTGACCGCCGCGCCCCCGCGCAGATAGTTGGCGACCATCTGGCCAGTGACTTCGCTCGGATAGGCGCTGACCCCCTCGCCGGCGACGCCGTGATCGGCGGCAAACACCGCGATCAGCGCCGGATGCCCTTCGGGGCGATCCGTCTGCTGAAGGCCGGCGAGTTGGCGCCCGAGTTCCAGCAGACGGCCGAGGCTTCCCGGCGGCATCGTCAACAGAGCCTGCCGATCCGCCGCGTGCGCTTCCCACTGGCGATCCGGCGGCATGATCGAGGCGACCGCCGTACGGATCGTATCCGGTACGACGGCCGCATCCTCGTTCGACTGACTCAAACCACCACCGGTTTCTCGAGCTTCCTGCGCACCGCGACAAACTGTCCGACGTGCATCAGGTTGTGAATGCCTACCATGTTGAGTCCGTCACTCACCGTCGGTGTGAACTTACGGAACCGCTCGGGCCCGGGCGCCTGCATTTCTTCATCGGTAAGGCCGTCCAGCACCGCCTTCGTCACCGCCCTCTGCGCTTGCATCAAGGACTGGTACTCGGTCAATGTGCGGAATCCTTCGTCCTTTTTGGCCTTCGCCGAGTCGGTAGAATGGATATCGTCAAAACCCTCGGGAAGCGGAGGCGAAGAGCCCGGCTTGATCCCCTCGACCATCGCCCGCTCGAACGACAGCAGGTGACCCAACTGCCACGCGATCGGGTTCATCCCCTCGATCGGTCGGAGCCGCAGCGCACCGTCGTCCAGATCGTTGACATAGGCCGTTATGAACCGCTCGCTCATATCGAGCGTTTGCCGGATGGCATCTTTCGCACTCATTGCCGTTCCTTTCAGGGGTGCAAGATAAAATCGGCCAGGAAGAGCTGGCTCTTCTTGTCCGACGTACGGCCGCTCGACGTCCACATCAGCCGCTTCCCGTCAGGGCTGAAGACGGGAAGCCCGTCGAAACCGTCGTGGAACGTGATCCGCTCCTCTGCGCCGGAATCGACATCCATCAGGTAGAGCTCGTAATTCTGGTGTCCGTGACGACTGGTCGCATAGATGATGTGCCGGTTGTCAGGGTTCCACGAGGGCCCCCAGTTGACGAAC
The DNA here is from genome assembly GCA_031291845.1 of Isosphaeraceae bacterium. Taxonomy (GTDB): domain Bacteria; phylum Planctomycetota; class Planctomycetia; order Isosphaerales; family Isosphaeraceae; genus DAIDJG01. The sequence continues at coordinate 20,575 of JARLIH010000075.1, read as the reverse complement.
TCGTTGTTGGTCAGAGCGCGCTCAGCCGTGCCGGCCGTGTTGTTGATGAAGACCTGGAGCAGGTCATTGTCCTTGCGGTCGCTGCGGTAGATGATCCGTTTGCCGTCCGGGGAGAAGAACGGGCCGCCGTCATACCCCTTCGCGTGCGTAATCCGGCGCGGGTTGGTGCCGTCCGCATCCATGATGTAGATCTCGCCGTCACCGTCACGAAACGATGTGAACACAATCTGCTTGCCGTCGGGCGAGTAGCTTCCCTCGGCGTCGTAGCCGGGCGTGTCGGTCAGACGAATGAGGTTCGTGCCGTCGGGACTCGCGCGGAAGATGTCCATCCCGCGCGGAAACTCCCACTTGTAGCGTTCGGTACGGCTATACGAGGGGCCTTTCGGACCCGATGGCGTGGGGTCCAGGTGCGTGGAGGCAAACAGGATGGACTTCCCGTCCGGATGATAGTACGCACACGTGCAGGCCCCCTCGCCGGTGCTCACCATCCGCGGTTTCGCGTCCGTGGAGAGCTCGCCGGCGAAGATCTGGTAATCGTCTTGGTTTGGAGCCGGCGTGAAGAAAATCGTGGGGGGCGCGTTACGGACCGCCTGGAAGATGATGGCCCGCCCATCGGGCCGAAAGTAGCCTTCCCCTGCGCGGGCGAAGCCGTAGGTGACCTGCCTGATGTTCTTGAGGTGCGTGGCTTCCTGTGCGGCGAGCTCGGCGGGGGACGGCGTCGGCTCGGCGACAAGCACGGAAAGAGTCAACAACAGGCTGAGCATCGCAGCGGCTCCGGTTTGGGTCGCGGGGGAATCGCGGGCGTGCCTTTTCTCCCCGGTTCGGCGTGCCTAGTATAAGACCTGCCCGCGCGGCCGCCAATGGCCGCCCGGAGCCGGAGAAGAGGACGGCATGAAGATCTACACGAAGACGGGAGACGACGGAACGACCGGGCTGCTGGGGGCCGGGCGACTTACCAAGGAGCACCCCAGGATCGAAGCCTACGGGACCGTCGATGAATTGAACGCGGCGCTTGGAGTTGCTCGCGCGCTTGGACCCGACAGGGGCGGCGACGCGCTTCTCGGGGAGCTCCAGGACGACCTCTTCGCCGTGGGTGCAGCGCTCGCCGATCCCGATCCGGCAGGACGTTTCCACAACGCGATCACGGCCGCCCACGTCGCGCGCCTCGAAGAAACGATTGACGCCCTGGAGGCCGAGCTTACCCCCCTCCACCAGTTCATTCTGCCTACGGGATCGCCCCCCGCCGCCCAGGTTCACCTGGCGCGTACCGTCTGCCGACGCGCCGAGCGCGAGGTGCTCCGCCTGGCCCACCAGCCCGGCGAGCACGTCCCGCCGATTCTGGTCGTATACCTGAACCGATTGAGCGATTTGCTGTTTGTCATGGGTCGGATTCTGAATCACCGAGCCGGGGTAGCCGACGTTCCCTGGAGGGGCCTGTGAACCTCCGCGGAAAAGTCGCACTGATCACGGGCGGCCGGCGCATCGGGCGCTTGCTCGCGCTCTCGCTGGCGGAGCGAGGCGCTTCGGTCGCGCTCACCTACCTGACGAGCCGCGACGTCATTGAAGAAACGGTGCGGCAGATCGAAACTCTCGGCGTGAGGGCGATCGCAATCACAGCGGACCTTTCGCAGTCCGGCGATGCAGAGCGCGCCGTGGCGGAAACGATGATGGACTTCGGCCGTCTCGACATCCTCGTAAATATGGCCAGTATCTTCCGCCGCACCCCTTTTCCTGCGTTGGTTCCTTCCGACTTCGACGCAATGATCGGCTCCAACCTGGCGTCTGCCTATCACACAAGCATCGCGGCTGCTCGCCGTATGAAGGAAAGCGGCTCCGAGGAAGGCGTGCGCGGAAAGATCGTCTTTGTCGGCGACTGGGCCTCCGACCGGCCTTACAAGGACTACCTCCCCTACCTCGTGGCCAAAGGCGCGCTCAAGACCCTGACGCTGGCGCTCGCCAAGGAGCTGGCCCCGCAGATCACGGTCAACCTCGTTCAGCCGGCAATGATCGATCCCCCGCCGGATATGACGGCTGGACAGATTGGTGCTGTCGTGGACCAAACGCCGCTCAAACGGGTGGGGACGCCTGAAGACTTGAACCGTCTGATTCTTTACTTACTCGAAGGGACGGACTTCGCGACCGGAAGCTGCTACCGCGTCGACGGGGGCCGCTTTCTCGGCACGGACGAGCGCTGAGGGCAACGTGATCGTCGAAGTATGCGTTCAAGGGATCGCTTCGGCGTGCGCCGCTTGCGAGGGGGGCGCCCGGCGTATCGAGCTGTGCGAAGACCTCGAGGTCGGCGGCGTCACGCCGAGCGCGGGAACGATCGCCGTGGTTTGCCGGCGCCTGAAGGTTGCAACGCATGTGCTCATCCGCCCCCGGGGCGGCAATTTCGTGTACACCGACGACGAGCTTTCCGCAATGGCCCACGACGTGGAGACGGCCAAGGCGCTGGGAGCCCGCGGGGTCGTTCTCGGCTTGCTCCGCACGGACGGCACGGTGGATGCAGAGGGTATCGCCCGTTTCGTCGAACTCGCAGCGCCGCTTCGCGTCACGTTCCACAAGGCGTTCGACGAAGCGCGCGATGCGTTCGATGCCCTCGACACATTGATCGCGCTGGGTATCGAGCGAGTCTTAACGTCGGGCCAAGCACCCACCGCAATCCAAGGTGTTGTACGGCTCGAACAGTTGACCCGCCGCGCCGCCGGCAGGCTCGCGATCATGGCGGGGGGAAAGGTCGCCGAATCCGACCTGCCCGACCTTGTCACGGCCGGGCTCCGCGAGATCCACGTCGGCTCGGCCGTTCAGGTCGAGGGGCACACGAACGCCGCGCTCGTGCGTCAGTTCGTGTCTCGGGTATCGGCCCTGGAGCCCGCTTGAACGCGTCGAAAGAGCACGCTATCGTCGGTGCGTGCGAGCGCCTTGGCCGTCGGTTCGTGCGCCCCGGCACCGAAGCGGCGCTCCCAACCCTTGGCGGGGACGTTGCGCCGGTCAGCCAGGCGTCACGTCCCGAGAGAGAGCCCATGAGACGATCCCTACGTAACTGCGTCTTCGGTCTGCTGGCGGCCACCGCCGGGCTTGTCCCCCCGGTCGCCACACACGCTGCGGACGCTCCGCCGCAATGGATCTGGGCCCGCAAACAGGCTGGGGAGCAGGACGTCGTCTACTTTTTCAAGACATTCGACCTGAAGGACAAACCGAAATCAGCGCACCTGGCGGCCGCGTGCGACAATAACGCCGTCGTCTTTCTCAACGGCGAACCCGTCGCGGAAAGCTCGGATTGGAGCAACCCGACCGGTGCCGAAGTGGCCAGCCATTTGAACGCGGGCTCGAACGTGCTCGTCGTGAAAGCGGCTAACGCCGGCGGCCCTGCCGGGTTCCTGCTGAAGCTGAACCTGGACTCCCCGGGCGGCCAGCGGACAAGTATCTCGACCGACGCTTCGTGGTTGACGTCGCTCGATGCGCCCAAGGGGGACTGGAAGAAACGGGACTTTCGGCCGCACGGTTGGGGCCACGCCGTGAGCGTCGGGGCGTGGGGCGATCAGCCCTGGGGACGCGTTGCGCTCGATGAGGCCCACGCTCCGGCCGCGACGCCGGCTGAGGAACTGACCTTGCCCAAGGGGTTCCGCGCCGAGCTCCTTTACAGCGTACCTCGCGCACTGCAGGGGTCCTGGGTCTGCATGACCAACGACCCGAAAGGGCGCCTGATCGTCTCCGACCAATCGGGAAGCCTGTACCGTGTCACCGTGGGGGCATCAGCCTCGGAAACGAAGGTCGAAAGGATCGAATTGGCGATCGGCCAGGCCCAGGGGATGCTCTTCGCCTTTGACAGCCTGTACGTCACCGTGAACGGCAACGCGGCCCAGGGCTCCGGGTTCTATCGCGTGCGCGACACGGATGGCGACGACCGCCTCGACGAGGTGAAGCTGCTCAAGAAGTTTGACGGCGGTGGCGAGCACGGCCCCCACGGGATCCGGCTGGGACCCGACGGCAAGCTCTATGTGATCGCGGGCAACTTCACCAAGGTCCCCGACGGAATCGACCCGAACTCGGCGCTCCGGGACTTTGCCGAGGACCAATTGCTCCCGCGCAATCCTGACGGAAACGGGTTTGGGACGGGGGTCATGGCACCTGGCGGCTGGATCGCCAGGACCGATAAAGAGGGCAAGCAGTGGGACCTCTTTTGCGGCGGGTTTCGCAACCCCTACGACATTGATTTCAACACCGACGGCGAGGTCTTCACGTACGACGCCGACATGGAGTGGGACGTTGGCACCCCCTGGTATCGGCCGACGCGCGTGAACCACGCCGTATCGGGGGCCGAGTTCGGTTGGCGCTATGGCACAGGGAAATGGCCCGCGTATTATCCGGATAGCGTGGGCGCGGTGGCCGACATCGGTCTCGGTTCTCCGACGGGAATCGCGTTCGGCACCGGCGCCAAGTTCCCCGAACGTTACCAGCGCGCCCTCTACATCTGCGACTGGACCTATGGCAAGCTTTACGCCCTGCACATGCAGGCCGTCGGCGCGACGTATACGGCGAGCTTCGAAACGTTCGTCGCCGGTAAGCCCCTTCCTTTGACCGACGTCGTCGTCAACAGCGACGGAGCCCTTTACTTCACGGTTGGGGGCCGGAACACGCAGTCCGGTCTCTACCGTGTCACCTACGTGGGAACAGAGTCCACGGCGGCCGCACCGACGCCCTCCGACCCGGCCGCAGCCAAAGCACGCGCGGCAAGGCGAAGGCTGGAGCAGTACCACGTGCGGCAAGACCCGGCCGCGGTCGACATCGCCTGGCCCTACCTGAATAGTCCAGACCGGGCGCTCCGCTATGCCGCGAGGGTCGCGCTCGAACGGCAGGACCTGGAGCAGTGGAAGGCCCGCGCGCTCGCCGAGACCAAGACCGACGCACGCATTCAGGCCCTGCTCGCCCTCACCCGGACCGGCGATAAGTCGCTCCAGGCGGACGTGCTCGCGCGCCTGAATGCCTTACCGTTCGAGCAACTCACCGAAGAGCAGTTCCTCGACGCCCTGCGCGTTTATGGCCTGGCGTTCATCCGGCTCGGCGGCAGCTCGCCCGAGGCGGCCAGGGCCGTCGCCGCGCGACTGGGACCGCTGTTCCCCTCGGGGAGCGAGTTCGTCAACCGGGAGCTGGCCAAGGTCCTGGTGTATGTCGATGCCCCCGGGATCGTCGAACGCGCGATGAACCAGTTGCAATCATCGCAGACCCAGCAGGACCAGATGTTTTACATCTTCGTCCTGCGCACGGCCCGGCACGGCTGGACGGTCCCTCTGCGGCGCTCTTACTTCGGGTGGATCAACCTCGCCGATGCCAAGTACGTGGGCGGAGCGAGCTTCAAGAACTTCCTCAAGAAGATCCGGGCCGACGCGCTGGAAACGCTCGCCGACGGTGACAGAGCGGCTCTCAAGGACGTGTTGGAAGGACTGGAGCAGTCGCAGGCCGTCCGGCTCGAAACGACGCGGCAGTTCATCCACAACTGGCAGACCGCGGACCTCGCCCCCCTGCTCGACCAGGCGGCCCGCGGGCGGTCCTTCGAGAAAGGCCGGCGCGCCTTTGAGGCAGCGCAGTGCCTGAAGTGCCACCGCTTCGCGAACGAAGGAGGGTCCACGGGACCTGACATCACGGGCGTGGGCAACCGGTTTGACGCCGCGTACATTCTCGAGTCACTGGTCCTGCCCTCGAAAACGATCTCGGACCAGTACCAGGGGAGCGTGTTGTCGCTCCGCGACGGCAAGATCATCACTGGTCGCGTGCTGTCAGAGGACGCCAAGAGCGTCGTCGTCCGCACCGACCCCTTCGCGCTGAAGCCGGTCGAGGTCGCGAAGTCCGAAATCGAGGAGCGGCAGCCTTCGAAGGTCTCCGAAATGCCGCAGGGCCTGATCAATATCCTGACGAAAGAGGAGATCCTCGATTTGATCGCCTACCTCAGGTCGGGTGGAAACCGGCAGGACAAGTCTTTCTTGAAATAAGTCTCCCCGCTCCTAGAATTCCGCAAAGAAGAGGGCCGTCCCAGACCGACGAACCTTTCGAGCACGGGAAAAAACCGCCTTGCCACGATTGAGAATCCGATGAACGATCGACGCCATCGCCCGGCGCTGGAGTCCCTCGAGCGGCGCGAGGTCCCCGTAGGATTCATGCAGGGCCCGCCCGTAGAGCCGATTCAACTTTCGCTGAGCGGCACTGCTCAGGGCACGGCCGTGGTGTCCAGCAGCGCGGGCGTGACGACGATCCGCGTCGCGGCGGACGGGCGTATTACGCCCCTCGGCCTGACTTCACTCTCGGGGAGGCTGGAGGTTCGAGGAACCACGGAATCGGGAGTGCTCGTGGTGAACTCCCCGAAAAGTCATATGACGCTCGAATTCCAGGGGCCAGCCGGCGGCGCGCTGCGATTCCACATCGTGGACGGGATGGGAACGCTCCCGAACACGACGTGGCAATTCGTTCGCGAGGACGGGGCCGGGACGTTGACGCTGTCGACCGTTGGAATCGGACGGGGACCGGCGTCCCTGACGATTCACCCATTCCGATAGGGCGTTCGGCTTACCCTTGCCGGCCCAGCCCTCGCCTCTGCGCATAGCCTCAGCCCACGAATCTGGGGACCCAAAGGGTGTTGATCGCGCGGACTTGCCCGTAACTGTGGTCCGCGTTACCTTGGAGGCCGTTGCGTTCCACGGCGTCCTTTGTGTTCGCGCCGGGAAGTGCGTCCCGCCCGGTTCCCGCCTTTCCGACTCTCCCCTGCCCGGAGCCCTCCTGCGCAACGCCCGCGTGCGTTGTGGCGTTACGACCGGAGTCGTTACTGATGAGCGAGCGGCCCCTCGGTGTGAAACGAACGGTAGGTCGAGCCTTCCTTTGCTCGCTGCCCGTACTCCTCGCGGCTACGGCAGCGGAGGCTGGCCCAAGGCCGCCGGTCGACTATCAGCGCGACGTCCGGCCGATCCTTTCCGATCGATGCTTCCAGTGCCACGGGCCGGACCAGGCCAAACGAAAAGGGAAGCTGCGACTGGACACGCCCGAAGGAGCGTTCAGCACGGGAGCGTCGGGCACGCGGGCGGTCGTGCCGGGAAAGGCGGACGACAGCGAGCTCGTCTCGCGAATCAGCTCAGACGACAAGTCAGTAAAGATGCCCCCGCCCAAGAGCGGCAAATCGCTCACAGCGGCCGAGATCGAGGTTCTGAAAGAGTGGGTCGCCCAAGGAGCGCCGGTCCAGCGCCACTGGTCATTCATCGCTCCGACGCGGCCAAAGTCGCCCGCCACCAAAGACAGTACGCGGCGTCGCAACCCGATCGACGATTTCGTACTCGCTCGGCTCGAGAAGGAAGGGCTCCGCCCCTCGGCTCCGGCCGACAAGGTGACCCTGTTGCGCCGCTTGAGCCTCGACCTCACGGGAATACCTCCGACCATTGCGGAGGTAGACGCGTTCGTGGCGGACGAAAGCCCCGACGCCTACGCCAAGCAACTGAATCGCTTGCTCGACTCGCCCCATTACGGCGAGCGCTGGGCGCGCCTCTGGCTTGATGCCGCGCGCTATGCCGACTCGGACGGATACGAAAAAGACAAGTCGCGCCAGGTTTGGGCCTATCGCGAATGGGTAATCGGCGCGTTCAACCGCGACCTCCCGTACGACCAGTTCGTCATCGAGCAACTCGCCGGCGACATGTTGCCGAGCGCGACGCAGGATCAGGTCGTCGCGACGGGCTTCCTGCGCAACTCGATGATCAATGAGGAGGGGGGTGTCGACCCCGAGCAGTTCCGAATGGAGGCGATGTTCGACCGGCTGGACGCCGTGGGCAAGAGCGTCCTCGGTCTCACGATCCAATGCGCGCAGTGCCACAGTCACAAGTATGATCCGATCACACAGGAAGACTACTATCGCATTTTCGCGTTCCTGAACGACGCCCACGAGGCGAATGTCGCCGTCTACACGGCCGAGGAACAGCAGACACGCGCGAACCTCTTCCGGCAGGTGCGTGACATCGAGTCCGAGCTCCAACATCGATCCGCCGACTGGCCGGAACGCATGGCCGCGTGGGAGGGGCGTGTGACCGCCGACCTGCCGCGTTGGGAGATTGTGCGACCCGAGGTCGACGAGCTCTCGACAGGCGGCCAGAAGTATCTGCCCTTGCCGGATGGTTCCTTCCTGGCACAGGGCTACGCCCCCACCAAGCATCGCGTAAAGATGACGGTGAAGGTCGATCTTCCCGTGATTGCCGCGTTTCGACTCGAGCTGCTCAACGATCCGAATCTCCCTCTCAGTGGGCCCGGGCGCTCGATCAAAGGGACGGCGGCCCTGACGGAATTTACGGTCGAGGCGGCCCCGGCGAATGCGCTGGACAAGAACGGACCGGTAAAAATCGCGAAGGCAACAGCGGACGTGAATCCCCCCGAGGCGCCGCTTGATCCGATCTTCGATGACAGGAGCAAGCGCCAGCGGGTCACCGGACCGATTGCGTTCGCAATCGACAACAAGGAGGAGACGGCGTGGGGAACCGACTCCGGTGCCGGACGCCGTAATCGGCCGTGCAAGGCGGTGTTCACGCCCGAGAAGCCGATTGCCAACGCCGGCGGAACTGTCCTGACGTTCTACCTCCAGCAGAACCACGGCGGATGGAACAGCGACGACAACCAGAGCCACAACCTCGGACGCTTCCGACTGTCGGTGACCGGCACGCCGAACGCAGAAGCGGATCCCCTGCCGGCGAACGTCCGCGAGATCTTGGCGGTCCCGCGTGAGAAGCGCACACCGGCCCAGACGGCGATCGTTTTCAGCTACTGGCGGACGACCGTCCCGGAGTGGCAAGACGCGAACGACCGGATCGAATCGCTCTGGAGGCTGCATCCCGAAGGCTCGACTCAGCTCGTGCTCGAAGCACGAATGCAGCCGCGCGAGACCCACATGCTAGCGCGTGGCGACTTTTTAAAGCCCGGCAAGGCGGTCGTTCCGGGCGTGCCGGGTTTTCTTCACCCATTACCTGCAGGGGCTCCGGCCACACGCCTGACGTTCGCCCGCTGGATCGTGGACCGGAACGCTCCCACGGCGGCCCGCGCGATCGTCAACCGGGTCTGGCAGTCCTATTTCGGCACGGGCCTCGTGAGCACGAGCGAGGACCTCGGGACGCAGAGCGAAGCGCCCTCGCACCCCGAGCTGCTGGACTGGCTGGCGGTCGAGTTCATGGAGCGGGGATGGAGCCTCAAGGCACTCCACCGGCTAATCGCGTCATCCGCGACTTATGCCCAGTCGTCGCGCGTGACCCCCGAGTTGGCGAGCCGCGATCCGTACAACCGCCTGCTCGCGCGCGGTCCTCGTTTCCGGGTCGATGCCGAGCTGGTGCGCGACATCGCCTTGGCGGCGAGCGGGCTGCTCAATCCGAAGGTGGGCGGGCCGAGCGTCTTCCCGCCCGCGCCCGACTTCTTGTTTCAGCCCCCCGTCAGCTACGGCCCGAAGCTCTGGAGCGAAGCGAAGGGCGAGGACCGCTATCGTCGCGCCTTGTACACGTTCCGATATCGCTCCGTTCCGTACCCGATGCTTCAAAACTTTGACGCGCCGAACGGCGACTTCTCCTGCGTGCGCCGAACGCGCTCGAACACGCCGATCCAGGCTCTGACGACGCTCAACGAACCGCTCTTCCTCGAATGTGCCCAGGCGCTCGCGCTCAAGGCCCTTTGTGAGGGGGGCTCGAACGACGCCGAACGGCTCGAATATGCCTTCCGCCGTTGCGTCTCGCGCCGGCCAATCGAGCCGGAGGCCGCGGCCTTGCTGGGACTCCTCAACCGTCAAACGCAACGATTCGAGCGGGGCGAGTCGAATCCCGCGGGCCTGGCGGGCGCGCCGAAGAACGCCGCGCCGGTCCCACTGGCCGCGTGGACGGTCGTTGCGCGCGTCCTTCTGAACCTCGATGAAACGATCACGAAGGAATAGCGGGGGGAGGGGTGACCTATGAACTGTCAGGATTACCTTCATCGTCAGGCCGATCCCAAACAGGTCGCCAGACGCTGGTTTCTTCAACAGTGCGGCGTCGGTCTCGGAGCGTTGGCGCTGGGCCAGTTGCTGGGCGACGACGGGTATGCCGCGCCTGCCGGCGTAAGCCCCCTTGCGCCCAAGACGCCCCATCACGCCCCGAAGGCCAAGCGGGTCATCTTCCTGTTTATGGCAGGGGCCCCGAGCCATCTCGAGCTATTCGACAACAAGCCGACGCTGGCTCGTCTGGACGGCACCCTGCCTCCGCCCGAGCTCTTGAAGGGTTACCGGGCGGCGTTCATCAACCCGAGCTCCAAGCTGCTCGGCCCGAAGTTCAAGTTCGCGAGACACGGTCAATCCGGCGCGGAACTGTCGGAGCTCCTCCCGCACCTGGCCGAGGTCGCCGACGACGTTGCCATCGTCCGTTCGATGACCACCGACGCCTTCAACCACGCCCCCGGGCAGATCCTCATGAACACCGGCTCCTCCCTGTTCGGCCGGCCGAGCATGGGTGCCTGGGTCACCTATGGGCTCGGCAGCGAGTCGCAGGACCTCCCTGGTTTCGTCGTGTTCAGCTCGGGCAAGAAAGGACCGAGCGGCGGGAATTCGAACTGGGGGAGCGGGTTCCTCCCGACGGTCTATCAAGGGGTGCAGTTCCGAGGCGCGGGTGATCCCGTCCTCTATCTCTCGAACCCACCCGGGGTCGACCAGGACCTCCAGCGCGATTCGCTCGAAACGATCCATCATCTGAACACGATGCGGCTCGATGCGGTGGGCGATCCCGAGATCGCCACTCGCATCAATTCGTTCGAGATGGCCTTCCGGATGCAGTCGAGTGCCCCCGAGGTGATGGACATCGCGCGTGAGCCGAAACACGTCCTCGAGATGTACGGTGCCCAGCCGGGCAAACCCTCATTCGCCAACAATTGTCTCCTCGCCCGGCGGCTCATCGAACGCGGGGTCCGTTTCGTCGAGCTGTTCCATGAAGCATGGGACCAGCACGGCAACCTAGTCAACGACCTGAAACAGAACTGCCGAGACACCGACCAAGCGTGTGCGGCCCTGGTGAAGGACCTCAAACAGCGCGGCCTGCTCGAAGACACCCTCGTGATTTGGGGCGGCGAATTCGGCCGTACGCCGATGGTCCAGGGGGGCAACGACGGCCGTGACCATCATCCCAACGCCTTCACCATGTGGCTCGCGGGGGGCGGCATCAAGCCCGGCTTGACTCTCGGCGAGAGCGACGAACTCGGCTTCCAGACCGTGAAGGACACCGTCCACGTTCACGACCTGCACGCGACGCTCATGCACCTGCTCGGGTTCGACCATACCCGCCTGACGTACCGTTTCCAGGGTCGGGATTTCCGCCTCACGGATGTCGCGGGCAAAGTCGTAGAGAAGTTAATCGCATAAACTAGTAGGGCCGGCCATTGCCGGCCCTACAGAGGTTAGCGAATCAATCGACGACACGGACCCCTTCTCGCGCCGTCAACTCGCGAAAGAGCGCGGTCAAACGTCGCGTTACGGGCCCGATGGTCCCCTGCCCGATCATGCGGCCGTCGATGCGCGTGACCGGGGTCAGTTCTCCCATCGTACCGGTGCAAAAAACTTCGTCGGCGCGGTAGACCTCGGTCAGCGAGATGTCGGCCTCGCGGCAGGGGATGCCGTGCGTCAGGCAGAGCTCGAGAACGACCGCCCGCGTGATCCCCTCCGGGCATGCCAGCGGCCAGCTCGTGGCAACCATGCCCCCCTTGACGAGAAAAACATGCGTGGCGTTCGTCTCGGCGACGAACCCGCGCATGTCGAGCATCAGCGCATCGTCTACCCCGGCGGTGTTCGCCTGGATCTTGGCGAGGATCGAAAAGAGCAGGTTATTGTGGTGAATCTTCGGATCCAGGACGTCGGGTGGCGGCCTGCGGACGGTGCTCGTGATCAGCGAGATGCCTCCCTTGTCGTACACGGGCGCTTTATGTTCGGCCAGGACGATCAGGGTCGGCCCCGCGCGGTTCAGCCGGGGGTCCATTCCAGACGTGATCTTGACGCCTCGCGTCAAGGTCAGGCGGATGTGGACTTCGTCGCGCATACCGTTGGCCGCAAGCGTACACATGACCTGCTCAATGATCGCTTCGTGCGACGGGATGTCGGCGAACGCTAGCGCCTGGGCCGAGCTGCGCAGACGGTCGAGGTGTTCGGTCAGCCGGAAGATGCGGCCATCGTAGAGCCGCAGACCTTCCCAGACGGCGTCACCACCCTGCACGACTGAATCGAAGGGGCTGATTCCGGCCTGGTCGCGATGGACCAGGTCGCCGTTGATGTTGATGAGGAGGTCCCGGTTCCGCTCGTCGAATTGCTGGAGCATCGGCGCCCTCACGAAGGATCGGGTCGGAGTCGTCGGCCATGGAGGAGGTCGTAGTAGGGTTGGCACTCGGCGAGCACCGGTCGCAAGTGTTCGGGGAGCGCTTCCTCGCGTGCACGGTATGGCTGGAATGACGTCGACTTTTCCACATTCTCGTACCAGTGCTTGGCCCAGATGCCGTCCGTTGCGCGGCGACCGGGGGACCAGGAGAGCATCTCATCGCGAAAGTCGACACCCAGAGTCTGACAGAGACGCGTGAGAAGCGCGCGGGGGTTTTCCAGGATATCACGGGCGTCGACGACGGGTGGAACCGCCCGACCGTGGGCACGTGCCCACTCGAAGATCTCAACCTGCTGTGGCAGCCCGGTCGCCTCGGGCCCTGGGTTCGGCAGCACCTTGGCCAGGGAGAGGAGCATCTCTCGTGGGTCGCGGATCAGGAAGGCGTGCGTCAGGTGGCCGAGCCACTCGCGCCCGATATCTGGCAGGAGGTGATGGGCCATGTGCTTTTGGTAATAGATCGACTTACCGTCAGGGATTTCGCCGATCAGGCCCGCGACCGCCTTTTGCCAGTTCGGCTCGTGGTGCGCAACGACTTCGTCAGCCCCGGGATGATCGATTCCGGTTGCGGCCAAATAGTGGGCGTACAGGGGCTCATCGCTGACGAACGTATCGGGCCGGTTGCCCCACGAGCGCATCAGGGCCGTGGAGATGTTGCGCGGGCCGGACCACATCGCTATGCGCAGAGGGGTCATCGAGAACGTCTCTCCGAAAGCTTCAGCGACGATCGGGGACGACCGGTAAGATCACGTGCGAAGGGTGCTCCCGATCGTGGAAAATCGTATTGTTCGCGACGACCATCCGGCGGTGCGTCGAGAGTGGATCACCGGTGTTCGGATTGACGTCAAAGCGTGGGAAGTTGCTGCTCGAGATATCCACGCGCAGGCGATGCCCCTTCTTGAACAGGTGCGCCGTCGGATAGAGCGCGATCGTGAGCGGGTAAGTTTGCCCCGGCTGCATCAATTTTGGCCGATCAAGCGACTCGCGGTAACGCGTGCGAAGGATCGAGTCGCCGATGTTCAGGTCGAATCCCAGCGGATAATCGGGGTTGGGAGGAACCTCATCGAGGAGTTTGGCCGTGAAGTCCGTGTCGACGGCGGTCGACGAAATCCAGAGCTTGACCTGGACCGCGCCGGTGACCTCCAGTTCCTCCGCCAGGGGCTCGGACCGGAAGACGACCACGTCCCGGCGTTCGGAGAGCGGCAGACGATTTTCCGCGCCATGCGTGTCGTCGCGGGGACGTTGGTCGTAGCCGCCGTTGGTCATCAGCCCGGAGTTGGAGGAGATGTTACCACCGATCGTGGGAACGGGATGGCGCGGGTCGAAGGCATAGGTGGTGGATCCCGGCGAATCCCCTTCCGAGTCGACGGGAGCGGAGGCCGACAGCCGGCCGTTACCCGTCAAGTAGAGGGACCTGGTTGTGGCGCGGGCGATCGGCCATTCTTTCTCGGCACGCCAGAACCCGCCGTGCTTGAGCCGGCCGGCGGCCGATTTGCGGTCGTCGCCCGAGCCCATGACGTAGATCAGCACCGGCGGGTCGTCGTCCACCCCATTCTGTTCCCCCTTGAGCCAGCGATCGTACCACCGTAGGCGCCAGGCCGGCAGGTCGACAGCGGCATCGGGCGTGAACTCGACCTCCCCCGAGACATTCGACCCCTGGGAGCCATGGACCCACGGACCGATCACAAGGCGCTGGGGTGACTTCTTGGCACGAGACAGGGCCTCGTAGTTCATGCAGACCTGCCGCGTCCAGGAGTCGTACCAACCGGTCACGTGCAGGACGGGGACGTCGGCGTAGTCCTTGACGTGCTCGACGACCGACATTCCCTTGACCTTCCAGAACGGCGACTCCGGCCCGCTTTGCATGGCCTGCACGAGCCAGGTCTCGTATTCGGGTACGACCTTGAGCGGACTGCTCCCCCGGCGAAGGGGGAGGCTGTCAACGTGTTGGCGAATACGGCCGCCGTTTTCGGTCAACGCCGCGCGGAGCGGAGGGTCGGCCAGTGCAGCGCGGCTGTTCGCGGCACCCGTACTGAAGATCCAGTTCATGAACCGCAGCTCGAACGCCCCGCCGTGCCGCATGCCGCTGACGCCGCAGTTCGACAGGGAGTCGATCGGAATCATCGTCGTCAAGTGGGGCGGGTTCAGCTCCGCGAGCGCGTGCTGCGTCCCGCCGGGATAGCTCGTACCGAACGTCCCCACCTTTCCGTCGGACCAGGGCTGGCGCGCGATCCACTCAACCACATCGAAACCGTCGGTCGGGTCGTCGGCGATCAGTCGCCAGGTCCCTTCACTGCCGTAGCGTCCGCGGACGTCGTTGGCGACCACAGCGTAGCCTCGTTCCGCGTAGTAGCGTCCTTCGCCTGCGGCCCCTTCCTTGTTGTAGGGCGTCCGCGTCAGGAGCGTGGGATACTTGCCGTCCAACGGCTTTCCGCCACGCCCGGGACGGTAGACGTCCGCCGCCAGCTTCGTGCCGTCGCGCGCGCTGATCGTGAGATTCTTCTCCACGACCACCTCGAACTCGCCGGGGCGCTTCGTGACCCGAAGCCCATCGGCCCTGGCGACCGGTCCGGACAAGAGGAGCACACAGGCAAAGACGCGACGGAGGTGATACACAGTCATCGATCGATCTCCCAGCGCAGTCGCGCCGTTCGTCGGTTCCGGCCCGTCCGATTGTCTGACCTGCATGCCGGAAAGCAATGCCCGATCGTCCCGTCCTTCAGGTTCCGCTCGACGCGAGCCACCGCGCGGCGTTCGCCAGGATCTTTAGCGGCGTCGGCTCGTGGTAGACCGGGTAGATTTCGTGCCCGGGCCGGAAATAGAACACGCGCCCCTTCCCGACCTGCCAGACCATCCCGCTACGGAACCACTCACCCGTCTCCCAACGCTCCTCGAACACGACCTGGTCGGGCTCGGGGACGTGAAACGGCTCGTCATACATTTCCGTCTGGGAGATCTGAAACTCGCGCGGTACACCCGCTGCAATCGGATGCCCGGGGCGCAGTACGCGGACGAAGCTTGGCTTGCCATCGTGCCGGTATGCGGGAAAACAACAGTACGGATGGTGCACCGTCACTTTCAAACGGCCGTCCGGATACTTGCGCAACTCGTTGTAGGGCGTGAGCCGCGTCTCGTATTTCGGCAACGTATAGCGCTGCGGAGGAGGCACGTACGTGATCTCGCGCGGCGCGTTTTTTTCCGAGGCGGGATAGGCCCGCTCGGCGTCCGCCCTCGTACGTTCGTACATTGCTTCGACAAACGGCGTCGACCAGTGCGCGGAGTGAAGCGCGATCAGCCCCAGCGCACCGGCCTTGATCCGTTCGACGATTGCTCGCCCCTTCTCCGGACTGATCTCCGCCTGCCGGATGTGCCCCCACCAGATTAGCACGTCACAGTCCGCAAGGGCTTCGTCCGCAAGCCCCTGCGCCGGATCGTCCAGACCCACCGACCGGACCTGGAACCCCGCCTGGGCCTTCAAATGATCGGCGATCCTGTTGCCCAGGAAGTTCTCGTAGACGGCTTTCTGAGCGGGCTGGCGCTCGTCCCAGACCAGCACCCTTACGGACCGCGCATCGTCCGCCGCGCGGACCGCCGTTCGAGTCGCGGCGGCAACCGCCGAGCCGAGGGCGGTCGCCGACGCGGACTTGAGGAACTCCCGGCGGCCAGGGACCGGATCGGTCATGATTTCCACCTTCGAGGAGGATTGGGATCGCTCGAACGACGGGAAGCCCGAGCGCGACCAGCCTGACGCAATCCCAGGTTATCAGCCCGGGTTCGCCAGACAAGGCCCTCATCTTGGCGCCCGGCTCCGTGACGATGTCACGCGTTTGCCTCCGCGCTCCGCAGGGATTACGATGACGGCGGGTATGAGTTTCTCCCCAGAGCCACCAGTAAGGATGGGTCGCCCCGATGAAAGCCGTGTTCGTCCGCCGTGTGCTGGCCGGAATCGCCGCGTTGCTGATGCTTGTCGTGCCGGCGTCCTCCGACGAGCCCGCCGCTCCCAAGGCATTTCTCGATGGTACGGGCCCCGGCTGGAAGCCACTCGGCGCGGACGACTTCGAGAGGGTCAACTGCGACCCCGAAACATGGACCTGGAAGGGCGATGAAGTCCACTGCACAGGGCTGCCGGTCGGTGTCACCCGAACGCGCAAGCCGTACAAGAACTTCGAACTGGTGGCCCAGTGGCGCCACCTGCGCTCGGCGGGGAATTCGGGGATCTTTGTGTGGGCGAGTGAGAAGTCGCTGGATGGCATCAAGCCGGGCACGCTGCCGCGCGGGGGAATTGAAGTGCAGGTCCTCGACCACGGCTACGCCGAGCAGTATGAGAAACAAACCGGCAAGAAGCCCGACTGGTTCACGACCCACGGCGACGTCTTCCCCGTGGGGACCTCGAAGATGAAGCCGTTTCCGCCCCTTTCGGCCGACGGCTCGCGCAGCTTCCCCGCCAAACGCCTGAGCAAAGGCGTCAACGAGTGGAACCATTATTACGTGCGCGCGATCAACGGCGAAATTCGCCTTTGGGTCAACGGCGAGGAGGTCTCCGGCGGCACCAACTGTGAGCCGCGCGAAGGCTATCTCTGTCTCGAATCCGAAGGTTCACCGGTCGAGTTCCGCCACCTCAGGATCCGCGAGCTGCCGTAGCGGCTCGGTTCGGCGACCCCCCACCGGTCGGGCTTTGGTATCAGCGGAGGGAACATCCCGTGGCTGAGCAACATCCGGTCGTCGAGCGTCCCGCGGAACGAGTGCAAGAAACCGACGAATTCCGGCGCAGCCATTACCGGGCCTACGACGAAGACGGGTTCGTAAAGGCCTTTGCGGTGCCCGCTCCCGAATGCGCCACGCTGGACAGTGTGACTGCCTATCTCTGCGCGAAGTTCGCTGGGACCGGGGGGACCGGGTTCGACTCCAAGGACATGGTGGTTCTTCTCGGTCCGCGTATCGTCGCCGTCATACGAAAACAGAAGGACGGCGAGCCCCACGCGATCACGTTCGCCGATTGACCAGTCGGCTGATGGGACCCAGTCTTGAGCGTGGCGTGCCGCCCGCTCTTCGTGTCCCGCGAGATCTCATCACGACGAAGTGTTCAGCGACGCAACAGCCTCTTCGACGCCGGGAAAGACGTCCCAGAAACTGTCCAATCGCAGTTCCTCGAGCAGCCGTTCCATGGCGGGCGTCGGTGCTGCCAGAACGATCTCGCCGTCATGCTTTCGTACCAGTCTCGCGAGCGTTACGAGCAGCCCGACGCCGCTTGTGCCCATCGCTCCGAGCCCGCGGAGCTCCAGAACGTACTTGCGATACCCTCGGTCGATCAGGTCCTGAACGTCGCGGCTCGCGTCGAAATGCCGCGGGTCGTTCATGAGCCGGCCGAAGTTGCTCAATACCACCACCTCGTTGACGACCCGAACGTTCACCGGCATGCTCGCGCTCCACGCCTTGTGCTGAGTTGGGACGCGAAGAGCTGCATCGCGCGTTGTTGACCGACCGGCCCCGCCAGAAAATCCGGCGGGGCTTGCGACGGGTCCATGTCAGCGCGTGACCGGGTAGTAGAAATAGCCACCGGTCGCGGGGTTGTAATAGAGAGGGTAGCGGTAGCCGTCCCCCGGCTCGTACGTCTGGTTCGTCAGGTAGGGCGCCGAGGAAACCTGAGTGGAGTACGCTGGCGCGGAGGAGTAGCCACTGGAATAGTATTGTGGCCCGTAGCCACCGCCGTACCCACCATAGCCGTAGCCACCGTAGCCACCGTAGCCACCGTAGCCGTAGCCTCCATAGCCCAGGCCGAGGAACGGATAGTAGCCGAGGCCACCGTAGTATCCGCCACCGTAACCACCGTAGCCGCCACGGTATCCACCACCGTAGCCGCCACGGTATCCACCACCGTAGCCACCCCCGCCGCCGTGGAAACCACCCCCACCGCCACCGCCGTGACCACCACCACCGCCACCCCCGCCGCGCGCGAAGGCTGGCGCGGTTCCCGCGGCCAAGACGGCCAGTGCCAACGTTGTCGTTGCCGCTCCGCGCAGGATGAAACGAGTCAACCGGTTCATCGCAGACCTCCCAGAAGTTTAGCCCTGAGTGTGAAGCACCTTCCCGCTAGGTCGCACGCTGCCCCTTCTACGACGCCGGGGGGATCAAAGATCACTTATAACCACAAAAATCGAGCCGGCCGAGGGGGGGCGTGACTATCAACCGCACGATGTGGCACGGATACGGCCGAATGCTATGATGGAAAGGCCGAGCGGATGAGCCAGGTCCGAATCGGCCGTAAGAGGGCCCTTGGATGGGAAGTCAATCCGGAAACAGGCACACTCACGAACACGCATTCTCCGGGCTCAACGCCGAGGCCCACGAAGGACTGGTCGTGACCAGCCGCAGGAACATGCTCAAGGCCGGCTGGGCCGGGCTTGCGGGATTGACCCTCCCCGGCCTGCTCCGGCTCCGAGCTGAGGCGGCCGAGACGCGCCGGTCTGCCGGCCCCAAGAGCGTGATCCTGCTCTGGATGGCCGGCGGGCCCAGCCAGATCGATACGTGGGACCCCAAACCCGACCGGCCGCTTCAGAACCGTGGGCCGTTCGGCGTCATTCCGACCAGGCTGCCGGGCGTCTTCATGTCCGAGCATCTGCCCAAGCAAGCGGCAATGCTCGACAAGTTCACGATTATCCGTTCGGTCGACCCCCGCTTCAGCAACCACGAGCCGAACAAAGTCTTCCAGACCGCCAACCTGGAAGCTGAACCGCGAACGAACCCAAGCGCCGAGATGTACCCGTCCATCGGCTCGGTCGTCGCCAAGTGGCACGGCGCAAACCAGCCGGGGCTACCCCCCTACGTCGCCTTCCAAACTTCCAGGACCCACGTCGGCTATGCCGGCCACCTCGGCCCCCGCTATGACCCGTTCGTCGCGAACAATGCATGCAGGCTGCCCATTTACACGGACGTGGGTGTCGACACGGGCCGGCAGACGGACGCCGGCTTCTTCCGTCTCCCGTCGGGGTTGTCTCAGGAGCGGTTGCAGGACCGCAGGGCGCTGCTTGCCGACCTCGATCTTCTGCGACGGCGCCTCGATCACGCGAAGGCCCTCGACGCGCTGGACCAGTATGGCCAGGAGGCCGTGGAACTGCTGGTGGGGCATCGAGCGCAGGAGGCCTTCGACCTCTCGAAGGAACCAGAGGCGGTCCGCGACCGGTATGGCAAACACCTCTGGTGCCAGCAGGCCCTCCTGGCACGCCGACTTGTCGAGGCGGGGGTCGCGTTTGTGACGATCGACCTGAGTTACCACCCGGCCTCGGGCACCTGGGACAACCACGGCGATAACATCCCGCCGTATGGCGGCATCAGCAAGGGGCTAAAACCCCTGCTCCCGCTGTTCGACCACCTGATCACGACGCTCGTGTCGGACCTGCACGAGCGCGGGCGGCTCGACGATGTCTTGATTCTCGCCATGGGTGAGTTCGGCCGGACGCCGGTGATGGGAACCCAGGGGAGCACCGACGGGCGCGATCACTGGACCCAGGTCATGTCGATGGCGCTCGCGGGAGGCGGCCTCCGGCACGGCCAGGTGATCGGCGCATCGGAGGCGGACGGCGGCCATATCCGATCGCGCCCCGTGACACCGGGCGACCTCGCGGCCACCATCTATCACCACATGGACGTACCGCTCGACGCAACTTACGTCGACGGTTCCGGACGGCCGCGATATCTCGTGGAACGCGGCGAACCGATCGTCGAGCTCATCTGAGCCCGCCCCGTCTTCCCGCCTCCTGTTCGGGTCGTCGCCCTCACTCGATGACCCGCACCCGCTTTACGCCTTCTTCCCACCACCGCGACAATGGGCCTGCTGTGAGACTTCGTTTGGCGTTCGCCGCGGTCGCCAGGCTGAGGTCCAGGTTCGATACGACCACCTCCTCCTCGAAGACGGACGCTTCCTTCACGATATTACCGTCCGGCGCGATCACGCGGCTTTGGCCGTGCGAGCCGGTGAGGTCTTCGTTGGCGGGAGCGTTCGCATGAACGACGTGCACCGTGTTCTCGACGGCACGGGCCTGGATCTGGGCCCGATAGGGACCGACTTTGCGCTCCTGCCGAGGCCCCGACTCGTGTGAGAGGTAGAAGACGACGCGAGCGCCGGCCAGCACGGGGAGGCGGACCAATTCCGGATAGCGCTCGTCGTGGCAGATGATGATCGAGCACGG